>CBFHPA010000028.1:0-30832 GCA_965657565.1 Oceaniferula sp.
GGGGCCCTGTTTGCAATGGCATTTTATCATCGATGTCATCGGTGATGATGCGTTGGAAAAGCTCAGACTCTTCAGGTTTACCAGGGACGATGAGAGTATTTCCAGATCTGCCTTTGCCAAGAGCCTGGGCACGGTAGATTAAGGAGAGGTCTCCATCTGCCTTGACGCCACCGTGGCACTTCGTGCATTTGTTAATGAAGATGGGGCGAATGTGCTTGTTGAAGGACAGCTTCTCCTCAGCATCAGACGGACTCAGTCCTAAGAGTGTAACAACACTCAAGGACAACAGACCCACGAGATGAACATTGGATATAAGATTCATAGCGGATCTGTAGGTAATTTATAAGTGAAGATCTAAACGCTAGATCTTCATGAGCGCAAAGATTATGCACTGCGCTATTATACCTCTATTTTGCTAATAATTTTGCATTTTTTCCCAAAAAAACACATACCCCTAAAATCGAGGGGTAGCCTCACTGTTCCGCGCGAATACTCACGGAGCGGCCGTGGGCGTCAAGGCCTTCAATGCGAGCGAAGGTTTCCACGGTTGCCAAGGATTTCTGAACGGCTTTCTTGTCCATGCGGACAATGCTCGCGCGGCGCTGGAACTGGTCGGCACGCAGGCCGGAGAATGATTTGCCAGAGCCTCCTGTTGGCAGGGTGTGGCTGGGGCCGGCGAGGAAATCACCTACGGCAACGGCAGCCAGAGGCCCAACGTAGATGGCACCCGCGGTGCGGATTTTATCTAGCCAGGCATCTTCGTTTTCGACAACGAGAGAAAGGTGCTCAGGTGCAAAGGCATTACAGATGTCGACGGCTTCTTGGAGGCTCTTGGTAAGTAGGCAAAAGGTGCCTTTTTTGAGCACGTCGCGGAGGTATTTTTCGCGTGAGAGGGTAGCTGCTTGTTTTTGAATTTCCTTTTCTACTTTTGTTAGTAGCTGCTTGGAGTTGGTGGCGAACCCAACCACGCTGTCTCCGCCGTGCTCTGCTTGGGCAAGCATGTCGGCGGCGATGAACTTGGCGTTGGCGGATTTATCGGCAACGATGAGGACTTCACTGGGCCCGGGCAAAAGGTCGATGCTGACAGCTCCAACGAGCTGGCGCTTTGCTTCAACAACAAAGACGTTACCCGGACCGAAGATTTTTTCCACGGGCTTGATGGTTTTTGTTCCCAGTGCCATGGCGGCGATAGCTTGAGCGCCGCCGACCTTGATAATCTCGGTAGCGCCACTCTCGACAAGGGCGTAAAGCAGTGCTGGGTTAAGCTTGCCGTCGGGCCCTGCCGGTGAAGCGGCCAGGATTTGTGGAACTCCTGCAGCCTGACCAAAGGCGGCGGTCATCAGGGCTGTAGATACTAGTGGCGCCTTACCCCCAGGAACATAAACGCCGACGCGGTCATAGGGAGTGAATCGCTCACCGACCTCAACACCTTCTGTGTTTTTTGCCTTCCAGTCTTTGCGCATGCTACGTTTGGCAAAGGCGTGAACGTTTCGTTTGCTGATAGCGACGGCTTTTTTGATGTCTTCGTCAACCAGCTTGTAGGCTTCGTCGATTTCAGCCTGAGTGACGAACATTGATTTTGCGTTCAGCTTTAGGCCGTCAAATTTCTGGGTGTATTCTGTGACAGCAGCGTTACCACGCTTTTGAACATCGGCGATAATCGAGGCAACAATGCCTTCAATTTTCTGACCCGAGCTACCCGGTGTTGAACGGCGATCGAGTTTTTTGACGAAACGAGAGTAGGAGGTATCCTTGTGGCTGAGGATTTTCATGCCCATCGGTTACATCCTCTGAGCACTTTCTGCAAGTGCTCTATTGGGTCTAAAAATTAAAATCATGATGGTTATGCTGCGGTAAGCTGACAGATGGATAAGAAAAAGCCCGCCAACTCGATAGAGCAGGCGGGCTGGTAAGAGGGATAGTGATGGGCTACTTATTTGGATAGATAGCCGGATACACCTTCGTGGGTGGCAGTCATAGCGTCATCGCCTTTTTGCCAGTCCATGGGGCAAACCTCACCGTGGGCTTCAAAGTGTTGTAGCGCATCGATAACACGGATGCACTCCTTGATTGAGCGGCCGAGAGGCATGTTGTTCACTACTTGGTGTTGAACAATGCCATCCTTATCGATGAGGAAGAGTCCACGGTAAGCTACCATTTCGCCTTCAACTGAGAGATTGCCATCCTCATCGTGCACGTATTCGCCAGCGAGAACATCGTAGTCGTTGGAGATCGTTTTGTTGGTATCGGCAACGATGGGGTAGCTGACACCGTGAATGCCGCCTTTGTTTTTTGGTGTTTGGAGCCAAGCCCAATGAGAGAATTCGGTATCTGTAGAACATCCCACGACTTGAACATCGCGCTTTTTAAACTCCTCAATTTCTTCTTGGAAGCGGTGAAGCTCAGTCGGGCATACGAACGTGAAGTCCTTCGGGTAAAAGAAGAGAACGACATATTTTTCGCCAATATACTGGTCGAGGCTGAAGTTTTCGATGATGTTTTCTCCTTGAACAGCTTTGGTGTTAAAGGACGGTGCTGATTTTCCTACGAGTACGGACATTTTTTGAGTGAATTTACAATAATTTATGGATGAAGCAGGATGCTAACAACCTGCAGACGCGGGGGTATTTAGCGCGGGAATGATCTAGCGCAAGTGATTATTTCTTTTTTAGAAGAGGAAAAAGCACCACATCACGGATGGTAGAGGCACCCGTGAGCATCATGATGAGGCGGTCGATGCCAATACCAATGCCTCCTGCGGGGGGCATGCCGCTCTCGAGCGTTTCGACGAAGTCGTGGTCGATTTCCTGTTCTTCCTCGCCACCCGCTTGGTGTTCGAGGCGTTCGCGTTGGAGATCAGGGTCGTTCAGCTCAGAGTAGCCTGGCGAAATTTCCTGGCCATTGATGATGAGCTCATAGACTTCGACGGTTTTGCCCCCAGGAGTAACTTTCGCCAAAGGAATCAGCTCGGATGCGACCCGAGTCACAAAGCAGGGATCAAAGGTGTGCTCTTCGACTTTTTTCTCAAAGACTTGCTGGACGACCTCATAGTCTTCCATCTTGTCAGAGAGTTGCACACCAAGCTCGCCGCATTTGGCACGGCGTGCTTCGGGAGTGATATCAAAAAAGTCATCTCCGGCGACATCCTTGATCAGGTCATGGTAGTTGGCGCGTTTCCAAGGGCGTTGCAGGTTGATTGTGCGAACGGTGTTGCCTTCTTCGTCTTTGTGCTCGATTTCTAGGCCACCACAGAATTTTTCGGCCAAGTGACAGGTCATTTCTTCAACCATGTCAGCCATGGTTTCGAAGTCACCATAGGCGGCGTAGGCCTCGAGCATGGTGAACTCTGGATTATGGCGGCGTGAGATACCCTCATTACGGAAGTTGCGGTTCAGTTCAAAAACCTTAGTGAAGCCACCCACAAGGAGCCGCTTGAGAAATAGCTCGGGGGCGATCCGCAGGGTGAGGTCCATGCCGAGTGCATTATGGTAGGTCTCAAAGGGCCTGGCCGCAGCGCCACCGGCGACACTCTGCAGCATGGGAGTCTCGACTTCGAGGTAATCGCGCTCGTGGAGAAAGTTGCGAATCTCAGCAATCATCTTTGAACGTGTGATGAAGACCTCGGCAGAGTGATCATTGCTCATTAGGTCGAGATGACGCTTGCGGTATTTGGTCTCGCGGTCCGCGACGCCGTGCCACTTATCTGGCATTGGACGAAGTGATTTGCTCAGTACGGTCAGCTGGTTGACTTTGACAGACGGTTCACCTTTACCGGTGGTGAAGGTCTCACCTTCTACACCTATCCAGTCACCAAGATCGAGGAGTTTGTAAACAGCCCAGTCGGTCTCACTGACGCCTTTTTTGTTGAGGTAAATTTGGATACGACCTTCGACATCACCAATGGTGGCGAAGACGGATTTGCCCATGTCGCGGATAGCGAGAAGTCGGCCGGCGATGGTGACTGCTTGCTCGTCTGCGAAGTCAGCCTTGAGCTTGCCGGGTGTGGTGGTGGTATCAAATTTCGCTCCGTAGGGGTCTATGCCGAGTTCACGGATTTTAGCCAGCTTTTCACGCCGAACGGCGATGAGTTCTGCTTCGGTAGATTGGGGAGTAGCTTCGGACGTAGATGGCTGATCGCTCATGGCGCGCGGAGCATAGGAGCGAATGGGAATAATTCAAGAGCGGAAATGGTAGGTCATTCATTAGCTGAAGATTCGATGGGAATGCAGACATCAAACTGAAATCTGCATGCAACACTGAGCAGTGTAGATGCGCATTCAATGAGAAGGGTTATGACTTTTGCTTTATTTTTGCCCAGAAGCTAGCCGGGATAAGCGCCTTGGATGTAGCCCTCAAGTTGCACGATGAGCGCGTCTTGGGCTGAGATAGTCCATTTGACGAGGTCACCAATGGTGACGATGCCGACGAGCTCGCCATTATCTAATACGGGTAGGTGACGGACGCGCTTTTGAGTCATGGTTTGGAGGCTAAGCGCTACCGAGTCACTCTCACTGATAGTGACGATTGAGCTGGTCATGATGGAGCGCACATTAATGTCGTGTGACGATTTGCCTTTCAGGATAACATTCCGAGTGTAGTCACGCTCGGAGATAATTCCAATAAGTTCGCCGTTATCAATCACAGGCAGAGCACCTACGTTGCACTCTGACATTTTTTCGATAGCGTTGAAGACGGTGGCATCAGGCTCAATGGTAAAGATTTTAGAGCTTTTGTTGGCAAGAACAGATGTGATGGGATCGGATACTTCCATAATGATTCTTTGGTTTATTGATTTGGGTGGAACAAAGACTCGGGGAGAGTCATCGAGGTGATTTAATCAAACGCATGCAAGGCAGCTGGGCTCGAGGTAGAAGGTATTGCTACGGCCAAGATGTCTGTACAAATGTTGATAATATAACATAATGCCATTGGTCCTAATATGGGGCAAGAGAAAAGGCGAAAAACAACTACGGTTTTGGTGAATATATGTCGTAGTTTATTAGATGTATGAGTTTTTCTTGCTTGGCTTTTGGGCTTCCGATTTCGTTCATTCAGCTCTAAAACTGGAGCCATGGGATCTTTATTGGCTCTTTTAACAATTGTATTTATCTCGTTGCTTATCGTCCGTGTTGGAACCAATGCACTAGTATTGACCGGAATGTCCGTGTCTGCTGCCAGATTTCAGGCGGCCTCGGCGTTTTTTGGGGTCGGTTTTACTACCGCGGAGGCTGAGATTGTGGTCGGACACAGAGTGCGGAGGCGCATCATTCTCCATTTGATTATTGCTGGCAACATTGGCTTAACGTCTGCTTTAGCTACTTTAATCGTCACATTCGTCAGTCAAGGCGATGAAGGGGCTTCCGCCCTCTTTGCCATTTTGGGCATCGTTTTACTCAGTATTCTGGTTCTTTATGTTTTAGCTAGCACAGGTTTTATTCGCAGGCCGATGGATGCTTTGATGAAGTATTCCTTGGAGAGGGCGGGGGTGGTTAGAGCGCTCGATTATGAATTATTGTTGAATGTGGAGCATGGTTATTGTGTTTCTGATTTTAAAATTGCCAAAGACCATCAGTTTGAGGGAAAGGCGCTTTATCAATCTCGGCCAAACGATCATGGGATTGTTATTTTGGGAATCAAAAGAACAGATGGTACTTTTGTTGGTACACCAAATAAAAACGAAATTCTTCAGTCTGGTGACACACTGATGGTCTATGGTAGTGAAGAAGCAGTGGACAAAATGGCTCATCCAGAGCAGTAAGGACTTGCAGATCACAGAAGCGCTCACCAACGCGCACTTTACCCATGGCACGACAGAAAAAAGAAGATAAGCCACCCACGCTGAAGGATGACCTCGTTACCCTCACAAAGGTTAACTTAAATACCTTTGTGGTTCTCACAACCTTGTTTGGCTACTTGCTTGGTGCCAAATATTTCCATGGTGTATGGCTCTATGATGGATGGCTGTTGTTTCACACCCTTGTGGGCACGGCATGCACCGCTTTTGGTTCTGCAGCATTCAATCAGCTGATGGAAATCGAGGAGGATGCAAGGATGAAGCGCACGGCAGATCGTCCGCTACCTGCCCGACGTATGATTCCAGTGAATGCATTCGGTATCGGTTGGGCGTTATCTGCATTTGGTATTATTCACCTTGCTTTGAAGGTGAACCCCGCATCTGCTTATTTGGCAGCTATCGCATTGGGAGTATATGTTTTTCTCTACACCCCACTTAAACGTCGTAGTGCTACCAATACGCTTCTGGGCGGTGTTCCCGGAGCCATCCCCCCGATGATTGGCTGGGCAGCGGTGGCTCAAGCAGCTGGCGCGGGTGGGAGCTGGGCAGATGGACAAAGCTGGTATTTATTTGCTCTTTTGTTCCTTTGGCAGATGCCTCATTTCGTAGCGATCAGCTGGTTGGTGCGAGAGCAATATGAGGAGGCGGGTTATGTAATGTGGACCAATGGAGATGTCTCAGGAAAGAAAACAGCGATGATCGCAGCGGGGTTCACAATACCGCTTATTTTACTGGCACCTCTGGCTTGGTGGCTCGGCTACACGGGCCTTAGTTGGTTGGTCGGCGGTACTGTCGTGGGAGGGGTTATGTTATGGCTTTGTGGACGATTTTCTGCCACTGGTGATCGAAAGGCTGCCCAGAAATTATTTGTTTATACGCTGCTTTATCTGCCGCTGGCACTCGGATTACTTGCCATTGGCTGGAAGCAAGGCTAGGGTGCGCGCGAGCCACTATAAACAGGCTCAGATTTGACCATGAATATGGAACCAGCTGAGAGAAACCCGGCAGAACTGCGCCGCACGGCATTTAAACTTGTAGGTATTATGGTGATTGGTGCTGTGGTGGTGTTGACCGCCTATTTTGCCAAATCCAAGCAAAAGGCGGAGGCGAATGAGGGTAGGCCGCCTATTACGACCAAAATCAGCCGTAATTTTGCGGCTAAAAATCAAAATGGTAAACTGGTTGCGACATACGATCTCAAGGGTAAGGTGTGGTTCGCAGTTCCAGTTTGCGTCAACCAGCTAGATGAAAATAAGCACGCGATAACTATGATGAAGGAGATTTCCAATCATTATAAAGGTAACGACAATGTAAGGTTTGTTGCCATTTCGATCAATGGTGTGGATCTAGGAGTGGAACCCAAAGATCTCAAGGATTCGATGAATCAATTGGGTATCAATGATGAGAGGTGGTGGTTTTTGACGACTGGAAATACAAAGAAGCAGAGGGGTTATATTAAAGACCAGCTGAGGCTTGGTATTGTGTCTGAGAGGTCTGATGAAGATCCAGAAGGTAAATGGAAATTCCCCTCACAAATCGCTCTGATTGATCGGGAAATGCATATTCGACAGCGCTATGACTTCCGTGAGGCTGCCCAGTTTGAGCGAGCTGCCAGTGAATTATTAATGGAGAAACCTGAGCTGAAGGATAACGAAAAATTCGAATCGGCCCTCAATGCTGTCGATAAACTCAAAGACACCCTCTATACTAATACCGATTTTGTTCTGAGTGAAACCAAAACAGGAAGCAGAGAATGACTGATAAACAAAAAATAACAACTATCTACGTCAGCGCGGCAGCTATCTCCGTGTTGATTCTTTTGACCACTTGGTTAGTCCAAAGCACTCAACTCAAGCCACCACCGGCTCCAGAGCCTCAATTTGTGGTAGGTAAGTCGTCAGGTCCACTACTCACCTTGCGAAATGACCTCGGCCTTAAGCATCAAGATGGGCGCGACGTGAAAATTTCTGACTTGAAAGGCAAAGTGTGGGCTTTTGCTCAGTTTTATGCGACTTGTCCGATGTGTGCCAAACGTAACTCTCAAGGGCTCAAGGCACTTTACGATAAGTATAAAGATAACCCAGATTTTGTAGTGGTTTGTATCACAGTAGATCCCGCTTCTGATGGGGTGAAGCAAATGAAGTCCTACGCTGAGGCTCTGGGCGCTGATGATGCTAACTGGTGGTTCTTGACGGGTGATACGAATGCACTCACCGACTATATGGTTAATGAGATGAAGTATCAGGCTATTGTCAAAAGAGAAGATCCGGACGAAGCCGCAAGGCTGGGGGCTTTCGAACACGATATGTCGATTGCAGTTTATGACCGTAATCTCTCGATGATCAGCAGGCATGATCTATACAATGCTCGCAAAAAAGGTGATGCATTCTTGAGAGGTGAGGAGGGCAAGCTTCACTCGAGTGTCCAATCATTGCTTGAGAGTAAGTAGAAAGATGTCAGACCACCAAGATTTAAATAGTTACCTCGAGAGAGAGCCCAATGCAGCTTTGCTGAGAAAGCTTGTTGTCATTTCTTGGATCCTCAGCGGTGCTGTATTTGCTCTCGTTATGGTGATGGGTAGATACAAGCTCGACATTGGGATGCAGCTTCCTTTGTTGCCACCTTTGCACGCTATTCTAAACACTCTTGTAACAATCAGTCTCTTAGTCGCTGTTGTTGCGGTAAAACAGAAAAAGATCACACTACATAAAAAGGCGATTGGTTTTGCGGTTGGTTTCTCTGTATTGTTTTTACTAAGTTACGTGACTTACCACGGCACGCAGCAAGAGGTAAGGCACGGAGGAGAGGGGCTTGAGCGTATTGTTTATCTCATCATATTGGGGAGTCATATCCTTCTCGCCGCGGTAAGCTTACCATTCATTCTGATTACTTTGTCCCTAAGTTACACCAACCATTTTGTTCGTCACCGGAAAATGGCACGCTGGGTATTCCCGCTATGGCTCTATGTGGCAGCGACAGGACCTGTTTGTTACCTGATGCTTAGACCTTATTATTAGGGTTCAGCACCAACGTGGCTGGTGTGAAAAAGTGTGCTGATGCATGCTCTCATTAGGCTAGTCAGAGAAATAGTTCTTGAAGTTTGTCGATTCAACCCTAGTGAGCGGGTATGTTATTTCATGCATTGGCTCTCCACAAACGCATTTTAGATGCGGTTGATGATGCTGGCTATAGTGAGGCCACCCCGATTCAGGCGAAAACGATTCCACCTATACTTGAGGGAAAAGATCTGATTGGCTTAGCGCAGACAGGGACGGGCAAAACGGCAGCATTTACACTGCCCTTGCTTTCTGAGCTATCACAAAAGTCACATGAACTATCGACACGGTCTACACGCGTTCTGATTATTGCTCCGACTCGTGAACTGGTGGCTCAGATCAATCAAAGTATTCGTACCTACGGCAAATATACTAACTTACGAACGGCTATGGTGATTGGAGGTGCAAGCGAAAGGCACCAAATAGAGAAGCTGCAGAGTGATGTGGATATTGTCATCGCCACTCCAGGGAGGCTGATGGCGTTGATGGATGCAGGTCATTGCCGCTTTGGTAAGCTTACTCATCTTATTCTGGACGAAGCCGACCGCATGTTGGATATGGGATTTATGCCCGATATGGAGGCTATCACGGCGAGCTTGCCCAAGCGTCGCCAGAGTTTGTTGTTCTCAGCGACTTTACCTCCTCAGGTTGAGCGCCTAGCGAGAAAAGCTCTGAAAGACCCTGTCACAATCGAGGTGGGCAGCCGCAGTAATCCGGCTGAGACGGTGACGCAGTATCTGTACCCGGTAGAACAACACCTCAAAGCGGAGCTCCTCAAGCACATGCTTGAGGATCACCAGCTCTTCTCTGTGATAGCTTTTGTAAGAACACGGGAAGATGCCGATGATCTATCGAAGGAGTTGAATGGTGCGGGAATATCTGCAGAGGCAATTCACAGCGATCGATCACAGAATCACCGCACGCGCACCTTGCGAGATTTTAAGGCAAGCAAAATACGGGTGTTGGTGGCGACTGACATTGCAGCGCGTGGTTTGGACATACCAGATGTAACGCATGTCATCAACTTCGACTTCCCTCAGCAGAGTGAGGATTATATCCACCGTATTGGTCGCACTGGCCGTGCCGGAAATGAAGGCTGTGCGCTCAGCTTCGTCACCTCTGGTGATGGCGAGCGTTTAAAGAAGCTGGAGCGTCATATTGGCAAAACTCTAGCAAAGCGTTTTGCCGAGGACTTTAATTATAAAGTACCTGCACCGGAGAAACCAAGAAGAGGGGGCGGGCTTCAACGTAAGCCCAAGCGCCACTCTGTTGATCGCTTTGATAAGTCGGGACGGAGTTCGACAAGAAGCCGGACTCATAAGTCAGGCTCCAAATCAAGTAAGCCCGATTACCGCAAGCGTAAGAAGAAGTAGCTTAGACACAAAAAACCCACCTAGCGCTTGGCAAGGTGGGTTTGTAAATTTGAAGATAGCTGATTGATTAGGCACCTACGTTGTAGCGAACGAATCGGGCGATGCTGATATTATCACCAATTTCCTTGCTTTGAGCAGCGATGTGCTGCTTGACGCTTACTTTGTCATCCTTCACGAAGGCTTGATCAATTAGGCAAGACTCTGAGAAGTATTTGTTGATTTTACCAATCAGGATTTTCTCAATGATCTCAGCAGGCTTACCTTCAGCTTCAAGCTGTTTGCGATTGATTTCATTTTCTTCCTCAATGGTAGAGGCATCGATATCGTCGCGGGTTAGGCCAGCAGGGTTGAGAGCTGCAATGTGCAGACAAATGTCACGAGCAAGCTCCTTGAATGTGTCGTTGTTTTTCGTATCAGCATTTTCTGCGCTGAGCTCGAGAAGAACGCCAACCTTGCCACCCATATGAATGTAGCTTGAGGTAGCGCCGTTGCCTTCTGCATTGTATCGGGTAATACGCTTCACTTTGATAACTTCACCAAGCTCGGAGAATTTGGCACCTAAAGCATCTTGGATGGTACCTTCACCATAAGATATGCCGACAGCAGCATCCGCGTCAGCGGCATCAGATTCGGCGATGGTCTTGGTGATGTCAGAAACGAAAGCACCGAAGTCTTCGTTTTTGGCCACGAAATCAGTCTCGCAGTTGATCTCAGCGAGAACGCCGCTTTCAGCATTGTCTGAGACGTGAGCCGCGATGAGACCTTCAGAGGTATCACGGTCAGAGCGACCAGCGGACTTAACGATTCCTTTTTCGCGAAGAAGTTTGACGGCAGCGTCCATGTCACCTTCAGTTTCGGTGAGGGCCTTTTTACAAGCCATCATGCCAGCGTTGGTGATCTTACGGAGCTCTTGAACAGCAGATGCGGTAATAGCCATGGTAGTGGGTAATTTGAGTTCGTTAGTTGCGGTAGGTATTAGTCTTTGGCGACAACGATGGAGTCGACCAAGTTCTGAAGTAGAAGGCGAATAGAGCGGGTAGCGTCATCATTACCAGGAACTGGGTAGTCGATGACAGTAGGGTCAGCATTGGTGTCAACAATCGCGATTACTGGGATGTTGAGACGACGTGCTTCAGCAACGGCGATCGTTTCACGTGCAGAGTCAACGATGACCATGGCAGCAGGAAGTTTTTCCATGTCGCGAATACCGCGAAGGTTACGCAGTAGTTTTTCACGCTCACGCCCGAGAGCCGAGAGCTCTTTCTTGGACATCTTTTTGAAGTCAGGTGACTTTTCGATGTCTTCGAGAAACTTGAGGCGCTCGACAGAACGACGAATGGTTGCGAGGTTGGTGAGTGTTCCACCGAGCCAACGGTGATTGACGTAGTATTGTCCAATCGCCTCTGCGGCTTCAGCAACAGAATCTTGTGCTTGGCGTTTGCAGCCCACAAAGAGGATTTTGTCTCCCTTGCTCGCAATTTCACCGAGGAAATCTGAAGCTTTGTCGAGGCATTTGACAGTTTCCTCGAGGTTGATGATGTAGATCCCGCCTTTGTCCTTCATGAGGAAAGGCTTCATTTTTGGGTTCCATTTGCGGGTCTGGTGTCCGTAGTGAACTCCAGCGTCGACCATTTCGTTAATCAATTCGTTGACCATTGTTTTGTTGGGTGTCCTTCCTTGAATCAGGATGGCTCTGGTAGGTTGGGAAATCCGCCGCACTTAAGCTTAAGTCCTTCAATTTCCCGTAGTTGAAGCGGCGGCGTGACGAAGGATGCGCGGTTGGTAGGGGATCGACCCTCATTTGACAAGGTAATTTTGATCTTTGGCAGCAAAAAAGTGTGCCTGAACCCTAATGAGGAAAGGTGATACAGAATAGTTAAATAATGAGCCCTCCGGATGGTTACTCCAGACAACAGGGCACGAGAATTCCGTCCTTCATCCCATGAATTTTCTTTTTGTCGGCCGGTACGATAGTGGCGAGGCAGCCACCGAAGCTGGTTTGCCCGTTATTGTTGGTGAAAAAGTAAGGGCATAAGCGGGCTCGACCTTGCATGATGCGCTCCTCCCCGGTATCCGGGTCAAAGTATGGATGCTCGATGATTTTCCCAGTGTGATATTGCTGCATCATCCGTGGTTGGTCATGAAAGTTTTCGGTGGCCTCATTGACTCGATCACGCCACTCATCCCCAGAGAGATCATGCCCAATGTAGACTCCACGAGACCCCCACGCGAGTTCTGAGAAACCGCTTATTTTCAGCACGAGGCGACGTTCCTTTTGGCTGAAATTCGCGACATCCATCCATGATTGGACGTCCAGGCGGGGCAGGGCCGCTTGAGGTGGTAATGGAGCTGGGTCTACTACCCAGCTGAAGGGCACAATTTCGCGCAAGCGTCGAAGGTGATTGCCGCGGAGTTCTTTTTCCCAAATGCTGCGCAGCGACGGCGACCAAAGTAGAGCTAACCAGAGTTTTTCCTCAAGGTGAGGTTTGCAGGGAGAGGTCAGGCCACCAGATGCTGCCAGTTTTTTGATTGGCGGTATGTTTTCCCAATCAAACCACTCAAAAAAGCGGTAGGCAGGCGAGTCAGAGCCGTCATCATCCTCGGCACGCATAGCGGTAATGTTGGAGCATTGTTGAGCAAGCCATTCCATTTCGGGTCGATAGTCTTCTGACTCATCACTAACGAGAATGCGCCCACCTGTATCAGGAAAGAGATTCTGGAAGCCGTCACGGATGCCGTTTGCTCCCCCTAGGACATCAAATCCATGTTCGGCATAAAATTGGGATAGCCATAAGGTAATGCCCATGCCGCCTGGCACGGAATCTAGCTCGGTGAGGGCAAAGCTATCGCGCTGAGTATTGTCACCCTTGCCAGTGAGTATGAGGTCGGGGCGGATCACTCTGGGCATTTTGCCCTGCAGGGTGGGGGATCGCTGGGCATCGATCATCCAGTTCGGTTTGCCAGCATCGAGTAGTTGGTGAATCCAGCCGGGAAGCTTTCCTTTAACGCTGCGCTGGTAAAGTGAGTCAGAGGCTTTTTGAAACTGAGCCAGCGGGTGGCCGAGGTGAGTGAGAGTC
This sequence comes from Oceaniferula sp., assembly GCA_965657565.1. GTDB lineage: Bacteria > Verrucomicrobiota > Verrucomicrobiia > Verrucomicrobiales > Akkermansiaceae > Oceaniferula. The sequence goes on from CBFHPA010000028.1 coordinate 13,301, forward strand.
TTGGCGGTTTTATTGGTCAGTGGTAGGGGCTTTGGGGAAAACAACCAGCCGCCATCGTGCCGGAGTTTAGACTCGGGCAAGGCAGTAATGATGTTCTCTAGTTTCAAATTTTGGTTCTAGGGCTTTTAATTTCTTCGGTATTATGGGCACCGCACCTTCTCATTGCCAAGTGTTCAGTGATTCATGATGCATATAATTTCTAGGTGAATGATTACGCTGCATATATCCATCAAGCAGACTTGTCAGAGCTTTTCATCAAGCTAGTATTTGTCTTTATGGATAACTGCGACACCACTGCCTGCCAATCCGCTCGTGAAATTTTCAAGGAGCTAGAGGAAATTTATGACGAGCATAACCTCTATTTTCAGACCATCGGCTCTGTTCTTGAAGCCGCTGATGCACTGGACGTGCCCCAACGGCTGAAGCTGATGCTAACACAGCCAAAAAACGAGATCATGGTGCATTGCCCTGTTGAGATGGATGATGGTAGCTGGCAATTACTCAAAGCCTATCGCGTGCAGCACAACAACGTGCTTGGTCCGTATAAAGGAGGTATTCGCTATCACCCAGAGGTCAAGCTCGATGAGGTCAAAACCCTAGCACTTCTGATGACGATGAAGTGCGCTCTTGCTCGCCTGCCTTTTGGGGGTGCAAAAGGTGCGTTGCGCATCAATCCACGTGATTTTAGCAAGGATGAACTGATGCGGGTCACTAGGCGGATGACCTCTGCACTGGGCGATAACATTGGACCTGATTATGATATTCCAGCACCAGATGTTGGTACCAATGCCCAAGTGATGGCGTGGATGGCGGACACATACATTAATTTTGCAGAATCATCTAGCAGGGTCACGGCGCGAGGGGTTGTTACCGGCAAGCCTCTTGAGTTCGGCGGGTCGGCTGGTCGCGAAAAAGCAACAGGTCAAGGCTTGGTATACGTGCTTGACGCATTGTTGCCGGGCATGAACATCCAACTAGATGAAGTTTCCTGTAGTCTCATTGGTTATGGTAATGTGGGTTCTTGGACGGCGCGCCTGTTGCATCAGCGAGGAACGACGCTCAAAGCGGTGATGGATCATACCGGTGCTATTCTAAATAACAAAGGAATCGATGCTGAGGCACTTGCTGAATATGTTCAAGATACGGGAGGGGTGAAGGGCTTCACAGATGCGGAGGCAGTGGATGAGGCTACATTTTATGCTACTCCCGTTGATCTTTTTATTCCTGCAGCCCTCGAACAGATGGTAGATCTCGAACATGCAAAGCACATGCAATGCAAGGTATTGGTTGAGGGTGCGAATGCACCAACTACTCCACTTGCTGAGCGTTATTTATTGAACAAGGGAGTCGAGGTGCTTCCCGCGATTTTATGTAACGCAGGCGGTGTGACTGTCAGTTATTTCGAGTGGAAGCAGAACCGACAATCGGAAACATGGGATGAGGAGGTGGTCGATGAGCTGCTCAAGACAACTATGACTCGATCAGCCGAACGTGTGCTGGAAATGTCACAACGATTAGATTGTAACATGCGCATCGCCTCTTACGCATCTGCGATCGAGCATATTGACAATGTCTATGAAACACGCGGGGTGTTCCCATAGTAATTTCAATGGCCGCTGTCGTTACGCTTAGTTGCGCAGGAAGTTTTCCAGCATCTTCATGCCGTCTTCGGTGAGGATAGACTCGGGGTGGAACTGCACGCCGTGGATCGGGAGGTCTTTGTGCATGATGCCCATGATGGTTCCATTCTTTGTTTCTGCTGTGATATCCAAGCAGTCAGGAAGGGTGTCGCGCTTGACGATAAGAGAATGATAGCGGGTGGCTGTGATAGGGCTAGGAAGACCAGCAAAGACACTATTGCCCATGTGGAAAATGGGTGAAGTTTTGCCGTGCATCAGGTGGTCTGCGCGTACTACCTCGCCTCCAAAAACTTGACCAATGGACTGGTGGCCTAGGCAAACGCCAAGAATAGGAATGGGCTGTTTGGCGTTTTTTCCAAATTCACGGATGACATCACAGCTAATGCCCGCCTCGTTTGGTGTGCAGGGCCCCGGAGAGATGCAAATACGTTCAGGTGATAGCTCACGAATTTCATCAATGCTCATGGCGTCATTGCGCACCACTTTCATTTCCGCGCCCAACTCACCAAAATATTGAACTAAGTTGTAGGTGAAGGAGTCGTAATTATCGATGACGAGGAGCATGGAAATCGGGGAAGCTTAAAAAGTGAATATTTATTCCTGGCTAATGGTTTTAGCTAGGCCGATGGCACGGATAATAGCCATGGATTTGTTGACGGTTTCTTCGTATTCGTAGGTGGGGTTGCTATCAGCAACGACGCCGGCGCCGGCTTGCACGTAGGCCTTACCGTCTTTAAGAAGGCATGTCCGCAGGGTGATACAGGAGTCGTGCCCGCCGTCCCAACCGAAGTAGCCTACCGCGCCAGAGTAGGTGCAGCGTTTGCTGTTTTCGAGTTCATTGATGATCTGCATAGCTCGAATCTTGGGAGCACCGCTCACGGTGCCAGCAGGAAACGTAGCGCGGAGCACGTCATAGGCGGTATGCTCATCGTCGAGCTCACCATGGACGTTGGAGACGATATGCATGACGTGGCTGTAGCGCTCTACGATCATAAAGTCATCCACGGTGACACTGCCATGTTTAGATATGCGACCGACGTCATTGCGGGCGAGGTCTACGAGCATTAGGTGTTCGGCGCATTCCTTTTGATCTGCTAACAAATCGGCAGCGAGCGCATCATCTTCTTCGGCCGTCTTGCCTCTCCAGCGTGTTCCAGCAATGGGCCGAATATCAATTCGCCCCTCAATGGCTCTTACATGCACTTCGGGAGAACTGCCAACGAGTGAGAAGCCATCCAGTTCAAGAATGAACATGTAGGGAGAAGGGTTGATGTGCCGCAGGGCACGGTAGAGATCTACGGGTGAGCCTGCAAAGTCTGTTTCAAAGCGTTGGCTGGGAACAATCTGGAAAGCATCACCAGCAGCGATGTATTCTTTGGCTTTAACGACCATCTGTTCGTATTCCTCTTGTGTCGTATTACTACTTGCAACAGGCGTCTCAAAATCAACCAAGCCGTTGAGCGGAGGGACGTGAAGCTCGACATTGAGAGTATCGATGAGTGCCTCGATACGCGTGCAAGCATCTTTGTAGGCTGCCTCGGGAGAATCATGTTCATCAATGAAAGCATTGGCTACTACTAACAGCCTGCGTAAGCGGTGGTCAAAAATTAACAGTGAGTCAGCAATAATGAATAAGGCGTCAGGAAGGCCCAGCTCATCTTTTGCTGCGGGGCCAATACTGGGTTCGAATTGGCGCACGGCATCGTAAGAGAGGTAGCCGACAGCTCCTCCGTAGAATGGCGGAGCATCTCCATGCGGAGCAGGTTTGTATTTTGCCATGAGCTGTTCTAGCTCATCGAGGATGTCATTTTTAGCCGTCCACGAGCGAGTTTCACCATTTTCCTGACAAGTGACATTTAGACCCTCAGCTTTGATGACAGCTCGTGGATTGTTACCCAATATGGAGTATCGTCCGCTCTCGCCAGTGCTCTCGGCACTTTCAAATAGGAATGCCTCACCCTTACCGCTAATTTTCAGATAAGCAGAGAGAGGTGTCTCAAAATCAGCGGCTAACTGCGCATAAACAGGCACGACGTTGCCCTTTGCTGCGAGGTTGCAGAAATCATCAGGTGATGGTTTGACGGAAGTGATGCTCAACGCTGCAGAGCATGGCGACAAATTACGTTCACGCAATTCGAAAAAAGTGAAAAGACATAGCTAGTTTTGGATGAAACCTAATTCAGACAGGCAAGTTCAATCCCATTATGCCACCAGTGTTCGCTATGTGCTTGGCACGTGACCTCAGCTTAGGTACTTTGCCCACATGAAGCGTAATACCACCATCGCACTGGCCGCAGTTTTACTTTTAGTTCTGGGTGCGGGTGGGCTCTTTGTTGCTTACAAAGGCTATAAAAGGTATCAAGCACGGCAAAATCAGGAATTCAGATACGAGGGAACGATGGGCAAAGCGGCCGAAGGCTTTCAGATAGAGGCCTTCAAGCGGCACTTGCTCAGAGATGATGCACTAGAGCATGTCATCAAAGAGAATAAACTAATCGAAGTTTGGGGGCTTGAAAATATGGAGGATGCAAAAATACGCATCAGAGCAAAATTTGATGTTAAGCTAGAAAATGCTGAGGTGAAGGTTAGTTACCAAGACAAAGACAAGCAAACAGCGCACGATGTTTTGAAAGCAATCGTCCAACGCCACTACGAAAAATTGCAAGCGAGCAAGGCATAGCAATGCGTCTGATGCTTGCGTGATTGCATGCATCGGCACAGCTTTTGTTTGATTAACTAGGATACAGTTTTAAGTATCTCATCAGCACTGTAGCGAACTTTAGTTAGCTCAGCATATTTGTCTTCACTTGAGCGATATCCCATTGCACAGGCTACGGTGGTGGTAAATCCACTATTTTTTAAACCTAGTACACGGTCATACTCAGCGGGAACGATACCCTCCATAGGGCAAGCATCAATGCCTAATGCAGCAGCACTCATCATGAGCTGACCTAATGCGATATACACTTGGTTTTTTGCCCATGCTAGGGTGTTTACAGCATCCATATTGCCAAAAAACCCGTTCATCATGCCGGCGTAACCTTCGAGGCTGTCACGAGAGACTCCGCGCGCATCAGCGAGCTGATCCAGCCATTTATCGATGTCTTGCTGATTCATGCCTTCTCTGGCGCAAAGCACGATAAAATGAGAGCAATCAGTCACTTGATGCTGGTTCCATGAGTGCTCGAGCAAATCTTGTTTGGTCTTTGGGCAGGTAATGGTGATAAATTGCCAAGGTTGGAGTCCGAACGAAGAAGGGGTGAGCACCAAGCTCTCTTCGATTGCACTCCATATCTCCGGAGATATTTTCTTTTCGTGGTCAAAAACCTTGGTGGCATAGCGCCATTGCAAGCTGGATGTGAGGTCTTGAGGTGTCATGTCGGTGATTATGTTGGGAATATGGATTAAAAGTAAATTTACGATCGAAGTCAGTCGTCCTGATTGAACGAGTTATTCGTTATCAACGGATAGTGGCAGGCGAACTGATGGGAACTCTTTTAGGGTGAAATTAAGCATGATGCCAAACTCTTCGGGTGCATCCCGATTATCTCTGATGTGAAGCCCCACTGAAGCAACCCAACTGTCAAAATCGCGGTAGAGATTATATTGTTGAACCTCTACAGTGCTGTCATCCAGCTCCCAGCGTTGGTAAAACCCCAAGCCCCATGAGTCACTGATACGAGCATAGGCTCTGAAGTCGATCCGGTTTGAGTCAATAAGTATGGGGTGGTTGTTGAGTTGACGGTAACCGAAGGCAAGCTCAACGGTGTCACTGGGCATGAATGTAATGTTGCTCGACCACTCACGAAATTCTGAACCTCCGGCAGCAATAGGAAACTGTGTCTCAAGATTAAGCCTCATCCACGGAAGTGGCTGCCATATAATGTCATTGTAAAGATTGGAAAGATCACGGTCAAATTCCGGATCGTTCATAAACACATCCATGTAGGTGTCCATGACCAGCCATTCGTGGGAGCCGCCGTCACGCTTGGTGATCAAACGGTTGCGTGCTCCAAGTCTCAGAATAGACCAGTCCTTAAGGTCGTCGATTGCGGTAAACCGACCAACTTCCCCAGGTCTTGGCCTTGTTGTCGGTGTTACTACTTCGATACCTCTGAATGAGCTCTCAAGCGAGTCACTCGATAGTTGAGAAAGGTTTGCATAAGGTTGGAAAATATGGAGAACACGATCAAGGCCCCATGTTTTATTGACGATGTGAGGGTATACCTTGGAAAATTTGACCGATGTATCAATGCCCGCCGAGAAGTGTGCCCTGTCAAAAGATTGGGTGCCATTATCGATGGCTGAATATCTAGTATACCCTGCTCCAGCGCGGGGAGTGATGGCTATTTTGCTGCCAGGGTTCAAGGGCAAGCTAAACTCATGCCAGGTGTGGAATCGGTTATAGCCACGTTCTTCTAAGAGCCCGTTGATTTCTGCTCGTCGAGGGTCTCCAGGAGCAAGTGAATCTGCCTCCGCCCTCAGGCTGCTGGTTTGAAAATCGGCGAGTCGTTCTTCATAGACGCCAAAGCTAGTCGTGCCCTCGTGTAAAATAGGGGATCCCAAGATGGGCCGTTTTACCTGATCAAAAAAGAGTTCAGGCAATCGAGTGTCTTGCTGGTAAAAATCATTAAGTCGCATGCGGCTATAGAGCCCAGCTAAGTATTTGGGGTTTCGGTGAAAGATGCCGGCTACGTTGTCTGGATTTGGATTAATTCGAAAGGTTTCTTGCTCGAAATCTTCTAGGAAAAAGCGGTCACTCAATGCTGTAATATCGAAATTAAGGTACGTCTTGTTGTCGCCGTTGTTAGCCAAATCAATACGATGCTTGAGCTCAAGTTTCCACCGGCTTGCGTCTAGGCCATCTCGATTTTCAGACGTGCGCCTGATGGTGGGATCTAGGTCTTCCAGATAGTAGAGCTTGAATCCACTGAGGTTATCACGGTTTCCTAGCCGAGTGTCGATGAGGTCTAGGCCGACGCCGGCGCCGCGTTTTGTCATCAAGTCGGCATGCCACTGGGAAAGTAGCCATGCGCCCTCGCGTCTCCCGGTGAGTTCATCCTTCTCGCCACCAAGCATGACCCCATAACGATTGAGTAAATAAAAGCCCCAGTTCGATCGTGCTCCGGGAATAAAGTAATAACCTAGGTCGGCATTGAGTGGCTGTGATAGATAAGGTAACCACAGTATGGGAACATCACCTGCGTAAAAGCGCAAGTTTTTGAAGATTACACGGTCACCAGGATATATAGATGTCCGGTCTGAACGGATCCAATAGTTAGGATCAGCAACGTCATGCGTTGTGATTCCAGCATTGTCGCCTACAAAAATCTTCTCGCCATGATGCTCAACCATTCGAAAACGGTTGGACTCCATTAACACAAAGTCATACCCGCTAGTGAGGCCCTCGGCATTTAATTTGCCAGTCGCATAACTATAAGTGGCATGATCACCTCGATGAATGGAGGAGCCTTGATAAATTGCGACATTTTTCGATAAGGTGATTGTTTTTGTGACTGCGTCGAGCTGCACTTTTTCAGCAAAGAGCTGAATACCTGGAATGACTCTTCCATTGCTCAATGTGGTGGATTTTTGACGAACGGCAACTTGTCTTTCTAAGGTGGCAGTTTCTTGACGGGCATTCACCAGCGCATGTCCAGCCTTCAGGGTGATACCATTATCACCTTCTACGATCACACTGCCTTTGTAGAGGATGGTCTGATCATTTGCATTATATCGAATACTGCCGTCGTGCTCTACACGCAAACTCTTGGGTGTTTTCGGCATTTCTGCGAACTGAGCTCCAAGCAGGTCATCCTCATTGGCTAAATTGGCCCTGTCAGAGGTGTTTTGCCCCGAGCTTGGTGATGCCAGTAGCGCCAAAACAGCCAAGCACGTCAGAGAGAAAATGCTCCTAGCGAAATACCTCATTGCGGTGATACTGGCCGAGACTGCCATAACGAGTAAAGTGCAAAGCCAACTCAATTTGATGGTGGGCACGTGTCGTATTGATCTGACGTTTTAAGAGGGTGCCTAATTGTAATTCATAGCTGCATGAGCTACCGCTCAAGAAGCGCTTGTTCACGGGCAACACCAGCTTCACCTGATGGAAGATTACCACTAGAGCGAGACATTTTCTCTGCTGCTAGCTGCTTGGCTAAATTAATCAGCCACATTTTCGCTACAGGCTTGATCAGTGATAGGCTCCAAGTGAGAAGAATTTGTTTGCTGCTTTTCGTTGCAGCAACTTTCTTAGATTTTTTGGGTCTCCTGATGAGCATGGTAGTTACCAAGCTAACCAGAACCGAGCCAGTGAAGAGGGCCTTGGGCTTACGTGATAAAACCGAGCGTACGAGGTTTTTCGGTTTTAACTTCGTGGTAAGAGCTTTCCTGCTCTCTGCAATAGATTGGCGGTTTGAAGCTAACTGTGCAACTAACTCGCTTTTACGCGCTGCAACTTCAGTTATTTGTTTTTTTGGAGCCATAGCTTGTCGTTTTCAATTTCTTTGCGAGATAGTTCAAATAACGGCGTTACGGGTTTGTGCTTGAGCTTACAAAAGCAGACAGCGGCCACCAATAGATGGATGATGGCTAATACAATTGCAATAGCGGACCAGCCAGGAAGCCACTCTGCTTTGTTGTCGAGCCATTGATCTGCAAGAGGAGCTAAAACCCCAATTGTGGCAGCAAGTATCAAACTCCACAAAAAGAAGGCCGAGAGAGCTAATGCGACGCCCTGAACGACTTTCTTGCCAGTGTAAGATATGGCCTCCTTGGCTTCAATAGATGCAAGCTCAACGCGTGCCCCTATGAAATCGGACAAGGTATGAGTAACTTTCTGTGAGGAATGCTGTCTCGAGACTGGCTCGTCATTTACTGGTTCAGAATCCATGGTGTTATTAGATGCAAATAGCTATAATTTGAGGCAGTGCCGCTGTTAACTGATATTTCATGTGTAAAATCATGCTGAACGTTACTGACATAAAACATAGAGCTGTTTTAGCTAATTGACGATGCAGCACAAGATCAAGCGCTGCGCAGCGTTACAACCAATTCAGCATACCTGCACACTTGAGCAGATTGCCCAAGTGCGAAAGATTCATGGATGAGCTGATCAGCGACGAATCACTAGGCCGATAACGATTCCCACGCCCAGAGCAGTCAATACGGATTTGGTGGGGTGGTTGCGAACGTATTCTTCAGCGTCTGCATGTGCCTCCTTGGCCTTAACTCGACCTTGTTCTACTTGCACGCTAGCAGCTTGTTTGATCTGTTGAGCTTTTACACCTGCAGTCTCTTTCAAGTCGCTTGCTTTTGATTCTGCAAATTAACGGAATTGTTGAGCCTTCTCTGTGGCAGCTTGCTTAAAGTGCTGGGCTTTGGCACCGGCTTCTTGAGCAATCTGCTTGGCCTTATGGCTTGGTTCCGATGCAGCAGAGCGAAGGTCGCTGGCTGCGGATTGTGATTTGAATGCATCGCTGACTGGGCCGTCAGCCATGAAGTTTGTGTCTGTGAATGTTTCTTCCATTTTTTTAATTGTTTGTTTAGTGGGTTCTGAAGGGATGAATTGCTGTGATATGAAACCTTTAAAAAGCACCTAATAGATACCCTTTATTTCGATTAAGAATGTAGGTTTTAACGAATGAAATGATACGGTCTAGACATTACTAGTGAATTGTTCACTTACTCATCGTGTTAATGTTTCGAATTAAGAATGGCACTTTTATTGTCGTAACGCAAGAGGTCCTAGAGGAAAATGCAACTTATTTCTTTTGGTGGCGGCAATAAGGGTCAAGAGTGATCAGAGAAATGGGTTAGTAGCACTTTCAGCAGCTACAGTAGTATCAGGCCCATGCCCAGGAAAGACACGTGTAGCAGGCGGCAAGGTCAACATTTTCTCTTGGATGCCTTGCACCAATAATTCCATATCGCCACCGGGCAGATCGGCTCTCCCAATTCCGCCGGCAAAAAGGGTGTCGCCACCAAAAACCAGATGGTTATAAATAAAAACCACACTGTCCGCCGAGTGACCAGGAACATGCTCTAATTTGAAGGTGAAGCAACCCGCGAGTAATTCAGATTGCCCATTTAAAATATCATCAACCTTGTATGGGCTGATGTTGATAGGAATTCCCGACTGTTTGAGTAACATCTCTAGCGTGAGGCTCTGGGCATAGGGGGCATAAGCATAAATTCTCATGCCTTTTTCTGCTAATTGGGCTGCGTCCTCGATATGATCATAGTGTTGGTGTGTCAGCAGCAAGCTATGAGGTGTTTCGCCAAGGTGATCAAGCCACTGGCTGATACCTAAAGGAGCATCGATTAAGACACTTCCAGCTTCGGTTTTGCTCGAGCCGAGAAGGTAACCATTGGTTTGTGCCATGCCTCCGGTAAAGCTTCTTATCTCAATGTCATGATCTGTCATGCATACGAGCATGCCTCAATAAGGTATATCTGCGATATCTATTTGTAGCATGACTCGATATAATCGCAAAAAAAGCCTTCGAATGAACATGTTCTCTCAAACAGTGATCTTTTGAACAGTTTTTTGTTGACCTAGCTAAACCAACGAGGCAGAATCATGAAAATTAAAAACAACTATTGTCATGAGTACTACAACCACTAAAACTACAGCCAAGCCCGTTACCCAAAAATCTGCAAAGCCAACCAAACCTGCAGATTCGGACATTGCAAAAAAAGAGTCAGCTACAATAGCAAAATCAACACGTCCTCAAGCACAACAAACAAACAAACCTATGGCATCTACCAGCGCTAATAAATCAGATGACAAAGTCATCGCAGCCCGAAAGAAAAATCTAGATCTCGCAATTTCACAAATTCAGAAAGATTTTGGTGAAACAGCGATCATGCGCTTAGGAGATGGGCACCGTGTTGACGTGGATGTTATCCCTACCGGTAATCTTTTAATCGATAGGGCTCTTGGGGTGGGGGGATTTCCTCGCGGTCGTATTGTTGAAATCTACGGCCCGGAGTCTTCAGGAAAAACCACACTCACACTCACGGTGATTGCACAGGCCCAGAAGAAGGGGGGGCTAGCTGCCTTTATTGATGTAGAGCATGCGCTTGACCCTGCCTACGCAGCAAAGCTCGGTGTTGATATTGATGATTTACTTGTTTCACAGCCCAACTCAGGTGAAGAAGCGCTTCAAATTTGCGAAACTCTGGTGCGTTCTAATGCCATCGATGTGATCGTTCTTGATTCCGTAGCTGCACTCGTTACCAAGCAAGAACTCGCTGGTGAAATTGGTGATAGCACCGTAGGCACGCAGGCTCGTTTGATGAGCGCAGCCATGCGTAAGCTTACAGCGATGATTTCCAAAGCACGAACTACCTGTATCTTTACTAATCAGATTCGTGAGAAGATTGGTGTCATGTTTGGCAACCCGGAAACAACCCCAGGCGGGCGAGCTTTGAAATTTTTCTCATCCGTTCGCATCGATATTCGACGTATTGGTCAGATCAAAGCTACCGATGGATCTGTTCAGGGCAGTCGGACCAGGGTTAAAGTAGTGAAGAACAAAGTAGCGGCGCCCTTCACAGAAGCTGAGTTTGATATCATGTATAACGAGGGAATTTCCTCGGTTGGTTCACTGCTCGATCTGGCTCTTGAGTTTGATATTGTTCAAAAGCGAGGCAGTTGGTTTAGTTATTCGGGCAATCAACTGGCCCAAGGTCGTGATGCGGCCAAAGTTGCCTTGAAAGAAGACGAGAATCTTTATAATGAGATCGAGGTAAAGGTGAAAGATGCTATGTCAGAGCCAAAGGCTTAAAAAAGTGATTCTTTAAGCTACCTAGAAGCAGTTAATCATAGAATAAAAATCATTTTATAGTTATTCATATTGTTTGAAGCATGTGCTGCCGTCGATAAGACGGCAGCCATTTTTTTGTCAGGCTCCCCTGTATGTTCTAGGGTAACAAGACGTCTTGAAAACTTTGTGGTGGTATTGGGCAGTTATTCATCTTCGATGATAGCCGATGTCGGTTCTTTGCTATTTGCCTATATACCAAGTTTTTTAGCACTGATGGTGTGTAATAGAAAATCCATAGCGGACTCATGACGCCTTTAGTGAGTAATAAGACACGAAGCATAGCATCAGCACCGTGCCAATAAACATGCTGACCTCCCTTCGTATATTCGGCTAAAATTACGTTACCACTGGGATCGCCATTTGGGCCACTGAGGCTTCGCCATTCAGGAGGTAATATCTGAGCTGTTTTTCCCTGAATTGGGCTGAAGTAGATGCATTTATTGTGATCTAAATGATGAATGAAATGTGAGGTATGTTGGCATAACATACACTCACCATCGAGGAACAAAATATGTCCATGTATAAAATCCATGATTTGCGAATGTGAGCATGTTTAAGATTAGCTACACATGGTGAGCCCTATTGTGGATTATTTCTCAAACTCTCGAGCTTGGCTCTGTAAGTGTCTTCAATACCATTTGCTGCTCTCAGCCAGCCAAAAGCATGGATACGATCGATGGAGAATTGCTTTTTTTTGTGGCTGTCTTTACTCGATGATAGTTGGAGTGTCATTTGAACTTTCTTTCCGGGTTCCATGCGCGAAAATGCGGCATTGAGAAGCTTGGCTGTGGTTGTTTGCTGATGACTGTAAGCATAAATAAGTTCGTCAGAATCTGGTGACGTTAAGATGAAAGAATACCATGCAGCATCATCCCTGTAGGTGAAATTGTAATAATCGGATTTTTCAACAAAAACTCGTAGTTCTGCAGTTTTAATATCACCTGCAAGCAGAGAGGGGATGGCAAGGCTGTTGTAACGTGCATAACAATCCCAATCTACACGTAAACCATTCTCGGTGGAGACTACACAAATAAGGCGCGATTTATTGCCGGGAAATGTTGCAAGAAAGCGGGCAGCCATAATACCACCCAACTCCACAACATCTCTGAAAGTGACCTTGGTAGCGGCTTCTGTAAATATTTGTTTTGGGTAATGGTCGAGTCGTTTACTGATTTGGGCTGGATGCCTACACATGCTCAACTTAATCTCGGGATTGGTAGACATGCCGAAGTCATTGGCAAGCTGGCGAGCTTCGGGTTGATAGAGTCGTGCAATGGCTTGAGCACGCTTATCTTTCAGTAGGTCAGCCCCTGTTTGATCGGGCTCAGGATCCTTGAGCGTTGGAGACTCATGTATTACCGGATCTTCCGCCATCAGCTCTGTGTTGGCAGTCTCAAATGCTTGCGTATTCTGCTGGTATTTGCGCCATTCTTTGATCGCAACGATGACACCAATACCACAAATAGCTATGAGACAAACTATTACCACGCTCATGAATTTGAGCTTTGAAGCACGACTCATGGGTTGGGGCGGGGTAGATGCTACAGGGGGTATGTGTTCCTCCAATTGATCTTTTTTATGACCGGTATTTTTATTGCTACTGTCAAGTATCGGTCTGGATAATTTTTGGCGTTTACGTGGAATATCGACTTCATTCTTTGTCGCGTAATTCGATCGTTGATTGCTATACCCTAAGTCTTTGAGTTCAGCTGTGTTTTTAGCTGGTGACCTCATTAGCTCTCGTAGTCCATCGAGGGCATCTTCATTACCTCGCATCGCATCGGCATAGCCAGACCAGAATTTTTGTGGTTCAGAGCCATCGTCATGAAGGATGGCATCTTCGTCCATGCTGAAGGCTACGTCACGTTGTTTTTGGAGCTGTTCGAGATAAGTTTGATTAATATCCTTACGGCAGACTCTGCCCTCTAGGCTTTCATAAAGTTGAGGTCGGTTTTTTTTGATCCATCGCGCAAATGCTTCGTTGATGCCCTCAGCAAACTTTCTCGGTGTGCCAAGGCGACGTGTGTAGCGCTCCCAAAATGGTTGAGTATCTTCATTGTGCCGTTTGAGTGATTCATACTCATCGGCAAGAGATTGTATATGCGAGGCTGTATACAGTTTGCGAAGGTGTTGGAAGAGCCGCAACATACCGCTTCCAGCTGGCTCATTCTCATGGTCTTGGAAATATTCCAGGTGATGTTCTCGAGATGGACAGCTTACCAACATGCTTAAGTTGCCCGATTCGATGCGGTAGGTGAGTATATTAATCCCACAAAATGATGCCAAGTTTCTCATGATTGATACCAATGCAGCATGCTCCTCTTCGTCCATCGATTCGTATGAACGAGAAGTTTTAGTTTCAATCCAGTAAGCTTTTTGGGCTAACATTATCTCTTCTCTATATCAAAATGAGAAAAATGATGAAGCAGTAACTTAATATTTCTTAATTATTCTTGGTTGAGCAGGTATGAGTTTTTTGTCACTACCTCTATGAACTTGTTGCGTGAGCCATGCTACCTACGCATCATTATTTGTTCGCTAAGTTGCGATTGTTTCAGTCCCGTTTTTAAGAGATTGAGAACCAAATTCGCATCTGAGCTGATTGATATCGTTTTTGGCCATCGACAATCTAAACCCCATTGTTCTGCCACAATGGATCAAGGTTGTTTTAATAAAAAATAAGAGCTGTATGCCCGTATAAACACTGCTTTTTTTATTTAGCATAGCAAAATATTAAAGAAACCTTAAACTTTTCCTTGCAAGATCGAAAGTTTTTAGAATAATGAGCTTCGTTATGAAAATCGCAGCCCTTTATTTCCTTACAGCGTCACTTATGATATCGTCTATTTGCGGACAGACTCAAAGTGATATAGAATTTCTCCGTGCCCGCGCTGATGCTCATGAGCGCAAGATTAGTCAGCTTGAGCAAGACTTGAGCCGTTTGAAAGCGCTCCTTTCAGATAAGTCGATTGCTGCTATTACTGATAAAAAGAACCATGCTTCAGAGGTGCTCCCAGGCTCTTTATCTGATCCAATTATAACAGATTATGTGGTGAAGGCAGGGGATGTATTGAGTCATATTGCATCTAATCATCAAACGACCGTCACGGCTATTTGTCGTGAAAACAAGCTCACTACTGATCGCATCGTAGTGGGGCAAAAGCTGCGCATACCTGTGACGGGAGCTCAGAAAGCAGCTAGCCAATCTGCCAAAAAGGTAAATTCGTTGCCCGTCAAGAAGCTGGCGAAGCATAAAGTGCAAAGTGGTGAAACCTTACACTCGATCGCTAAACTACACAATCTATCCATAGATAGCCTTAAAGCATCCAACCCTGATGTGGAGCCGACCAAAATGCATGTTGGACAGATCTTATTGCTCGATAGAAGAGCGCAACAACCATCTAGCAATGGCTTGTCAGCTCTTTCTTCATCGAAAGACGTCAAAGCCTCCCCGGCTAGTGCTTCAGTAAGTAAGTCGTTGGCCTCATCCGAAAAACCAGCACCTAAAGATTTCTCGCCCAAGGCAACCCGCGCAAATACAGAGCCTCGTATTAAAACAATCACGGTAGATCAACAGATTACCTATGGAAAATTTGCATCAGTGCATGGGGCTAGTATTTCTCAGCTCAACGAGCTCAATGGTTTGAGCTTAGCTAGCAACACGACCTTGGCTAAAGGTTCTGAGCTCTACGTACCGCAATTTTAGTGACTGAGTGAAAAATTTGTTAGCGACAGGAAAACGCAAACAATTCTCCTTAGGGAGAACATAACGACGAAAAGGACTGGGCGTCTGGTTGGTTTATCCGCCAGGCGTCCTTCTTTTTAATCTTTTATTCTCTGCCGAGCTATTTGTGTACAGAGATTCTTGTCTCTTTCAGAGGCTACAAACTTATCCTTTTGACTTTATCAATCGGCTCTAGATATTTATTTTCTTGTTGACCTAGGGCCTGTATATTGTATTTTATTACAATAATAACTCATTAAATATAAATTATTGCAAATAATTAACTTATATTAAGTATATTTTTGGCATCACCCCCATTTAAAATAATTACACCTATCAAGCTCATGACAGAGGACAATAACCCAAAACCAACCAAAAAAACATCCGCAGTTCCACTGCGCAAAGAGACGGTCCGTGTCACACTCAAATCAAACCCTAATGAGCGAGATGCCGCCACTAATGCTGGTGCTCCACCCGAACCAGCACCAACGATACCTCTCAAATCTCCTACGACAGGAGCCCCAGCAGTGCCTCCACCGTCTCCAGCTACTCGACCTATCCCTCAAGCTCCCAAGGCACCTCAAATGCCGGCGACTGCCAAGTTACAAACGGCATCTCAAGCCAAAAACCCAATTGCAGCTCCCACTGTTGCGGCTTCTACCTTCGCTGGTGCTGAAAATTTGGTGCCTCCACCCAAGCCTTCCACATTAAAAATTGCGACCCCTGATTTTGCTGGGCCAGTTGACCCTGAAGGTGCTGAAGTCCCAGAACCAGCGCCAACAGTAAGCTTAGCGACTCCCCAGACTCCTCCACCTGTAGGGGCGTCAAGCCAGCCTCTCCCAAAGGCTACGGTTCAGATACAGCCAACAGAATCAATGGCAGTACCCGATGCCTCTGCGGCTGGTCCTCAGTTGACAACAGCGAGGGTTGAAGATCTCGAAGAGGCTGCTGCCGATAGGGCCGAATCAACTAACACCGTATTTTCTATTGTTGCTCTCGTCGCAGCAGTCATCCTTCTTGGATTGCAGCTTGGAACGGCTAATATATGGGTAAATGATGACAGCTTAGACAATCCAGGCTGGGGCCGTCTCTTTGATTAATCTCTCATTGGTAGATCTTTCACCCACACCTGATATATCAAAATAAAATGACTAAAGAATTGGTAATTCCCATTGTTCTCTTCGTTATTGCTTGCCTTGTTGCTTACTTTGCATGGTCAACTGGCCAAATACCTCATTAACGATTGTATGTGATTGCTTGTTTGATCCTTGGCTACAAGGAATGTAGAGCATCGATCTGACGCAATCAATGCGTCCAATGCGGGGGTCTTTGATATTATGAATATCCCGCCATCTAGCGGCTTGACGTATGGTCATCGTTAGTCATATTTCGAACATGGCTAATGCATATAATGAAGCAAATTTTGAGGCCGAGGTAATTAACTCGGACAAGCCCGTTCTGGTAGATTTTTGGGCCGAATGGTGTGGACCATGTAAAATGATCTCCCCCCTTATTGACCAACTCGCAGATGCCGTCGGTGAATCGGCGAGCGTAGGCAAGGTAGAGGTGGATACCAACCAAAGCCTAGCTGCTAAATACGGTGTTCGTTCTATCCCTTGTTTGTTATTTTTCAAAGATGGCGAGGTCAAAGACACGATCACAGGTGCTAATGTTACGCTTGATCAGCTGAAGTCTAAATTAGAAGAGCTTGCATAAATAATTACGATACGGGGCTTTAGAGCATGTCAATTAAGCTCTCTGCCACTCTCGATTTCATAGCCGCGCGCCTTCCTGAAAGGTGTGCGGCTTATTTTTTCTTATTTGGCTGTTGGTTCATCATTTTATGGCTGCTTTCCTCTGGGAATCCTTCCTTGAAGCATGCGAACCAGATTCCCCATTTTGATAAAATTGCTCATTTTATCTACTTCTTCATTGGGGGAGCATTGCTAACAACGGCTTGCGGTTTGAAATGGCATGGTTTGTCCCGCATGAAGCTCTTCTTTTTGGTTGTTTTTGTTTGTTCGCTCATCGGCAGGCTAGATGAATATCATCAAGGCTTCGTCCCAGGAAGAACGGGAAATGATACTGGGGATTGGCTTGCTGATACTGTGGGCGGGTTGAGTGGCTGCCTCACCATTCTAGGCTGCCTTTTATCGAGATTTTCCAATAAGAATACATAGAAAGTAGAGGTGAGGGGTCATTAAATATGGATAAAAGCTCAATATTTTAGGTGAAATAACGCAAATTCCCTTGACTGGCGGCTAGTGGAGTGTATTTCTCCCCGCCCATATCGTGCGCTTCATTCGATATGTCGATAACTCAGAGTTGAGTTGCCCCA
>CBFHPA010000029.1:0-29680 GCA_965657565.1 Oceaniferula sp.
GACGGTAGCTACACGAGTCGGGTTATCATCAGAGCGAAGCTCGTTGCGAAGGGCGTCACTGATTCCACGCACGGCAAACTTGGTTGGAGAGTAGAACCCACCACTTGGGGGTACACGGTGGCCACTCATGCTCGATGTATTGATGATCTGTCCGCCTGACTTAGGAAAAAGGCGAAGTGACTTTTGGCAGCAGATAGTGAGGGCCTGCACATTAAGCCTCCACATGGTTTCCCAATCGGCGGGGTTGCCGTCGGAAATGCGTGACAGCAAGGCGAGCCCTGCGTTGTTGACGAGGATGTCGAGGTGCCTCAGTGACGCAAAGACCTCATCAATTTGGGCTGGGTCAGAGAGGTCGCAGGCGATGGGCTCGACACCTTCGGGAAGTTTGGACGTATCACGGCAGAGGCCAAGAACCTTGACTCCAGAATCGAGTAGCTGCGTCGATACGGCACGGCCGATACCAGAGGAAGCTCCGGTGACAAGGGCTGTTTTGTTGGTGAGGGACATATCAATGATCAGTTGTCAGGTATGGTTGGACAAGGAGTCATTTAGCTAGCCGGGCGGCTGCAGGTCATCATGAATTCATTACCGTCAGGATCGACACACATGGCAAGGTGAAGGGGGTCCTCGGGAGTGTCGGTTGGCTCTCTGGTGAGTGCGCCTCCGTGCTCTTTGAGCCGGACGATTCCTTCGTGAAGATCATCGACACGGAAGCTGAGCCCCGTCCATGTGCGTTTACCTTCACCACCTCCGTGGATGCCGATGGTGGCTCCCGCAATGACCACTTCACTCCATGGTTCTGAGGCAAAACTGATTTCACCGCCGAATAAATCACGGTAGAAGTTGAGGCAACGTTGCCAATCAGCGGCCCAGAGTGCGTATTTTACTTTTTCGACTTTCATGGTGTTAATTTGCCACAATGTTGACCAGTCGCCCGGGGACAACAATGACCTTGCGGATTGTTTTGTTTTCGATGTGTTGTTGTACGTTCTCGTCTTGTTGAGCAAGTGATTCGATATCGTCTTTAGAAGCATCCTTGGAGACGGTGATCTTGCCGCGGAGCTTGCCATTAACTTGAACGACGATCTCAACTTCGTCCTCAATGAGATGAGCCGCATCATACTTTGGCCAACCTTGGTTGCATAGCATGGTGTCTGAACCGGCTATCGGCAACTGGGAGTTTATCTCCTCAGTCAGATGTGGGGCAAAAGGGTTTAGGCATTTAAGTAGTTCCCGAACAAGCTCTGCCGGAAGTTTCTCTGCTTTACCAAAGGAATTGGTGCAGATCATCATTTGTGAAATCGCGGTATTGAAAGAGAGGCGCTCAATATCTTCGCTGACTTTTTTGATGGTTTCATGCAGCACCTTTAGCAGGTCTTTATCGGCCTCGACTGAGGCGGCCTCCTTACTAAGCTTACTGGATAATATCCATTCACCCTCTTGATTTTGTTCAAAGGCGAGGCGCCATACTTTAGCTAGGAAACGAGATACTCCCTCCACTCCCTTCATTTGCCATGGTTTGACTTGCTCGAGGGGGCCCATGAACATTTCGTATAGGCGTAGGGCATCGGCACCATACTCTGTTACTACATCGTCTGGGTTGACCACATTGCCTAATGACTTGGACATTTTCGCTCCGTCTTCGCCTAGGATAAGGCCTTGATTGACAAGCTTTTGGAACGGCTCGTTGGTCGAGACGTGACCAAGATCATGGAGAACCTTGTGCCAGAAACGAGCATAGAGAAGGTGGAGTACGGCGTGCTCGGTGCCACCAACATACAGATCGACCATGCCGTTGGTTGCTGACGCGTCGCTTGATCCTGACCAATACTCCTCTGCTTCTTTTGAGATAAATCGCTCGGTATTGCTTGGATCGCAGTAGCGCATGTAATACCAGCATGATCCAGCCCATTGCGGCATTGTGTTCGTTTCTCGCTTTGAGCTTTCTGAGTAGTTGATCCAATCGGTTGCCTTGGCTAATGGACCTTCCGGCGATCCGGTAGGTTTGAAGTCTTCCATCTCTGGTTGCAGGACAGGAAGCTCTGATTCGGACACAGCTTTGTGGTTGCCGTCTTCCCATAGAATAGGGAAGGGTTCGCCCCAATAGCGCTGGCGAGAAAAGAGCCAATCGCGAAGTTTGAAATTTACTTTAAAAGTGCCCTTGTTGTTGTCACGCAGCCATTGGATAATGGCTTTCTTGGCATCCTTAGTTTTCATGCCGTCCAGGAAGCCTGAGTTGACTGATATACCATTGCCGGTAAAGCCTTGCCAGTTGTCGTCATTCTTAGGCTCGACCACCTGAGTGATAGGAAGGTCAAACTTAGTAGCGAACTCAAAGTCTCGCTCATCATGAGCGGGTACTGCCATGATGGCACCGGTGCCATAGCCCATCATCACATAGTCAGCGATCCAGACAGGGATTTGCTCACCGTTGACAGGGTTGGTGGCAGTGGCTCCTGTGGGAACTCCTGATTTATCTTTATTGAGATCACCACGCTCGAGGTCTGACTTGGATGCGCAGGATGCGATGTAGCTCTCGACAGTTGCTTGATGTTCAGGGTTTGTGATTTTGCCTACCAGTGGATGCTCAGGAGCAAGCACCATGTAGGTGGCGCCAAAGAGGGTATCAGGGCGAGTTGTGAAGACAGTCACCTCATGGCCTTGGATGTCGAAATGGACTTCAGCACCAGTTGATTTGCCAATCCAATTTTTCTGTAGGAGCTTGATTGACTCTGGCCAATCAAGCGGGTCGAGCTCGTTGATCAGGCGGTCAGCGTATTTGGTAATACGCAGCATCCACTGGCGTAACGGTCGGCGTTCAACGGTTTCGCCTTTAGATTTCCATTCTTCAACTTCCTCGTTGGCAAGTACTGTTCCCATAGAGGGGGACCAGTTGACTGGAGCTTCATGAATGAAGGCGAGCCGGACATCGTCGATTTGTTCGCGGCTCCACCCTTGGGCCTCTAGCTCTGATACGGGAGCCGCCTTTTTCGTCTCTTCATTGAAATACGAGTTGTAGAGCTGGAGGAAGATCCACTGCGTCCAGCGCACGTAGTTCGGGTCTGTTGTGTTGACCTCACGATCCCAGTCATAACCAAAACCAAGTGACTTGAGCTGACGGCGGAAGTTGTCGACATTCTGCTCCGTAGTGATGCGCGGATGTTGGCCTGTTTTAATGGCGTATTGCTCAGCAGGAAGGCCGAAAGCATCCCAACCCATGGGGTGAAGGACGTTGTGCCCGTTCATCTTTTTGTAGCGACCAAGGATATCAGTTGCGGTATAGCCCTCAGGGTGACCAACGTGTAAGCCAGCACCAGATGGATAGGGGAACATATCCAAAATGAAATACTTAGGCTTGGTTTCATCAAAGTCATCGTCACCTGGATTAGGTGTACGAAAGGTTTTATTCTCATCCCAGTGTTGTTGCCACTTAGGTTCAAAGTCAGCAAAGGGGAATGGTTTACGTTGTTCAGACATAGAGAGGTGGGCTTGGGGTGTGACTTTCTAGCCGCGATCTCTTTCAAGGAGTAGCAGCATCAAAAATGAATAGATGAGATTGAGTTCCTCTAGTGGCTGGAGCTCGGCGATTTTTTCAATCTTAAATTTACCTTCGAAGAAGGCAGGTTGTTTTTGCACCCGCATGACTGGAGTTCCGTCGTGGCGAGTAGCGATGTAAGAAGGGTGCAGAAAGTAGCCGGAGAGGAATCCTAGAATGGGAATATCACCCAAAATGCTATCAAGGACTTTAGTCCATGGGTTCTCTTCGTGGATGCTGTATTTAGGTGATTCATCCTCAAAGCTAAAGACGTCGTAGTGGGCTTTCCAGATAGATTTAAAACCGCGTCTTCCGACGGAACCAATATTAGAACCCTCTGGATCAGTGAAGAAGTAGCGGGCAGACCAATCTAGGATCTTGTTGGATTTGATGTTGGCGACCTGCCGAGACTTGGAAGCGTCGGAGAAAACAAGAATGTCTTCTTTGAGTTTAAAAAGCTTCTGTTTGACGTAGCAGACGGGTGATCCCTGTGCGTCACTAACATAAATCTGTGGCGCAATCGCCACGATTTTAAAGCTGAGCGTCAGCGGGTAGTTCACAGCGAAATGAGATATGTCGCTCGCTGAGGGCTTACCCCTCAGCAAGTTTCTTGGTGTAAACTTTTAGAAATGAATGGCGTGGCCGTCAGCATCGAGAGTTGCCTCATGGATGGCTTCTGCAAGCGTCGGGTGGGCATGTATAGTGGAGTGGATCTCTTCGGAGGTGAGCTCCATCTCTAGGGCGAGACCCATTTCAGCGATAAGCTCAGTCGCATTGTCTCCAATGATATGTGCTCCAAGTAGCTCACCGTGCTCTTTACCAAAGAGAAGTTTGACAAAGCCTTCCGCATCGGCTGCCGCTTGGGCTTTGCCGATAGCAGCGTATGGAAACTTGCCTACTTTGTAATCAATACCTTCCTCCTTAAGGGCACGCTCGGTTTTGCCAACTGAGGCAACCTGTGGGTGGCAGTAGGTGCAGCCTGGGAAGTTGCCTACTTGGCGTGGAGTGTGGCCATCAACGAATAGGCCCTCGACGCATTGAACAGCCTCAAAACTGGCTGTGTGAGCAAGCCATGGCGGGCCAGAGATATCACCACAAGCGTAAACATTGGGAATGGATGTTTGATAACGCGCATCAATGTTGATGAAGCCTCTCTCATCCAGATCAGGTTGAATGCCACCAGGCAGTACTGGGGTTACTCCGATGGCAACGAGGCAGACATCGGCAGTTACAGTTTCATTGCCTTTTGGCCCTTCAACATCAATAGAAACTGAGTTGCCGTTGTCTTGGAAGTTCACACATTTGGTGTCTGTGAGGCTGCGAACTCCTTGCTTGGTGAACGATTTTTGTAGTTCCTGACCAACTTCTTCGTCCTCGACAGGAAGTAGATTTGGCTGCATTTCGATAATGGTAACCTTTGTGCCGTAGGCATTATAGACATAGGCAAACTCAACGCCAATCGCTCCAGCGCCGATAATGACCATGCTCTCTGGTTGTTTTTCCAGCACCATGGCTTCTTTTGAGCTGATTACGGAATTGCCATTGAATGGTAAAGGTGGCAGCTCACGACTTTTACACCCGGTTGCGATTAAAACATTAGCCGCCTCGTGGAGCTGCTTCGTGCCATCGGCAGCGGTGACTTCAACATGGTTGCCGTCAACAAGCTCGCCAAAGCCACGAATATAATCGATTTTGTTTTTCTTGAATAGGAATTCGATGCCTCCTGCAAGACGGTCTGAAACTTGTCGGGAACGACCGACGACCTTGGACCAGTCATACGTCAAATTATCAAACGAGATACCAAAGGTGTCTGCTTTTTTAGTTAATGTTTGATATAGCTCAGCATTTTTTAGCAGCGCCTTTGTTGGAATACAGCCCCAGTTTAGGCAGGTACCTCCTGCGCGATCCGCTTCAATAACGGCAACATTTTTTCCGAGTTGAGCAGCGCGAATGGCTCCGACATATCCGGCAGGGCCGCCGCCGATAACAATTAGATCGTACATAGTATGAGTAGACAGTTGGTGTTA
The DNA here is from genome assembly GCA_965657565.1 of Oceaniferula sp. Lineage (GTDB taxonomy): Bacteria > Verrucomicrobiota > Verrucomicrobiia > Verrucomicrobiales > Akkermansiaceae > Oceaniferula. Next base: position 5,563 of record CBFHPA010000029.1, read on the forward strand.
AGAAGTAGAGGGATTGGCTAATTTGATAAAGCCGATGAAAGGTGGGCAGAAACGTGAGTAATTGTCAATGACAGGGCGGGTAGCAGACACGAAAAAGCCAGCCCGCAGGCTGGCTTGGTGGGTAAATCAATATGATAATTGCTATCGAGCTGCTAAAGTTTGGCTAAGATGCGGTTGAGCGTTGGGCTCGGCCTCATGGCTTCGCTGGTCAGAGCATCATTCATTTTGTAGTAGCCACCCGTATCCACAGAGGATCCTTGCACAGCAATGAGTTCTTCGATGATCGTGTTTTCATTATCGCTGAGAGCTGCAGCCACAGGTGCAAAGCTTGATGCAAGTTCGGTATCTGTTGTCTGCGCTGCCAGCGCTTTGGCCCAATATAAAGCGAGGTAAAAATGTGAACCTCGATTATCGATACCACCTAGCTTGCGAGTAGGAGACTTGTCGTTGAGCAAAAATTGCCCCGTGGCCGAGTCGAGTGCGTCGGCGAGGATTTGCGCCTTAGCATTGCCGAACTTTGAAGACAGGTGCTCAAGAGATACCGCAAGTGCAAGGAACTCACCCAGTGAGTCCCAGCGCAAGTAATTCTCTTGGGCAAATTGCTGAACGTGTTTGGGGGCAGATCCTCCTGCACCGGTTTCAAAAAGACCACCGCCATTCATCAATGGTACAATCGAGAGCATTTTGGCAGATGTTCCCAACTCAAGAATCGGAAAAAGGTCTGTAAGATAGTCTCGCAAGACGTTGCCTGTTACCGAAATAGTGTCCTGGCCGGCCGTACAGCGGGCAAGAGTGAATTCGGTTGCTTCGACCGGATTCATGATGTGAATCTCAAGCCCATCAGTATCGTGATCACCAAGGTATATGCCTACTTTGGCAATGATTTGCGCATCGTGAGCTCGAGTTTCATCGAGCCAGAATACCGCGGGGGTATTCGTTGCACGGGCGCGGTTAACAGCCAGTTTGACCCAGTCTTCGACGGGTGCATCCTTGGTTTGGCATGCTCGCCAGATGTCTCCTTTTTCAACATCATGTGTGATCAGGACGTTGCCCTCTGAGTCAATGACGCTCACTGATCCATCAGATGGAATTTCGAAGGTTTTGTCGTGAGATCCATATTCTTCGGCTTTTTGAGCCATCAGGCCTACATTGGGAACGGTACCCATAGTCGTTGGATCAAATGCTCCATGCTTCTTGCAGAAATCGATGGTGGCTTGATAGATGCCCGCGTAAGAGGAATCTGGAATAACAGCCTTTGTATCTTGAGTCTCATCAGCAGCATTCCACATTTGGCCAGAGGTCCGAATCATTGCTGGCATGGAGGCATCGACGATCACATCACTAGGCACATGAAGGTTGGTGATGCCTTTGTCGGAATTAACCATAGCAAGGGCTGGCCCATTGGAATACGCTTCTTGAATATCAGCAACAATAGCGGCTTGCTGGTGCTCTGGTAGAGCTTGGATTTTTGTTAATACGTCACCAAAGCCATTTTTGAGGTCAACGCCGGCTTGGCAGAGAGCTTCACCGTGCTTGTCGAATACGTTTTTGAAAAATGCAGCAACACAATGGCCAAAAATAATGGGATCGGAGACCTTCATCATGGTTGCTTTCATATGTAGAGAAAATAATACGCCCTGTTCCTTGGCCTCAGCTATTTGCTCATCAAGGAAGTTCAGGAGAGCTTTTTTGCTCATCCGTGTGGCATCGATAATTTCTCCAGCGAGCAGCGGAGTGCTTTCCTTGAGAACCGTGATGGTTCCATCAGACGAGGTGTGTTCGATGCGAACTTCCGTCGCGTTTTCGACAGTGACTGACTTTTCATTGGAGCGGAAGTCACCGCTGCTCATGCAGGCAACGTGAGATTTGGAGTCCGGGCTCCAGGCTCCCATGCGGTGCGGATTTGCTTTGGCGTATTCCTTGACGGCTTTGGGTGCTCGGCGATCGGAGTTGCCCTCCCTGAGGACGGGGTTCACGGCAGACCCTTTGACTTTAGCATATACGTCTTCCGCATCAGCGTAGCTTGGAATATTATATCCCTTAGCTTGTAGCTCGGCGATAGCGGCCTCCATTTGTGGAACAGAGGCAGAAATATTAGGCAGCTTGATGATGTTAGCTTCTGGTGTTTTGGCTAGTTCGCCAAGTTCAGCTAATGCGTCACTAGTTTGTTGCTCTTCACTCAGCCGATCTGGAAATTGAGACAGGATTCTGCCTGCTAGTGAAATGTCACGGGTCTCTACGTTGACACCTGCTGATTGGGTAAATGCCTGAACAATAGGCAAGAATGAGTATGTGGCTAATGCCGGCGCCTCATCGGTTTGGGTGTAGATAATGGTTTCTTGGCTCATGATAGAAAAGAATTGACGCGCGGGTATTTAAAGTAACCTGCCGTGGGGTCAATGTTATTCCTTTGACCTGGTTGCTCAGCTGCCGAAAATAGCTCGCCTTAGAGATATTTTAGCCCGATCAGGTTTCTTGCTGATGGGCCACAGGAATGAGGATTTGTTATTTTATCAACAGCAGAACAGGGTTTTACCAGCCAAGACATTGTATGTTGTGATGATCGTGCTCCCATGTATGAGCTGATCGAATTAATTTCTGAACATAACTGATGGCGTCAGTAACGGCGTCCGTGATGCACTGATTATTGGCGAGTCCTGATGTGATTGCGGCAGACAAAGTGCAACCCGTGCCATGGACGCCAGCAGGTAGAGGCAAGTATGGATGTCGAAAGTGATGAGCTTGGTCGTCGTGCCAGAGCACGTCGAGGCACTCGTTATCACCGGGTAAGTGACCTCCTTTCAGTAGACATGAAATATTGTAGCCCCGTGCAATATCGCGAGCAGCGTCGTCAAATTCATCCTTGGATGCGATTCTTCGTTCGAGGATGGCTTCAGCTTCTGGGAGATTGGGTGTGACCACAGTAGCTATCGGCAACAATGTGTTGGTCAAGCAGTGTAAGGTATCCTCGCCTACGAGGTTTGCCCCTGTGGATGCAATCATGACGGGGTCAACCACCAGCGGGATAGCATATTGCTCGATGGTTTTAGCGACAGAACTAATGCTCGATGCTGAGGGTAGCAGGCCAGTTTTAGCCGCACCGATAGGGTAACTTTCAGAGAGAATATTCAGTTGAGCATCGAATGTGGCGTCGTCGACTTGTTCGATGTGCCTGACCTCCAAGGGGGTTTCAGCAACGATGCAACTTACTGCGCTAAGTCCGTGAATACGGTGATCAAGAAACGTTTTCAGATCAGCTTGTATACCAGCACCACCGCAACAGTCAGAACCTGCGATGGTGAGGGCGACTGGGGTATTGATTTTTTCCATGGGGGCATGCCTTTGGCGGGGGCAAGCTAGTTAGCATCCACAGCTATCGGGTTCTCGAACCTGTTGCGGGTAAGAAACGATAATAAACCTCGAGCATAAAGGTAGCCAAGCAAGTTGCCATGTGGGTGTCTTTAGATCCGTGAGCAATTTTTTCTTTTCGACTCCATGAGCCGTCTTCATTTTGTGCAGCTAGTAATTTGTCTCTGAATATTTCGTTATACTCGTCCCAATCTCCACCACCTCGGTTGATGAGTACTTGAGCATTATAATAGTGGTAGTAAAGGTTTGAGCTTTCTTCCTCCCAATCAAATGCGATATTATTTTTCATGATAAATTTAATGCCGTTACGCACCACGGAATGGCTGCTCTTGTCCCACATCTGATAGGCCAGCACGCCTCCGGCTGTTAGCGCTGGTCGTACTGTCGGCCTACTTCTGTAGCCGATGCCGCCAGTGCTGCCTTGCACATCTTGGAGATAGTCTAGGGCATCATCGATGGTCTTTTTGAAAGCCTTTTCTTCCCAGAGGCCGGTGTGTTTACAGGCTTTGAGCGCTTGGATTTGCCAGAATCCAACGGAGTTGTCACCATCAGTAGAGCTTGTATCGAAGTTGTAGACCCAGCCGCCACTTCGGGCTTGTCCGTTCATGATGATGTCTCCCGCCTGTTTGGTCACAGTGTCGAGATTGGGGATGTTGATACCCAGTTTACTGCAAAATGTATATGCTTCTGCAAGAGCGTAGGCAGCAATGCCGTGTTCATATACCCACCCATGCCCCTTGTCGCTGGTGCGCAGAAGACCATCAGTTTTCATGCCCACGTCAACGAGATACAAAATCGCGCTGGTGACAGAATCGCCAAATTCTTCTGAGTCAGGTGTTTCACAGTGGCCAAGATAAGCAAGAATGGAGAATCCTGTCATTGCGACTGGATATTGAGATCCCCAGCTACCATTTGGTTTTTGTTTGCTCTTGATCCAGCGAAGAGCCTTCATCACTGCTTCCTCGCATTGCTCGTTGCCTCCGTTGTTCGCGAGTCGTTGTAGGCGGTCTTCTCTTGAGCATCTCTCACGCATGGTGGCGGGAATACTCGAAAATCCAGCTCCGCTTTCTTCTCCGCTGCCCCAGCCATCGCCAAAATCATTGCCGTCGCCAAAGTCAGCTGACGGATCGGGGGTGTCCACCTCGGGTATCGGAACAGCTGTCAAGGAGGTGGTGTTGGCAGCGATCACCTTTGCCATCGAGCTAGATGGGGCAGCAGGTTTGCGTTCGACTGCTCGGGTCATCTCGCGTTTGGTGATTTTTTTCTCTTCCTCCGCACCAGCTTGGTAGGAAACGATTTCTGGCGTGAAGGTCTCAACGGTAGGCAATAAAATCCATAGTAACAAAATGCCAATGAGCACAACTGACAAGATGGAGATGATGATACTCGTAATGGTCGAGTTGCGTTGCTGCGCGCGCAGGCGTGCCTCAGCTTCTGGGGATAGTTGTGCGTGTAGGCTCATGATGAATAATGTGAGGTATAGGCGAGAAAAGCGGTGATGACTGGGGATCGATAGAAGCTAGCTGTGAATGATGTAAATTGACTGTATGCTACGAAATATCGACACCACAACAGTAAATTAAGCGCATGGCATGTGTTTTTCCAGTTCAAAAGTGCGGTATTTAGGTTGGCTGGTGGCACTGAAGGAGTATTCGTGACCGCACTATTATTTTGTTCACGCGAGTTTTGGCATGAGTCTTGCCATCGTAGGCGGATTGGATTACTGCTTTGGCCATGAAATTACGTGCAGGAGTTGCAGGAGCGGGGGCAATGGGGCGGAACCATGCGAGGGTTTTTTCGCTTCTTGATGATGTCGAATTGATAGCAGTCTATGACCGAGATAAGGGTCAAGCCGAGTCGGTGGCTGCCGAATTTGGGGCAGTTGCGGTCGATTCGCTTGACGAATTTGCCAAAGTTGTCGATGCGGCAACAGTCGCTGTGCCTACCATCGCGCACCGAGAGGTGGGCTGCCATCTTATGGAACAAGGAGTTCATGTGTTGATGGAGAAGCCAATTGCGGATTCGCTGGATGACGCTCGGGCTTTAATTGAGACATCTCAAAGATGCGAAAAAATCCTGCAAGTGGGTCATATTGAGCGTTTTAACCCGGTGATGCAGGAGCTTGAAGATCGTTTGACTGAGCCAACGTTTATCGAGGCCCACCGCCTCTCCCCGTTCCCTAATCGCAGTATCGACATCGGTGTTGTGTTGGATTTAATGATTCACGATTTAGAAATCATCCTTCATTTGGTGAAATCTCCAGTCGAAAGTGTCGATGCTGTGGGCGTGCCGGTGATGACATCTCGTGAGGATATTGCCAATGCGCGTATTCGATTTGAAAATGGCTGTGTTGCGAATGTGACATCGAGCCGGATTAGCCCAGAGCGGATGCGCAAAATCAGGGTTTTTCAAGGTGATTGCTATTTGTCACTCGATTACCAAGATCAAAGTGCAGAGATGTATCGCATGGGGGGAGCAGGTATTGAAAAGGTAGAGGTCAATGTCGAAAAAGACGAGCCTCTCAAACGCGAGTTGGCAGCCTTTGTCGAGTGTGCTCGATTGGGCTCAACACCGGCTGTTTCTGGGCAGCAGGGAGCAGCAGCTCTTGATTTGGCACTTGAGATCACTAATTTGATCAACAAGTAACCCGCCTATTTGCTATCATACAGTATGGTTTCATTTCTTGACCTTTATCACCCGAGGTATCAAAATCAAACAGTGGATAGGGTGGAAATACCTCAAAAGTCAATTTATCGGATATCATTGTATGGCCGCTGCTTAGAGCGCCTGCATGAGAATGGCCGAGAAATGGTCAGCTCGGCAGCCTTAGCTACCGCGGCTGGGGTGAAGCCGTCTCAATTGAGGCGCGACTTGGCGTATTTTGGGACCTTTGGGACTCGCGGTCGGGGTTATCCAGTAGAGGCACTTCGGCAGGCTATTCATGATGGTCTGGGGCGGGCGAAATTCCAGCCGGTTATTATGGTTGGTGCAGGAAACTTAGGGCGAGCCTTGCTAAGGTATGATGGATTTAAAAAAGAGGGTTACGAAATATTAGCTGCATTTGACTCCAAAGCGGAAAGCCTACGAGATAGAGATATACCCGTTCCTTTGCATTCGACGGAAGGCATGGAACATTTTATCAGAGAGAATAAGGTGCAGATGGCGGTGCTTTGTGTTCCTGGTAACTTTGCCCAGCAAGTTGCTAATGAACTTATTGAGGCGGGCATTCAGGGTATTCTTAATTTCTCACCGGTCGTGCTTGAAGTTCCTGCTGAGGTGACGGTGAATAATGTAGATTTGGCCCTCGAGCTGGAAAACTTGAATTATTTTATTCGCAGAAAGTAGAGTTTTACGATTTGGGTTATCAGAGCCTGCTCCGTTTGCTTGGGGTTGATATACTTCTGGGGGGTTTTTTCTTTTCATCCTCGTTAAAGAACGTATCCATTCGTCATCTTTCTCTTTTGAACAACTGAGGATTACACTCCACGCTATGGCTAAGAAAATAAGAATACCTATTAAGAGCTCTGCAGACATCAAGAAGATGCGTGTGGCCTGTGAGACGGCCAGTGAGATTCTCCAGCTTTGCGCTAAGGCGGTGCAGCCTGGTAAAACAACTGGCGAGATTGATGCCTATGCTGCCGAGTTGATGAAAGAGCGCGATTGTAAAAGTGCTTTTTTAGGGTACCGCGGATTTCCTGGTCAAATTTGTATCTCCCGCAATGAAGAAGTGGTGCATGGAATTGGATCTGACACCGTGATTAACGCAGGCGATATTTTAAAAATTGATGTCGGTATCACCAAAGGTGGATGGATTGGTGATAATGCAACGACCGTGCCAGCGGGTGAGATTGATCTCGAAACCAAACGGTTGATGTGCGCGACTGAGCAGTCTCTCTATGATGCGATTGATCAGGCTCGAGCGGGTAACTTGCTTGCTGATGTCTGCGGAGCAGTTGAGGCACATGTTCAACCTTATGGGTTTACTGTGGTTCGTGAATTCGTTGGCCACGGTGTAGGCCGTGATTTGCATGAGGAACCACAGGTGCCTAATTATCGCCCATCGGGTAAATCTCCTAAACTCAGGCCAGGTATGGTTTTGGCAATTGAGCCAATGGTCAATGCTGGCGTGGCTGGTGTTACTATTCTCAGTGATGGTTGGACGGTTATTACTAATGACCGAAAAAACTCGTCACACTTTGAACACACCGTCTTAGTAACGAATGGTAAGCCTGATATTTTGACCACAAGGCCCCGTGAGGCTACCGAGGAGTTGTTGGGCATTAAGATGGAGAGCTAATGGCTAAGTTGCTCATTGCTGGATACGGGTTTTTAGGCAGTGCTCTGGAGCGTAAGTTCGAGAGCTCTGGGTGGGAGGTAATCAATATCAATCGCAGTGGTCGCGATGGTGCGCTTGCTTGTGATGTTTCCTCTGCTGAGGAGCTAGCGAATTTGCCTGATGGGTTTGACTTGATCATTCACTGCGCCGCCTCAGGTGGCGGTGGTGAGCCTGCATATCAAAAAGTTTATCTGCAGGGTGCTCGTTGTCTTATCGAGCGATATCCTGCTGCTCGGTTGATTTTCACCTCCAGCACCTCGGTATATCCTCAAGAAGACCATTCTCTGGTTACAGAGTTAAGCCCAGCTAATCCAACAAGTCCGACGGCTCAGGTGCTTCGTGAAGCTGAGAGAATTGTAATCGAGGCAGGTGGTGTGGTAGCGCGTTTGTCAGGTCTCTATGGCCCGAACCGTTGCCATGTTTTGAAAAATTTGTTGTCCGGTGATGCAAAAATAGATGGGCTCGGTGAGAGAATCATGAATTTCGTGCATCGCGATGACGTTGCAGATGCGATGCTCATGCTCAGTGAAATGGATGTTTTCCCCGGCAGCGAGATCTACAATATAACCTCAGAGCCAGTGAGTCAGCATGATTGTTATCAGATGCTAGCGCAGCATTTTGGAGTTCCTATGCCGGAACAACAGCAGGAAGTGGTGAAACGCAAGCGCGGTAACAGCAGCAAGCGTGTTTCTAATGCCAAACTCAAGAGCATGGGTTGGCAACCAGCATACAACGATTTTCTGTCGCTTGCGCTTGCCTGCCAGGCGGGTCAGTAGAGTCAGTTGTACGTTGGCGCAATGTGCCTATGAAAGTAGCCGTCGCCGAGCATCATTGAGGCGGGGTAGTTTGGCAATGGTCCAGCATCTGGCGGGCGAGGAATGTTTCTGCCTATCGTCGCATCTTCGGGTTGAGTGTAGGCGATGTAAACCGGTGTGCCATTTTTGATAAGTCGGAAGAACTTGGGAGATAGGTTTTCATGCATACGGATACAGCCCAGCGTGCATGGATTATTTTTCATCCAACCAGTGTGAAAACCATAGTTGGCTTTAAATTCACACCAATATGGCATGGGAGTGCCTTTAAAGCTCCACCCCGATGGTTTGGTGCGTAAGTAGCAGCGGCGAACTTGGTTATCACGATACGCGAATCCATGGCTGTTGGCGCGGTGCATGTGATCCTTTTTGAAAATACGAAAATGGCCTTTTGGAGTCGGTGTGGACGAGGTTCCCACAGAGACGGGCATCACAAGTAGAGGTTTCGATCCCTCCATCACATAGACCATCTGGTTGTTGGTCGATACTTTGACTCTCACCTTAGACCTGTCAGTGGGCAGAGAAGCAGGCAGGTCATAGGACTGGTAGCCGGCGAGGCCACGAGTGCTGAGAGAGGAGCTGGTGCTGCACGAGTTTAGGCTCACGCAGGTGATGCCAGCGCCGAGTATGGCGAGAAGATAATTCCATTTCATAATTGCCAGGTAATATGCCCTTCAACGATGATTCTCACAAGTCAGAAAAGTGGGAGGCAATCGAAGAATAGGCTGAGATCTACGCTTGAAGCTTGCAATTTAGCTTAAAAAACCGCATCAAGCCGCGTCATGAAGACTGAAAGCATCCATAAATACCGTGCCTTCCCAGCGGTGGACCTGCCTGACAGAGAGTGGCCTAGTCGTAGTATTACAAATGCCCCTGTATGGGCGAGTGTAGATCTACGGGATGGCAATCAAGCTCTGCCAGTACCGATGTCTATCGAGGAGAAGCTCGAGTTTTTTCAGCTCTTGTGCCGTATTGGTTTTAAACAAATCGAAATAGGCTTCCCCTCAGCGGCTGATACTGAGTTTAATTTTTGCCGGCATCTGATCGACAATGACTTGATACCTGAGGATGTGACCATTCAGCTTTTGGTTCAAACGCGAGAGCACCTGATTCGTAGGTCTTTCGAGGCGATCAAAGGGGCTAAACAGGTGATCGTTCACATCTATAATTCTACTTCGCCTTTGCAACGGCGAGTTACCTTTGGCAATGCGAGCCGCGAGGACATCAAGCAGTTAGCCATTGATGGGGCCAAGCTTGTCAAAGAGCTGACGCCAACGATTCCTGAAACTGAGGTTCTGTTGCAGTATTCTCCCGAATCATTTTCAGACACAGAGCTTGATTTCGCGCTCGAGTGTTGCAACGCCGTTATTGATGTCTGGCAGCCAAGTCCGGAGAAGAAGATGATTATCAATCTGCCAGATACTGTGCAGTGGGCCACGCCGAATGTGCATGCAGATATGATTGAGTGGATGAGTCGTAATCTTAATCGCAGAGACTCCGTGCTGGTATCATTACACACTCACAATGACCGAGGAACAGGGACCGCTGCAACGGAGCTGGGTTTGATGGCGGGTGCAGATCGTGTGGAAGGGACACTTTTTGGCAATGGTGAGCGCACAGGTAATCTTGATATCGCCAATGTGGCACTCAATATGAACAGCCACGGTATTCAGACTGGGCTTGATTTTTCCGACTTGCCGGACATTCGTTCTGTTTATGAACGAGTCACGCGAATGACGGTGCCAGAGCGTTACCCTTATGCTGGGGGATTGGTTTTCACCGCGTTTTCTGGCTCGCATCAGGATGCCATCAAGAAGGGCCTAGATCTTCGCAAGAAGGAGTTGGAGGAAGACTCGAATACACCATGGGCCGTTCCCTATTTGACCATTGATCCTCAAGATATTGGCAGGTCCTACGAAGCGATTATCCGCATTAATTCGCAGTCAGGTAAAGGAGGCGTGGCTTATGTGCTGGATCGTGAGCACGGCTTTGATTTACCCAAAACGATGCACCCGACTGTGGGGGTGCTTGTTTACGCATTAGCTGATGAGCTAGGGCGGGAACTCACGCCCGATGAGATACGTGAGGTGTTTTTTGATAAATTCGTTAACCTTAACGAGCCAATTGCCTTACGCGACTATGAGCTCGATCATCATGCTGGTCAAAAGGGTGAGGTGGCGTGTCACGCTGATATCTCGATCAACGGTGAGGTGCAAAAAATCAGTGGTTTGGGCAACGGTCCTATCAATGCTTTTGTGCACGCCTTGGAGCAAGTGGATTTGAAAAACTTCACTCTCACTGATTATAGGTCACACGCAGTGCGAGGCGGCTCTGATGCCGACTCAGCAGCATATGTGCAGCTTCAAAGTAAGAATGATCAGAGCTTAGTATGGGGATGCGGTGTCGACCCCTCAATTGAAATGGCTGGTTTGAAAGCCCTTGTTTCTGCCGCTAATTTGCTGGCTATGTCGAAAGGCTAATTTACATCATTAAAGTTATGTTGCGTTTCACTCTATTTGGAATCCCAATCGTCGTTGAGCCATGGTTTTGGCTAACAATGGCTTTCCTCGGTGGTGGCTTGAGTGCCTTACAGAGAAACTATGCTGATGACTACTTGGGTGTGATTCTGTTTATGATGGCAGGTTTTGTATCTGTGCTTGTTCACGAGTTAGGTCACGCCCTGACGGGTTGGAAACGAGGCGGTGGACAGGTCTGGATTAGGTTGTGGGCATTGGGTGGGCTTGCCTACCAGCAGGGTGGGCGATTAGATCGAAAAAATCGATGCTTCATGATCTTGGCTGGTCCCGGGGCAGGTCTGCTACTTGCGGCTGTGAGCATCGCATCTTTGTTCGTTATCTTCCCTACCGCTGAGGCTATTCTTCGACTCCAATATTATATCAGATACACGAATATCTTTCATCAGGAGATGGTAGGTATTTTCCCTGATAATAGACCAATCTATGGATTTTTAAATTCATTGATCTGGGTTAATGTATGGTGGTCTTTGCTAAACTTAATTCCTATTTTCCCACTCGATGGGGGCCAGTTCATAGAGCAGATCATTAAATCGCGTAAGAAAATGCACCAGATCGGTATGATTGCCGGTGCTTGCTGTATGCTTTTGTTGCTTTCGATGGGGTCAATCTTTGGTTTGCTGATTTTTGGCTTTCTCACGTATCAGAACTACCAATCCTACAAGCAAGCTAGTTACTAGGTTGAGCTAGCTACCTGCCTACGGATAGTCCTTGGAAAATAAGCTGAGTTACTTATTCTACGTTCATGGAAACATTCATGCTCATTATTTCAGAGCCTTTCACATGGGGGCTTGTTGTTGGACTGTTTCTTTTAGCCATGGTTTGGCGACTTATGCGTAAGGATATTGTGACGCTACGTGGCGAAAAGAAACGTCTGGAACAGGAAAATAAAGAACTGCAGGGGCATCTGAATACTCAGCTCAAAATAAACGCCAAGGGTAATGATCAGCTTGAAACTGAACTCAATGAACTGCGCGAACAAAATGAAAATTTGAGATCCAACTTCAATCTGGCTAAGCAAAAACCCGGAAGAGCCGAGCTCCGTCATCTTCATTTAATGGAGAATGCTGTCAGCGTGATGCGTGAGCAAGCGCCTGGTTTCGCACCAGCGTGGGAAAAGGCAATGCGGGATGCAGAAGCAGCAGAGCTAGCAGCTGAAGGAGGCTTAAAGAAGCTGATGCGCAAAGTTCTCCCGACTGGCAAATCAGCACCAGCGATTACCGCTCCAGATTCGGCCAAAGAATCACCAGATGTTGGTGACAAGGGCAAAGATTCAGAGTGAATCACGTCAGGCTGTTATGGGATGGCTATCTTGACCCTTGTCTCTTGTGGTTGATTATGCTTTTCTCCGGCCGTCTCGTCAGTATTGCCACGATTCCAGACGAGTCATTTTACAGTCATTCTTATCACTACCTAGCCATTCATTAATAACGTTATGAAAATCGTCGTCGCTTACTCTGGAGGTTTGGATACCTCAGTTCTCCTTCTCTGGCTCAAAGAGAAATATAATGCTGAAATTATCGCATACTGCGCTGATGTGGGTCAGGGCGAGGAGTTGGATGGTCTTGAGGAAAAGGCACTGAGCACAGGTGCAAGTAAGTGTTACATTGGCGATCTTAAGGAGGAATTTGCCGCTGATTATATTTATCCCATGTTCCAAGCAAATGCTCTTTATGAGGGGCGCTACTTATTAGGCACATCCATTGCACGCCCATGTATTTCGAAGGGCATGGTTGATGTGGCGATCAAGGAGGGGGCCGATGCTATTGCTCATGGAGCAACTGGCAAAGGAAACGATCAGGTTCGGTTTGAACTCTCTGTCGCTGCTCTCGCTCCAGACCTCAAGATGATCGCTCCTTGGCGTGATGCTGAATTTAGAGCCCAATTTCCAGGTCGTTCAGAGATGATCGCCTACTGTGAAGAACATGGCATCGATGTGACGGCATCGAAGAAGAAGCCCTACTCGATGGATCGTAATTTGCTACATATCTCATTCGAGGCAGGAGCTCTCGAGGATACTTGGTATGATGCAACTGGCGAAGCTGATCGTGATATGTATGTGCTCTCTGTTTCTCCTGAGGAGGCGCCGGACGCGCCTGAGTATGTTGAGTTTCTATTCGAGAAAGGTGACATTATTGGTCTGAAGTGTGATGGCCTCGATCAAATCATAGCTCAGCTGGGCGACTTCCAAGTTGAGGGTGAGAAAGATGGTTACACCTTACTGAGCCCCTACGGAGTCATGCGTGTGCTAAACTTCCTCGGCGGTAAGCATGGCATTGGCCGAGTCGATATTGTGGAGAACCGCTTTGTCGGTATGAAATCTCGCGGTATTTATGAAACTCCCGGCGGAACTATTATTTTGGCAGCTCATAGAGATCTTGAGACATTGACAGTAGACCGTGAGGCGCAGTATGTGCGCGATAGTCTGATTACTAAATACGCTCAATTGGTATACAATGGTTTCTGGTTTGCTCCTGAGCGTGACGCCATTCAGGCTTTGGTCACAGAGACACAGAAGACGGTCTCTGGTGAGGTGAGGCTCAAATTATATAAAGGAAACTGCATGCAGGCTGGTCGCCGCTCGCCATTTACCCTCTATTCAGAGGATGTTGCCACGATGGAGGGTGGGGCAGAAGAGGCATATAACCAAGATGACGCAACTGGCTTCATCGCACTCAATGCGCTTCGTCTCAAGGCATCAGCCCGCCAAGGCGAGTAACAATCATGTTGTTTTATTGAGCTTGGCCTTATTGATTACCTGTTATGGATGAAGCTGTTATTTATACTATCCTTGGTGAAGCTGGCTTCACCAAGATGGTGGCTGCTTTCTACCGCAGGATCAAGCAGGACGACTTGATTGGCCCTATGTATCCAGAGGAAGACCTTGCAGGTGCTGAAGAGCGCTTGCGTGATTTTCTGCTGTTTCGCTTTGGTAGAGATCCTCGCTATCAGGCTAAGAGAGGTCACCCTCGACTGCGTATGCGACATGCTCCCTTCTCTATTGGAGAAGCAGAGGCAGTGCGCTGGTTGGAGTTAATGGATGAGGCAATGGATGAGACGAAAGTGCCCAATTCCATCAAGCTAGAGCTTAATTCTTTCTTTACGATGGTGGCGCACAATATGCGAAATAGGCCGGAATAAAACAAGATCGAGTTACTCATAATAGTATGAATGGTATTTGGTTGTTTATTGGTTTCATTGGTCTGTATTTTGCTCTCCAGTTATGGATTTTGCCTGCTTGTGGGATTCCGACATGAATGTCTGGTAAAAATTCTCCGGGTGAGGATAAAAGTAAAACAACAGAGGGCACCATTGAGCCTAATGTGCCTAAAACAGTCGAGAAGGGGGTAGGGCCAGCGGGCATTCAGGCCGTAAAACCAGCCGTGACTAATCAATCAGTCGGCGGCGCTGAGGCGCCAAAACCGATCGAAGGTGATGAGCAGGTGGAGCCCATTGAGAATAATAAGCTGCCAGTTAAAGATCCGGCCCAATAGTTGCGTTGGGATCTAATTTGTCGGCAAGTATAACAAAAAAAGGGCATCCTCATGAGGAGCCCTTTCTTTGTTGATGGATTTAAAATGATTAAGGCTCAATAATAGCATAGTCCCCATCTTTACGGCGGTAGAGGATTTGGATGACATCGCGCCGTTCGTTATTGTAGACGATAAATGGCTTGTCGGAGAGCTCGAGCTCCATGATGGCCTCCTCCTTGAGCAAGGTTCTGAGACGGTATGATTCACGGTGAATGATCATGGGCTCAGGATCGGCTTCGGGCTCTTCCTTAGCTGGGATTTCGTCTAGAATACTTGAGGCGAATATTTTCTCATCAAGGTGGCGTATGGTGTCTTTTCTTCTGTTGGGCCTGTGTTTTCTCAGTAAGCGAGTCTTGTGTTTACGCATACGACGAGCAATTTTATCAATCGTCTCATCAATGGCAGCATACATGTCTTTGCTCTCAGATGAGGCATCGATGACAATGTGATTAGCACAGAACAGAATAATTTCAGCATGGTGGCGGTTCTTATGAGCATCAAGGATAGCCTTGGCCTCAATGATTTTTGGATAATCCAGGTGTAATCCCTGAATTTTTTTGGTGGCGTAATCACGTAGGGCATCTGTTACTTCTTCGTGACGTACCGTAACTGTGATTTGCGTATTAGCGTTAGCTGATTGCATCTTGTTTTTCCTTTCTTGTTTATGTTATGCAGCACTTGGCTGCGAAATACTATATTGTTCAGAGCACAAAGTCTTCTCCGAGGTAGTGTTTACGGGCGAGTGGGTTATCTGCTATGTCTTTGGCCTCCCCCTCGAGAATGAGTTGACCTTCGTGCAGCAGGTAGGCGTGATCGGTGATGTGCAGAGTTTCACGCACATTGTGGTCGGTGATCAATATGGAGAGCCCATCTTGATCGCGTAAATCTCGAACTATGCCTTGAATGTCTCCTACGGCAATAGGATCAACTCCGCTGAATGGTTCATCCAGCATGAGTAGTGTTGGGTCAGTGCATAGAGATCGTGCGATAGTGAGTCGGCGCTTTTCGCCTCCTGAAAGTGATAGCGCCTCAGACTTGCGAAGCTTGGAAATATTGAAGCGCTCTAGCAGCTCATCAGCACGGTGGTTGCGATCCTTTCGGCCCATGTCTTTGCGGGTTTCAAGCACAGCGAGGAGGTTATCAATAACACTGAGGTGGCGAAAGATTGATTCTTCCTGTGGCAGGTAGCCCATGCCCAATCTGGCACGTTTGTGCATAGGCAGTGTTGAGATATCATTCCCTGAAAATTGGACGACACCAGTATCGGCTGGAATGAGGCCGGCAATCATGTAAAAACAAGTGGTTTTGCCAGCGCCGTTGGGTCCGAGTAGCCCAACGATTTCACCCTGTCGCACACTAAGATTGACGTCGTTGACCACCGTGCGACCAGCGTAAGATTTCATCAAACCACGGGCTTCTAGCAAGGTAGGTGAGTCACGACGTGTTGCCGCATCGAGATGTAATGTCGTATGGCTTGACGGCGGAGTCAGAGTGGCAGCGTTGTCTACCGATGATTTGCTTGAAGTAGTTTCTGACATTGGGTTCAGTTTAATATGACGAGATTCTCTCTAGCGAGAATTATTTTTGTGAGACGGCTTGCATGACCCATTTTCCTTTGCTGGTAACTATGCTTTCAATGTCTGTGTCTTTCATGACCAGTCTAATCCATTGTCCGTCCTCTGCAGCTTGTAAATATTCATTAGCACTTTGTTGAAGTGTAGGACGACCACCCTTAAGTATCATTTCTCCAGCTTTTGCATTATAACTAGCGATGTCACCCGATGCTAGAAAGGTTTGCTTGTCACTGTTTTTGCCAGTGATTCTGACATTACCTGTGGCTATAATCTCTTTGAGGTCACCTCTGTCTGAGAAGCTGTTATCTGATTGCTCTTCCTTTTTTTGCACCGTCTTTTTTTGCTGTTGTGCTCCGACTTTGTTGGGTAACTTAGCCTGTGTCTTGTTTTTAGGCTTATTATCAAATATGATTTTGAGCTCATCATCGCATCTTAGTTTGAAAGTGGAGTTGGACTCATCGAGCCTTATATTTTGGAGGTAAGTCAGGACTCCGCTGTCATTATCGAAATAGATGCCGCCATCGCATTCGATCTTGATGGTGGTTGGTTCTTCGTCAGTGGCGACTTTCTTTGGTTCCTCTATTTTGTTACTGGAGGAAGGCTTTTGGATTGGGGGCGCTGATGAGTCCCTGATGGATCCTGGCTCTTGGTTGCTACGCTTGAGAAAATTGTTCATTTTTTCTCCTTCGGCGGTGGCCTTTTCATTTCTTTGCTCGATGCCAGCCTCTATCGTTTGCTGACGCTTGGCATGGCTGTCGGCTGTGGAAGCGGAAAGACTATCAATTTGCTCAAGCTTATTTTTTGAAGGTGATGCCGGAGGGGCGGCCGTTGAGACCAGGGACAGAGCCGTTAGGAGCACGGTGATTACAGCTGGGTGAAATATCCACACGATAGTCGTAGTTGATCTGAGCGTTTGCATGATTTGTGGTTATTAGGGTGTGGCTTGGTAAATTCAGGCAGCATTAGGGCTGGGTATCTGATTTGCGACTCGATTTGAGATTAAAAAGAGATGATGCGGGGCCGATGATAAAGCCTTGACCAGTATTGATGTCGTAGACCATGCCCGTACCTGATGCTTGGAAGCCTTTGCCGCTAATGTAGATGGCTTCCTCAGCCAGGAGGATAGCATCGTGGTCCTTGTAGGTGGCTCGTTTAACTTTGGTGCGAGCCTTAATGTCACCGCTTTCATCGTATAATTCCAGCGATACATCACGTGCTTCTACGGTATTGCCTTTGATGACTTCCATTCGGTCGGCATGAAGAAGCGACAAGGGTCTGAAGTTTTCGTCGTAACGAGGGAGTCTTACTTGCCTGAGAACGGTGTCATTGTGCATCTGGCCTAACATGGCGAGGCTAGATTTCTTTTCCTTGGTCGGGGGCTTGGCCCCTAAATCGTTAGTTTGAGTAGCAGGCTGAATGCTATCATTAGGCTGGCTGTTGGGAGCAGCGTTTGCTTGTTTGTCATCTTTGCATGCCGTGAGTGTAAGAATTGTCATGGCAGCCACGAACCATGGCCGGTAGACCAAGTAGGCGATGCTTGAGTGATGACAGGAGATTTTCGTGATAGTGATCTGTGGGTTGAAGATATAGAATTTACCCAACACCGTGAGCCGCATGATGAACAGCGAGCAAGCGAGTGAGGACCGCTTCTATCTCATCAAGAGGAATTTGGTTAGGGCCATCCGAAAATGCTTTTTTAGGGTCTAGATGGGTTTCCATGAATACACCGTCAACTCCGGTAGCAATGGCAGCTCTTGCAAGAACAGGGGCAAGCTCTCCATCGCCTCCTGTGGTGCCGCCATCTCCGCCGGGACGTTGCACAGAGTGAGTGGCATCGAAAATAACTTTCATGCCCATATCTCGCATCCAATAGAGTGAGCGCATATCAGCGACGAGATTGTTGTAGCCGAAGGTGGATCCTCTCTCGGTGATGTAGAAGTTTTCGCAGTTAAAGTGTTTCATCTTGCCGGCGATTGGCTTCACATCCCAAGGTGCTAAAAATTGGCCTTTTTTGATATTCACTGGGCGTCCAGTTTTGGCGCAAGCTTCCAATAAATCAGTCTGACGACACAAGAATGCGGGGACCTGAAGAATGTCAACCGTCTCAGCTGCCATCGTGGCTTCTTCCGGAGTATGGATATCGGTAGTGACTGGAACACCCAGATCCTTGCCTATTTCTCCTAGAATACGGCAACCCTCTACGACGCCTGGTCCGCGGAAGGAATCTACGGACGTACGGTTGGCTTTGTCATAGGAAGCTTTAAAAACAAACTGAATGCCGGTGCGATCCGCGATCTCTTTGAGGGATCGGGCCATTTGCCAGGCAAATTCCTCAGACTCGAGTGCGCAAGGGCCTAAGATGAAAAAAGGTGCTGAAGGATCGAGGGTGAGGTTTCCGATTTGACTCATGATTTATTAAAATTGGTCAATCCAAGTTAAACATGAACAGGTTAAATGGCACGTTAAAATTTACCCCATATTGTTTTTATTTTGCTCCTACTGATTCCTCGAGCGCCAAGGTTGCAGCGCCAATGATCCCAGCATCATTACTAAATTGGGCTGGAATGATTTCCAGATTGTTGAGAAAGGCTGGAGCAAGTTGCTTTTCGATACTGAGCTTGAGCGGATCAAAGAGAAGTTCTCCTGCCTTGGCAACACCACCACCAATGATAATGGCGGCAGGATTGAGTAACCAGCATGCATTGACGACGGTGCAGGCTAGTTTTTGAGCAATGCCTTGCCAGATTTCTACTGCCACAAGATCTCCCTGAGCGGCTGCTTGAGACAGCGCCGCGGGTGTGCATTCAGTGATGCTTTTATCAATGTCACGGCTGGCATAAATTTGGCGAGCATCAGCGGCTATCTCATTATTGCCGATGTAGTCTTCAAGCGAACCTAGGTTGCCATATGCGCCTTCCCTGCCAGTGTAATCGATAGATGTCTGACCTAACTCGCCAGCGACGGAATGGGCCCCCCTTAACATATGGCCGTGAGTAATAATGCCGCCGCCAACTCCTGTGCCCAGAGTGATGCAGACCAAGTGATCTTTACCCTTACCGGCGCCTACTTTCCATTCGGCGTATGCCATGCAGTTGGCATCGTTCTCCACAGCAACAGGGAGTTGTGTCCGGTCTTGCAATATATCTCGCAGTGGAATGTTGGACCAACCTCTGACGTTGGTGAGGTTGTGAATAATCCCTGTCTTGAAATCTACAAAACCAGGCACTCCGACGCCGATGGCAGATATCTCGGGGTGGTGTGTTCTTAAATCCTCGATGATATATACAATTGCATCGATTAAGGGTTCGGCTTCTCTGAAGTCCTCAGTTGCAATAGCGGGTGCCTGAGCAATCACTTCACTGCCGCGAACAATACCAAACTTAACACTAGTGCCGCCAAAGTCGATACCTAGAGAGAGAGGGGAGGCTGTTTGATTCATGGGTTTGTTATATTTAAATTTGCGATGATTCTGAGGCCATCAAGTGTAAGATCTGGCACTAAGTGATCGATTTCACTCAGTCCGCGTGTAATGAGCGGGGCGTCACCACCTGTTGCAATAACAAGTGGCTTGCTAGAGAATTCTTTACTCAGATTGTTGAGAATTTCACGAACCAAACCACGATAGCCATAAATGGCTCCTACCATCATTGCTTGTTCCGTTGATTTGCCGATGACGTAGTTAGGTTCTTGGAGCGTAATATGAGGTAGTAAGGCAGTGCGGTTTGCGAGCCCTTCGGTCATGGAGGCGAGGCCGGGAGCAATCACGCCCCCTTGATAGGAGGCGGCATGCACTCCCTTTGGGTCGTCCAATCGGGCTTGCACTCCCTTTGGGTCGTCCGATCGGGCTTGCACTCCCTTTGGGTCGTCCGATTGAGCTTGCACTCCCTTTGGGTCGTCCAATCGGGCTTGCACTCCCTTTGGGTCGTCCGCAGAGGGTTGACTTCTCTGATAATCGTCAGTGGCAGCGATGACATCGAAGGTGACGGCCGTACCAAAATCGAGAACAATGCAGGGACTACCGTATTGTGCAAAAGCGCCTACGGCATTGGCGAGCCGATCAGCTCCAATTTGCTCAGGCTGGGGGTAATTAATACCAATAGGCAATTTGCTGAGATGATTTAGCTGATGACATGGCTTACTCCCAAGGTGCGATGCCAGTGTGGCTGCTTTGTCGGGCACGACGGAACTAATAATCGAAGCATCCCAGCTTAATTCACCAAGAGCATCGGCGATTGATTGTTGAGAAATTTCTGGAGTGGGTATGATGGCACGCCACGATGCAAGACAGTCACCATTAGCCAGAGCTAATTTGGTGCGTGTGTTTGAGTTGTCTACAATCAGGGTGCGCATGAGTAACAAGTGGTGGGTCAGTACTTGCAGGGAATATAGAGTGAGTGCAAGAGGATGGGAAGTACTGGATGGAAAAAAGGAGGGTTAAAATAGACACAAAAAAACCGGGGGAGCATCGCTCCCCCGGCTGTTGGTTGTTATGATAATAATTAGTCGTTGTATGCTGGAGAGCCGTGCTCTGCAACATCGAGACCTTCGTGCTCCTCTTTCTCGTCAACTCTCACGCCGATAGTGAGCTTGATGATGGAGAACACAATGATCGAGAAGACGAATGCGGCTGCAGCTACGGCAAGCACTCCTAAGAGCTGCCCTCCGATGGTGAATCCACTCTCGGTAGTATCGAAGAGTGCACATGCGAGGATGCCCCATACACCACAGATACCGTGAACTGAGATGGCTCCAACTGGGTCGTCGATCTTGATTTTGTCGAAGAATAGGATGGAGAAGACTACGATGACACCTGCGATAACTCCAATGAGCATAGCACCGTTAGTTGATACAATGTCGGCGTTGGCAGTGATGCCTACAAGACCAGCAAGGAATCCGTTGAGAGCCATAGAGAGGTCAGGCTTTTTGAGGACAATCCATGAAGCGAGCATTGATCCGAGAGCACCTGTGCAAGCGGCCAACGTTGTTGTGGTGAACACAAGTCCGAGAGGGCCGGGAGCTGCTGAGAGAACAGAGCCGCCGTTGAATCCGAACCATCCGAAGAAGAGCAAGAATACGCCAATAGTAGCGAGGGGGAGGTTGGAAGGGAGGATTGGCTTCATTCCATTCTTGGTATACTTACCTTTACGAGGTCCGAGTATAATAACGCATGCAAGAGCTGCGAATCCGCCAAAGGCGTGAACAACTGCAGAACCAGCGAAGTCCTTAAAGCCGTTGCCGCCGTTAAGGCTACCCATCCAGCCGCCACCCCAGTGCCATGATCCGACAATTGGGTATGCGAGGCCTACAAGAACAGTAGCGAAAATCATGAAGCTAGGTAGCTTGACACGTTCAGCAACAGCTCCCGATACAATGGTGGCAGCGGTAGCTGCAAACATGGCCTGGAAAATGAAGTCACCGTAGCCAGTCATCGCAAGGCCTACGCCTCCGTAGCCAAAGGTGTCGTCGATGTTGCCTTCACCGAAGGGGCCGCCAATGCTGAACCAGCCATTAAAATCTCCTGGGTAATGCGTGTTAAATCCTACAAGACAGTAGGTCACAATACCAATGGCGATAATGAAGCAGTTCTTGAATAGGATGTTTACGGTATTTTTCTTTTGCGTCAGACCAGCCTCAAGGGAGGCAAAGCCTAAGTGCATGAGAAAAACCAAGGCCGCTGCGATGCAGGTCCAAAGCATGGAAGTAGTGAAGAAGTCGAATGCATAGGCATAATCGCCTTGGCCTGCGACTAACTCATCATAACCTGCTTTTGTTTCAGCATCATCTGCGAGTAAAGATCCTGTTCCTATTGCTAGGATGGATAAGGGTAATAGTGATTTAGTAATCATAGTTGGTTGGTTGTTGTTTGGTAGTTTGAAAAAATAACTTCAGCATAAGCCGTGCCAAAACCGATTACAGGCACGGAAAAACTAGAACCAAGAAAGTTGGCACGCATATTGCTTAAATTTACATGCGCGCGCGAGAAGCCCTGCAAAATCAATAAATATTTTTTTGATTTAGTCGTTTTCTGGCGCAACCCAGACAAAAAAATGAAACCATATCCAAAATAATGAAACTAATTAAAACCTATTTTATCCCATTGATTCTGTTGGCGCTCTCTACGTCTCAGGCCTATGCTTCTGATGACGCCCTCGACACAGGTGATACCGCCTGGATGCTAACATCTACCGTACTTGTGTTGATGATGTGTTTGCCCGGCTTGGCATTATTCTATGGGGGACTTGTTCGTGCGAAAAACGTGTTGAGTATTTTTGTGCAGTGTTTTGCCATGGCCGGCGTGATGTCGATCCTGTGGGTAGCCTTCGGATATGCGATCGCAGCGGGGAGTGGCGGTAATGCTTATTTTGGCTGGGACAAGACACTCCTGTTCCTTGATCATATCAGTGAAGACACCTTGAGTGGCACAATACCGGAGAGCGTATGGGTGACGTTTCAAATGACATTCATTATTATTAGCCCGGCCATTATCGTTGGCGCTTTTGCTGAGCGCATGAAGTTTTCGGCGATGTTGATTTTTACCGTCATTTGGACCGTGTTATCTTATCTGCCTATGTGGCACATGGCATGGGGCGGTGGGCTCTTCCATCACTGGGGTGCAATTGACTTCGCCGGTGGAAACGTAGTTCATATCAATGCTGGTATCGCTGGTTTGGTAGCATGTATTGTGCTTGGCAAGCGTCAGGGGTATCCTGGGCCTGCTCTCGTGCCTCATAATGTGCCTTACGTGCTCATTGGTGCGGCGTTACTTTGGGTTGGCTGGTTTGGCTTCAATGCGGGGTCAGCAGCAGGGGCAAGTGGTAGCGCAGGTATGGCCATGCTCACCACGCAGGTAGCCACAGCAGCAGCTATTGTGGTATGGATGGTTCTTGAATGGATGATTGCTAAGAAGCCAACAGCGGTTGGTGTTGCTACCGGTGCCGTAGCTGGCTTGGTCGCGATTACGCCAGCTGCGGGTTCGGCCGGAGTCGGTGGAGCCATGGTCATTGGTGCAGTATCGAGTTTGCTCTGCTACTTGGCGGTAACAAAGCTAAAGCACGCTTTTAATTATGATGATAGCCTCGACGTGTTTGGTGTTCACGGTGTGGGCGGTATTGTTGGCGCTGTTTTAACGGGTTGGTTTATCCGAGGGGAAGACGGAGGAAGCATGGCTCAGGTCATGATCCAGGCAAAAAGTGTTGGCGTGACGATTGTCTGGAGTGGTGTTGCCGCACTGATAGGCCTCTATGTAGCGAAACTACTCTGTGGCGGATTACGCGTAGAGGAGGACACTGAGCATGGTGGCCTTGATCGTGATGAACACGGGGAAGAAGCCTACAATTGGGAGGCGTAACCCACGCACAAATCATCAAGCCAGGGCCTGTTAGGCTCTGGCTTTTTTTGTGCGTATTTTTCTATGTTGAAAAATTGGCACGCTATCTGCTCGATTCAGTTTTGATTATGAAAACTACACTCAAGTCACTATTGATAGGCGGCAGTTTGCTAACAGCAACTACCGCATTCGCAGAAATTGAAGCTGAACTTTATACAGGATACCACTCCATTTATGAATTTCGTGGAGTTGACCTCGGAGACGATCTAGTCGATCTTGGTCTTGATCTCAATTACGAGCTCGCCGAAGGTCTATCCCTCAACGGTGGTGCATGGTATGCGAGCTGGGATGCAGGTGGTTCAGATGACGAGCTCGACCTCTACATTGGTCTAACCAAAACACTGGGTGCTGTTGACCTTAGTGTGGGATACACTTATTATATGTTTCCGGGAGACAGCGATGTTAATACCGAAGAAGTCTTTCTTGGTGTATCTACCGAACTTGAATCTGGCCTCGGTCTTGCATTAACATATTACGAGGATATCGACCAGATTGGCGGTGGCTACTTGGAATTCGAAGCAGCCAAGAGCTTTGAGCTTTCCGAGTGCCTAGTTGTTGATGTAGCAGCTGGCG
>CBFHPA010000030.1:0-28344 GCA_965657565.1 Oceaniferula sp.
GGTAAAAAGATAGGATGCCGAAAATAAAAGTAATAAGTTTTTTATGCATTTCGGAGGGCGTGCGAGGCTTCGCTGGAAAACATGTGAGCTATGTGGTCGGAGCAAGTGAAATGGTGAACTTTCGTTATATAGCTGTATGTAGGTGCTTGGGCTAAAAATTCACTATTTAACACAAAACATCTTTTTATTTAGCTATTATTAACAAAAAATAAGCAAAAAAGATGAGGAAGACAAGGTTAATGTATATTTTATTAAATATAAGCTTACTAATAATTAGATGGCTTATTTTCGGGCACGGAGGTTCCGTCTGCCTGATGAAGTTTACTAACCCGAGCTTCGAAGCACGCACAGATGATGCTGAGAAGATCTAAAATGGCCAAATTACCGGTATAAGGAGGCTCGATACCAACCAGAGAATAGCAGCAAGTGGGAAACCTGCGCGGAAAAAGTCGCCAAATTTGTAGCCCCCGGCGCTGTAGATAAATGTATTGGTTTGGTAGCCAATGGGAGTTGAGAAGCTGGCTGAGGAGCCGAACATGACTGCGATGATGAAGGGAATGGGGCTGACTCCCAGTGTTTGACCTATAATAATGGCCAGTGGAGTGAGTAATACTGCTACAGCGTTGTTAGATACAACTTCGGTTAAGACGGCAGCCAGCAGATAAATGAGGGATAGCATGATCCAGGGGTTCTCAATACCGAGCCCTTGGGTCATGCCGGTTGCCACAAGCTGGCCAAGACCAGATGTTTCGATCGCCATGCCTAGGCCGAGCATTCCAAATATCATAAAAATGACTTTCCACTCGATCGCCCGGTAGGCTTCCTGGGGTTGCACACAGCCAGTGATGAGAACGATCATTGCACTGGTAATGGCAAGCTGGACGATGGGGAAGGCTGGAACACCAAGACGACCTCCGAGAGCACCAAGAACCATGAACAAAAGCAGAGCGGCAATGGCAATGTGCGCTTTGCGTGGTCTGTGCATGCTGGTCTCGGGTTCACTCAGGTTAATGAAGTCTCGCCGCTGGAATAGGCTGTGCATTTTGTCCGCTGGACCTTGGACAAGAAGGGTGTCACCAAATGCAAGCTTCTCATCCTCAAATCGGTCTTGCAATGACCTACCGCGACGATGGACAGCAAGAATCAGGACGCCGAAGCGCTGGCGGAAACCAAGCTCTTTAAGGCTTTTGCCCGTCATGGTCGACTCTGGGCCAATGATGCCCTCCATGAGTAAGGCGCTCTCTGTGCGGATATCCTCTAGGCCGCTACCGGCATCACCTCTGACATCAATGCCCTCGGTCTGAGATATGCCGACGACCCCCTCTAGGTCACCTTTGAAGACGATCTCGTCACCCGCTGCAAAAATGATTTCGTTGAGGGGTTGTTGTAGTCTTCGACTGTCACGTGATACTTCGAGAACACGTGCTTTTCTCATGTTTGCTAGAGGCGAATCAGCAAAGCTTGCGCCGTCAAGCTCACTGCCTTTTTTGACAAAGGCGTGGGTGATGAATTCACGCGAGCTCTGATTGTCAATTAGAGTGGCTAGTGTTAGTCGTTTGGGGAGTAGCTTTCTCCCCACTGTTACCATGTAGGTAAATGTAATAAGGACGAAAATAATGCCCAGTGGCGTAACGGAGAACATGCCTAGACTGTGGATGCCGTGTTTTTGAGCTACTCCTACAGCGATCAGGTTTGTCGAGGTGCCGATGATGGTCATGGTGCCGCCGACAATGGCAGCATAGGACAATGGAATAAGAAACTTCGATGCGATAAAATCCCGTCTACGGCATATGGCTAAAACAATGGGCAGGAAGACAACGACTACAGGTGTGTTGTTCACAAAACCAGACAGCAGAGCTACCAGACCCATCATGACGACCAGCATGCGAAGAGGGGACTGCCCCGCGATTTTTTCGAACCAATTGCCCAACGCCTCAATCACGCCGGTGCGCTCTAGGCTAGCGCTGAGTACAAACATACAAGCCACCGTAAGGGGTGCAGGATGAGAGAAGACTTTTAACGCATTGGCTGAATCATCTGGGTCGACACTGAGAATGCCTGTCATGACACAGGCGAGCAGAGCGGCTAAGGCTGTCAGCTCCACCGATAGCCACTCGCGTGTAAAGGTGATAAAAACCACCACCACCAATATGGCAAGGAAGGCTTGCTGCCATGTTTCGAAGATCCACATTACAGCCATACTACGCTGTTGCTGGTGCGGTTTACCAGAAAACTATGTGGGAGTTTGTTGGGCTGAGCACTAGCCCACTCGGAATACGATACGTGCTTTGCTGGTATCATAGGGAGACATTTCCATTTTCACTTTATCACCAACTACAAGACGAATGAAACGTTTACGCATTTTTCCAGAAATATGGGCTAGAACTTCGTGGCCACTGGGTAAGGCTACCTTGAACATGGTGCCTGCTAATACGGATGTGATCGTTCCCTCAACCTCTACGGATTTGTCCTCGCGATCGTCGTCTTTTTTTACACGTGGCCCGTAGTTGTGCCTGTTGCGGCGGCGACCTCCGCCACCACGTCCTGGTCTTTTTGGTTTTCCTGCGATAATGATGCTCCTTTGTTGATTAAGAATACCCTGACGCGCTCATGAATGATGCGTGAAGGTGGCGACATCATCTTGATTTAAAGGCATAGCGCAACCTTAAAGTCTTAATTCATGGATCAGGGTGAAGTTTTCTTTGATGGGTTGGTGGAAGGTTTGTAAATTAGAAACTTTCGCCTTTAGTCTCGACTTTTCTATGTCTGCATCTAGTTTGCGCATCCAAATCTGTTGATTGTCGCATACGGTTTCAGGTCTACATCAAGGCACAGTGGGTGAAAGTAATTTCATCCAAATCGTTTTCAGCCATCTTACTGCGATTTACTTTTCGAGGTTTTCTACTTCCTTATTCACTGTTTATTTTTATTTCAGTCTGCTCAGTTCAGGCGTTATGGAGGTAAGCTACGCCCCCATATAACTTACTCTTCCATTTCACTTTTATGAAAAAATTTTCTGATCTCGGCCTCTGTGCAGAGCTCGTTCGCGCTGTCAAAGATAAAGGATATGACACGCCATCACCTATCCAAGCGGAAGCTATCCCTGCGGTATTGAAGCGCCGTGATGTCATTGCTGCGGCCCAGACAGGCACGGGCAAGACAGCCGGGTTTACCTTGCCGATGATCCAGATTCTGAGTGAATTAGATGGTGATAAGCCGAGGAGAGTTCGTCCTGTACGCGCTTTGATTTTGACTCCGACACGAGAGTTGGCAGCGCAAGTTCAAGATAATATTAGAACCTATGGTGTCCACACTCGACTTAAAAGTGCTGTCGTCTTTGGTGGGGTGAAGATAAACCCGCAAATTCGTCAGCTAAGAGATGGGGTTGATATTCTGGTAGCTACTCCGGGAAGGTTGTTGGATCTCTGTCAGCAAAAAGCCTGTCGGCTCGATGATGTGCACATGTTAGTTCTCGATGAGGCTGACCGCATGTTGGATATGGGTTTCATCAATGACATCAGGAAGGTCATCAAGTTGCTCCCGAAGAGGCGACAAAACTTGTTGTTTTCGGCGACTTTTTCAAAAGAGATCCGCTCGATGACACGTGAGCTGTTGGTGGATCCTATCACGGTTGAGGTGAGTCCTGAGAATACTACTGCTGAAACAGTAGAGCAAAGAGCCTACCGGTGTGATGCTGGAGCGAAAGCTGCTTTGTCGATTGAGCTCATCAAAGAAGGTGATTGGGAGCAGGTGCTAATTTTTACCAGAACCAAGCATGGTGCCAATCGGCTTAGTAAAAAACTAGATCAGGCCGGCATTCAATCCAGTGCAATTCATGGTGACAAGAGCCAAGGTGCAAGAACTAGGGCTCTGCAGGGATTCAAGGACGGGAAAATACGAGTTTTGGTGGCCACTGATATTGCAGCACGAGGTCTGGATATTGCTCAGCTTCCGCATGTGATTAATTATGAGATTCCCAATATTCCAGAAGACTATGTGCACCGTATCGGAAGAACAGGTCGAGCTGGAAAAGAGGGCGAGGCGGTATCGTTGGTCTGCAATGAGGAGAGGCCGTTTTTCCGTGCTATTGAAAAGTTGATTTCTCAGAGGATTAAGTTGACTGATTTCGATGGGTTTGAGCCACAAGATTGGCCAAATCGTGCGCCAACGGCCAGTGAAGTGCAAAAGTTGGCGGCTCAGCGTAAAGCGGCGGCGCAAAAAGCGCGTGGCCCAAGAAGGCCGCAACCATCGAAGAACAAAAAACGTAATAATCCAAGTGGCGAGAAATCAGCAGGGAAGTCTGGTGGTCAATCGGGCAGTCAGACTGAGGGTAGGTCGTCAGCGCCTTCCGGCAATAAGAGGCGACGCTCGTTCAGACGCAGAGGTCGTTAACGTAGCCGGTTAGCGCTCTGCTTTCTCACAAGTGGTGGTTGACTAGCCAAGGTCCTCTACGTTGGCGTAAAGGGCGCGAATATTGAGTAGTGCTTTTTCGAGTAGGCCAGCCTCTTCTTTTGTCAGGTTGCCTTGAGTTTTTGCAGCAAGCATTTCCAATGAGTCTAGCACGGTAGCAGCCGCTTTGAGGTTGATGTTTTTTTCACCTGTTGCGGGGTTGGGTAGCTGTCCCAAGAAAAGCCCTGCGTTTTGGGCTTGGAGGTAGACAAAGTCATTGAAGCGGGTGTCTGGTTTTGGTGTCGTTGACATGTGTTTGCTGTAGTGGTTGTTAGAATTCAGTGAGGGTATTAAGGGCTGACGCTGACAATAACGGGTTCGTTAGTATTTAGATATTTGTTGGCGGCGGCTTTAATGTCAGCAGATGTAAGCGCTCGAATGGCATCTGGAGCGTGCAAGTGATGATCTGGTGAAAAACCTAGCAGGCTGTCAATCGCACTTAGTCTGGCAAGTGAGCTTGGTTTCTGATTTGCCAGAGCATGTGAAGCCAGCCAAGTAGTTTTGACGCTTTCGAGTACATCGTCAGGTATGCCATTGAGAGCAATCGTGTTGATTTCCTCTATAAGATGTTTCTTAGCGGTTTCCAGCTGGTCGGGCGAAGTTCCCAAATAGAAGGCAAACATGCCGGTGGTAGAGCCGTGAAACTGAGTAGCTGATACATAGTAGGCCAGGCCGAGATCTTCTCTGATTTTTGTGAACAATGGGCCGGCCATATCAGTGCAATAGTCGTGAATAAGTTCGAGCGCGAGGTTGTCCTCGTCATGTGCTGATGCCCCAGCAAATCCGACAGCTAAGACAGCTTGTTGTTTGTCGAGTTTGAGTTCGTGACTACTGGGAGAGGGGATTGCTTGTGTGGGGTGGCTCAGGCGCTCTCCACTAGGCAAAATTCCGAAGTATTTGTTAGCTAAGTTGAGCACGTCATCACAGGTGATGTCGCCAAAAATAGCGATGACGGAATTCTTTGCTGTAAAATAGGTCTTGTGATGGGAGATCAGCATCTCTTGATCTAATGACCCGAGTGAATCCTCCGTGCCTGAAGAGCTAAGACCATATCCACTCGGCCCAAACAGCGATGGGCGCATTTGTTTGAAGGCTACTGCAAGGGGATCATTGGCTTGCTCACGTAGTCCTGCGATCATTGCCTCACGCTCACGCTCAAGTGCGTCTTGTGGCAAGAGGGGATTACAGATCATATCCGCGAGGATTTCCATCATGGGCTCAATGTCCGGGCTGAGGCATGAGCCAGAGCTTAAGGTGGTGTTGTTGCCGCAGCTAACACCAAAGCTCGCCCCCATACGATCCATGCTAGATGCAATTTCTTCTGCACTTCGTGTGCTCGTCCCCTTAGGCATCAACTTACTTAGTAGGTTGTTGATGCCATTGTTGGCAGGGGTTTCGGATGGTAGGCCTGTGAGGGTGGCCATGGTCATAGAGACGGTGGGTAGACGCGTGTCTTGTTGAGTGATAAGTGTTAGCCCATTGGCTAGGACATGTGTGCTCATTTCGCCTCTTTGATGAGCTGAATTCGTTGTGGTATTGGCTTCCTCACTATCCTCTGGGTCAAGAGAGGTTAGCGTTAGGTGACCATGGGTGAGGTGGGTTTGAGCTGCACGGTGGAGGTCTTCACCTGTGACCTCATTGAGAAGGTTGACATAGTCGCGGGTAAAATCGAGGTTGCGAGCTTCATGCCAGTTGGATGCGAGATCTGAAGCTCTTCCAGAGGCTGTCGTCAGTGTGCGGAATTGGCTGACGAGGGCCATTCGGGTCGCCTTGGCGATTTCCTCGGACAAGTCATCGGATTTAAGTGATTCAATCTCACGGAGAATGGTTTGTTGTAGTTCGTCTCTTTTGGAGTGCTCGGTGATAGCAGATACGGCAAACAACCCAGAGCACTCGGGATCGCTCATGCACCATGCGCCTATGTGGTGGCAGAGATCGGTTCTTTCGCGAATATTTTGATACAGTCGACTGGAGCGACCTGCGCCCAGTATGGTGGCTAGAAGGTCAAGGGCTGGTGTATCTGGGTGATCCATAGCAGGGATTTGCCAAGCGAGGGTGAGCTTGCTTGCCGGAATTGCAAAAGTCTTTCTGCGGCTACGGAAGCCTTGCTGTATGGGCTCTTTGTAGACAGTGACGGGATGAGTGAAGCTGCGCGGAATCTCGGTGGTGATCTCCTCGAGAAAGGAGAGCATTTCTTCTTTGTTAAAGTCACCGGAAATGCTGAGGAATGTATTCTCAGTAGTGTAGCGCTCTTTGTGGTAGTTGACCATGTCATCATGGCTTAGCTGGTTGAAGAGCTCCATGTGTCCTATCACGGGATGGCGGCGAGCATCATGGGCATAGGCTGTCGAGTAGAGCAAGCGGCCGTTGCGGTCATCCGGGTCATCCATGCCCATATCTATTTCACGACGAATCACGCCTTTTTCTTTTTCGAATTCATCGATTGGAAAGCTTGGCTTGAACACCATTTCAGTGAGAACTTTGAGGAAGGTTTCAGAGCTCTCTGATGGTCCATCGATGTAGTAGACGGTCCGATCGAAAGTTGTGTACGCATTCCACTCACCGCCTGCAGCCTGCACCGTGTCAGAGATGGCCTTGCCATCATAGTTCTCTGTGCCCTTAAAAACCATGTGTTCAAGTAGGTGCGAGAGCCCAGCGCCTAAATGTGCACCCTCGTGAATGCTTCCTGTTTCTACCCAAGCTTGAGTGCTGATAACGGGAGCAGACTCATCTGCATCGAGAATGACAGTCAGACCGTTTTTTAAGATGTGGCTGGTGGCCTTGGTAGCAGGAAATTGCATGGCGGAAACTTGGGTGGATCGCTTGTTATATGCAAGGATGGAATGGGAGCTCAATAAGGCATCCTATCAAAATTTAGTTGCATGGTCCTAGATTGAATATATTGTATTACCCATCTGCTGTGTGCGACCACTAATGGTAGTACGCCCGAACCGATAGACTATATCTGGGGGCGGCCCCTACGAGCTGATGTCATGCCTTTTCAGGAAGACAAAGGATCGGAGGATGTCCCCAACCTATTGAGTGCACGGAATCGTGGCTCATACACCATGGACGGCACAGTGGATTTTTTCTTTTTCGGCTGCTGTTTCTTTGAGGCAGCCTCATGGGTAGAGTGAGTGACATAGGTTAGCAGGTTTTCATCGTTCACGAGTTCCACAACCGATTTTTTATCCTAAAAAAACGGTGTTATTCAGCCCCGATCTGTGGACAATGCGCTTGTGTCCACTGATACGAACAGTAAGAATTTGAAGGCTGCTACAGTCAGAACAGAGGTGTTGAAGTTGAATGATGAACCGTTCAGCCTCAAGTCTGGCGATGTATTGCCGGAAGTTGAGATAGCATACCAAACTTGGGGTGAGCTCAATGAGGATGGTTCCAATGCTATTCTGCTATCTCACGCTCTCTCGGGTTCTCATCACGCAAGTGGTTATAATCCAAGTCTTCCAGAAGCTGAAGAACTCTGGAAAGAAGAGCTTTATGCAGGGTGGTGGGAAGAATTCATGGGGCCTGGCAAGGCATTGGATACTGATCGATTTTTTATTATTTGCGCAAATTATCTTGGTGGCTGCTACGGCACGACTGGCCCGCGGTCACTAAACCCTGCGACTGGGCGAGCTTATGGATCTAAGTTTCCTCAGCTCTCGGTTTCAGATCAGGTTCAAATGCAGACCCGATTACTGGATGCTCTTGGAGTTGACGTTTTGCGAGCAGCTGTCGGTCCATCAGTTGGCGGTCTTGTCACCTTGGCATTTGCAGCAATCCATCCTGACCGAGTGCGGACAGTGATTCCGATTGCGAGCGGTCTCAAGACGACGGTGCTGAACCGCCTTATTCTATTCGAGCAAATACTTGCGATTGAAAATGATCCCTACTTTAACGGTGGAGATTATTATGACGGTCCACACCC
Source organism: Oceaniferula sp. (assembly GCA_965657565.1). Classification (GTDB taxonomy): domain Bacteria; phylum Verrucomicrobiota; class Verrucomicrobiia; order Verrucomicrobiales; family Akkermansiaceae; genus Oceaniferula. The sequence goes on from CBFHPA010000030.1 coordinate 8,378, forward strand.
AGATTATGGCTTGGCGTTGGCAAGAATGATTTCGCACAAAACCTTTGTTCATTTGGATGCTATTGAGCAGCGCGCACGCAAAGAGGTGCGACAAGATAAAGAAGCATTAGCGTGGTATAGGGTGCAAGATACCTTTCAAAGCTATATGCTGCACCAAGGTAAAAAATTCGTGAAGCGTTTTGATGCCAATACCTATCTACGGATCATTGATATGTGGTCTCGTTACGATGCCTGCAAGGAAGCAGGGGTTGGCTCTGTTCAAGAGCTCTTCAAAAAATGTGCAGATCATGATCAGGAATTTCTGGTCTTCAGTATCGATTCTGATTTTTGCTTCTATCCTGAGGAGCAAGCCGAAATTGTAGCTGGCCTCGAAGCCGCAGGCATTGATACCATGCACATTACGGTGCATTCCGACAAAGGGCATGACTCGTTCTTGTTAGAGCCTGCGCTTTATACGCCCCATATCAAATACGCGCTATCCAAGTGACTCAAATACTGAATGCATAGTAGTTGCCTATGTACGTGAAAAACCAGGTGCCGTTGTTATGACACCCGGTTTTGTATTTAATACTTATGCTGGTGAGCACAAATGACGAAAGTAACCGACTTTAATTTTGAGGGACGATTTCGTAGATGGTGGTCGTGCCGCTCACCTCGTTAGCCACTACGAGAAGGTTTTCTCCATTAGGGCTTTTTCCTGCAGGTATGAATATGATTCCCTCAGGTCCGAGATCGCCTGCGGTCCCCGCTGCCGCGTCACCGGAAAAGTCGCGATTGTTGACATAATCAATAAACATCACATTGTATGGATTTGTTATGTCATATATCATGACACCACCAATACGCTCCAAACCGATGAATGCGTAGCTGCGGCCATTAATTTTGCCAATCTCGATGGCTTCCGGCTCAGGGCCCTTATCATCAGAGCGGTCATCGAAACTGCCATTTTCATCGTTTGTAGAACCAAAATCAGCTGGTAGGCGGTCTGCAATGATGGTTTCAAAATCTGAACCGCTATCGTAGACTAAGTTGCCCTTGGAGTCATAGATGGAGAATGACCTGGTGCCGAAACTAAAGAGCTCCTCAATCTCCTCATCATCATCGTAATTACCCTCGGTGGCTACTACCTTCAAGCGGCCCAGATTCGTTTGATCTTGTAGTTGCTCTGCAAGTGGGAATGATACAGGGTCAAGTAGCACGTCCTTTACGCGTGTTTCATCTGAATACACCAGGACATCTTCTCCATCGATTTCCACTTCTCGCTCCCGGCCATCGCCTTCATTGGCAGTGAGAAAGTAAACTTTTTTGTTTGCCTTGTAGGTAGCGATAGCGTCAGGCATGGGGAGTCCATTTACAGGCCAGTTGGCTAGACGAATGGCGTCATCTTTGTTCGATGCGTCCAGGGCATAACCGAACTTTGAGTGGTCGACACTACCCAGGGGAAATATGTTTTCGATTGTGCCTCTCCAAACGTTGATCTTGGCCACAGCGTTATTTTCCTGCAGCGTTACGTAAGCATATTTGCCCCCGGGGGCTACGGAGATAAATTCAGGCTCAATATCCTGGCCGGGTGTCAGTGTTACCCCATCTTTTCCAGTAATGCGAACGCCAGCAAGCTGCTCGTCTGTCAGGCTGTTGAAGCCAAGTTCCTTTACACTTGGGTTACTGTTTACTCGTGAGATAATGGATATGCTGCCCTCCGGGTCTACGGTGTAATCATCGTTGGGCTCCCCTTCATTGGCGACGAGCACCTTGTAGCCATTTTTATTGTAGGTTAGCATGTCAGGCAGGAAACCAACCTCAACATCAGACAGCAGGTCTCCGTCTGTAGTATAAAATGCGACTTTCCCGCGCTGTGTGGGGTCGTTGTTGGCAATGGCTATTGCAATTTGGTCAGAGTTGGGTCTCGGGTTCACGTCTACACTGTTGGGGCTTCCCATGGAGGATACATCGATCGAGGTCACTAGCTCGGGGCTGGTAACATCCTGAATGTTTACAATGTCGATGGAATCATCAAAGCCGTTGACAATGAAAAGTCTCTTAGACACAGGATCATATTTTACGATTTCTGCAGCAGATTCGTCAAAGATTTCTGCTGGATCACCTTTCTGGAAGGTGCTGAGCGGGTTGAGGGTAATGAGCGGAACAGGAGCATCTGCATGCAGGCTCATGGTGCTTGATAGGATAAAGCCTGATCTAACAATTCTCGATAGAATTGTGGTTATTGTGTTGCGTTTTTGATTAGATGTCGGTTTCATTTTTTTGTTGGTTAGGTCTTTCTTATGAAGGACACGAACATTAGTTATTGTGTGTCAACCGCGCCGAACACATCCCAATAGTGACAATTTGGTTGGTGACTGAATCGCCTTGATAAAGGGGTTGTGTGTTATTGTGCTAATCCATTAATTCTGACGGTTTAAGTGTATGATTCTGAGCAGGATGAGTTAGTCAGCTTTTTATTGTCGTAATCATTTATGCAACACTCGACTGGTATTAGGTGCATGACTCTCTCCAGAGTTACATGCTTCATGAAGGGTGGAATTCGTGAAGCGTTTTGACGCTAAAAACTATTCTTCGCGTTGTCGATATACGGTCTCAGTATGATGCTTTTAAAGTAGCCGGATTTGATTCTCTTCAAGAGCTCTTCAAAAAGTGCCGGACAATGACTGAAGATTCTCGTCTCATTGTTTGAGGCCTTTGGTCAAATGAAGATCTATGGATTGGGGAGTTGTTTGAGATCAACTTTAGTTCGAATAGTCTTTGCTTAGGCTGATAGTTGTTGTGTAATGGTATTAGTTTTATTCATTTTCATTATGCAAGCTACACTCCATGATCCGGACATTTCACTAGATTGTGCACCCCTAACAAATGGAAGGGGGTTGGGCGATTGTTTGGTCGCTAACCATAAGCTCTCGGAGCTGATGTCAAATGAGCTTCAACAGGCGGGTTTTGAGGTCGTCCCTAACTCTAAGGCAAATGCTCAAACGGTGCACCTTCCGGTTGATCACTGGATTGAAGTGGGAGCTTTGTGCATGCTTGCAAAGTCAGATACGGCAGTTTGCTTGGTCGATAAGCGTGGTGACCTTGTCGCTTGGAAGGGTGTAGAAAAGCCAAAACGGTGTGGTAATGATATCATTACTGAAGCCTCTTGTTTTAGAATCAAGTATCCATGGGATCTCTTGCAGCTCAATGAAGAGGTTCTCTCGATGCTGGATAACTCTGAAATATCAGGTGATATACACCCTCTAGCTTATGTTGATGGGCACATCCATTTGGGTCGCGGATCCAAGATACTGCCAGGTGTCTATATTGAAGGTAATGTGATTATTGGTGAGGACTGTCAGATTGGTCCTAACGCATATATACATGGAAATACCTCCATTGGAGACCACTGTCGTATTGGCAATGCTGTTGAGATAGTAAACTCAGTGATCTATCCGCATACGCATGTTAGGCACTTGAGCTTTGTGGGTGATTCGATACTGGGTTCTCATGTTCAGCTAGGAGTGGGCACCGTCGCTGCAAACTACCGGCATGATGGAACAAACCACCGCTCTCTGGTGCAGGGGAAACTAATCGATACTCAGCGCGAAAGATTCGGTGCCATCATTGGTGATGGAGTACGCACAGGAATTAATACATGTATCTACCCTGGCCGAAAAATAGGACCTGGTCGTATGACAAATCCGAATGCTACCGTGGAGAAAGATTTGATGTCATCTAGGACGACGGGTGGTGGCTCGACAAGCTTCCAGATTTAATCAGAGGAATCAGAGCTGTGTTCGCCCTCAGTCATCTCTGTTGGAAGCTCCCCGCCGTGGCGAATGTCAGTTGAGGTAATCTCAAAGACAATGTCTTCGGCAATATTGGTGGCTAAACCACCAACCCGATCGAGCCAACGGCAGATGAAGACAAGATCGAGGTAGTCACGATAATGCCCGGCTTCACCCTCAAGCTTTTCGGAGAAAAATCGGGCAGTTTTTTTATGGGTTTTCTTGAGCGACTTTTGTTGATTAATCACTGCGAGTGCAAGCTCAGTGTTGCTATCGGCATAGGCGGTTACAGCATCTGCTAACATGGCCGCAGCTGCTTGGTAGAGGCCTTCAATGCGAGCGATTTCTGGAATTTCATCGTTTTTGAGCATCTTGCGTGCCCGCTTGGCAATGCTGACAGCTTGATCAGAAATACGCTCAAGATTGGTGGCGGTCTTCATGGAGCCAATGACCATGCGTAGGTCAGTGGCCACAGGCTGGAAACGGACGATGATTTGCAATCCAAGGTTGTCGATTTCGATCTCAAGCTGATCCTCGTCCTCATCATCGGCAATGGCTTGGTTGCAGAGTTGTTTGTCGCGCTGTAAAAGTCCTTGGATGGTATTGTGGAGATTGCGCTGGGCGCCAGCCGCCATCGTTAGTGTGGTTTCTCTGAGGTTTTGTAGAGAATCGTTAAAGTTGCTCAGAATATGATCGCCGGATTGCATGTTGATAGATAGTTGGTGTTGAGATGAGATAGTTTGTTTTTAGCCGAATCTTCCAGAGATGTAGTCCTCGGTTTGTTTAGCTGTAGGGCTTGTAAATATATGAGTGGTGGAGCCATACTCGATCAGCTCACCCAAGTAGAAGAATGCGGTGCGATCTGAAATACGGCTGGCTTGCTGCATCGAGTGAGTGACAATAACGATGGTGAAGTCTTTACGAAGTTCGAGCATCAGTTCCTCAATCTTGGCCGTGGCGATTGGGTCAAGTGCGGAACAAGGCTCGTCCATGAGGATTACTTTTGGCTGCACGGCAATAGTACGCGCAATGCAAAGGCGCTGTTGTTGTCCTCCGGAAAGCCCAAGGGCAGAGCCTTTGAGCCGGTCTTTGACCTCGTCCCAGAGCGCAGCACCTCGAAGGCTTTGCTCCACGGCTTCATCAAGTAGACTTTTCTTTTTGATGCCTTGAATACGGAGTCCATAGGCAACGTTATCGTAGATGCTTTTTGGAAATGGGTTGTATTTTTGGAACACCATTCCGACTTGCTTGCGAAGTTCGATAGCTGATACTTCCTTGGCATGGATGTCTTGGCCCATGATCTTGATATTGCCACTGGTGATGCAGGATGTTTCTACCAGATCATTCATCCGGTTCAGGCAACGAATCAGTGTGGATTTGCCACATCCTGATGGCCCGATGAATGCGGTTACCTGCTTTTCGGGGATATCCAAGGAGATGTTTTGCAAGGTATTGGTCTTGCCGTGGTCGTAGGAGAACGAGAGGTCCTCGATTTTGATCATCGTTTTACCCTCAAGCGCATTCTCGGTAATGCTCTTGACTTGGGCGTGCTCGGTATGGGCCGGATCTTGACGCAGCGGGGCATCGGGTGCCTCCGCAGCTGCTGTAGTGACGGCTTGGCCAGAGAGTGTGGCAGTAGGATCAATATTAGCTGAGTCTTGCTGGTTCATAGAAAGTTATTATTGGGTCGATAGGATTTTATGTGATTGTCCGTGCTGGGCACAATTACCATTTAATTTTGTTTCGCACACGTGCACGTAGCCAGATGGAGACGGCGGCGAAGGACATCACAATGAGCATAAATACAAGGACGGATCCATACTGCATGGGTTGGGTGTATTCAGATTGCGGGATGCGGCCGGCAACGGTGTAGATATGATAGGGGAGGGCTTGAGCGGAGCTCTGGAGGAAGTCGAGGAATTTGTCGAAGCCGGTTGAGTTGAGCCCCTCCCAGGGGAGCTCTGATTTTTCAGCAACCGCAGCAGTAAACATAATAGGTGCTGTTTCCCCTGCAACCCTGGTAATCCCCAGTACGGAGGCCGTTAGAATGCCGGGAAACGCATAGGGTAGGACGGCAGTGCGGATGGACTGCCATTTGCTAGCACCAAGGGCAAGCGAGGCCTCACGGAAGCCCATGGGCACAGCACTTAGTGATTCCTCACAGGATGTGATGATGACTGGGAGTACCATCATGGCGAGGGTGAATCCTCCTGCGAGAATGGAGGTGCCCCATCCTTGCAGTGATAGCCAGATCCAGCCGTCGTAGACGAGCTTAGATCCATTGGCGGTGGCTATCGTAGTAAGCTCGCTACTGCTCAAATTTGATTTTTCACAGATGTAAATGTGTTGTTGCTCACAGACGCGTAATTCAGGTTTTGAGCCTAGTTTTACTAGTGGGGCCATCATGGCACTCGAGGTTTTTGGTGTGGATGTTACGCAAGGGGCAAGGATGACGAAGAGCCCGAGGCCAAAGAGGCCGAATACGATCGAGGGCACGCCGGCAAGGTTGAGCATGGCGAGGCGAATCGTTTTTACAAAACCTCCAGCTCGGGCGTATTCATTGAGGAAGATCGAAGCGGCAATACCGGTGAAAAGTGCTACCAGCATACAGATGATGACCAGAAGGCCGGTGCCAATAATGGGGCCTATAACACCTCCGCCGGAATAAGAGTGTGTTTGCTCACTGGTGGTGACAAATTTCCCGGTCGCCTCGTTGGCGGTAGCAATGCTTTCTCGGTCCTCGGTATCGAGTAGAATTTCAGTGTCCTTGCTGATATCAAAGCGAATGTAGGCTGTCTCCGCAGTTACCGTGCTTTGGTTGGCCGTTTTGAGGCTTGGGTTCGTTTGTGTAAGGATTTCCCAAAAATCCTTAGGCACGGTGAGGCCGGTAATGTTTTTGTTCACGACAATGGAGCCCTTGAGCGGATCGTGCTGGTGCTGGATGCCATATTTTCCGAGAATTGAGAGAGCTTCGGGCTTGGTGATGTAATTGCCGGCAGCCATGGTAAAATCACGAAATGTCGTGGTTGCGGGAACTTCCTGCTCTGATTTGACGGGGAGAGTTCCTCTCTCCTCCTCATCAAAGGCGGCGTAGTAAATGTCTGCGGAAACAGTGATGGTTTGCTCGTGTGGAATGAGAGTCTGGTTGATTTTGTCTGGCTCGTCATCGGCGAAGGTCTGGCGCATTTGGAACACTAAATCGGTGGGGACAATGGCGTCATGTGCGTCCTTGCCGATCGGGTATTCGCCGGCGGCAATGGTGAGCTCGAAGTTACTGAGATTAACAGTTCGCTCCAGCGTTTCCGCTGGCAGTAGCTTGTGGTCGAGCTTGGTAAGTGCCAGATAATCGCTTTGTTGCATGCTGATCTTCTTCTCAGCCTGCAGCTGAAAACCAACCGCGGCATCGGTATCGCGCTCGGTGTAGAGGACGTAAACATCTGCATTGAGGCTTTCGAGTTCTCCGAGGTAGCCACTGCCAATACGTGAGCCGCTGAGAAGGTCAAACTTGATGAACTCGGTGGTCTTCTCGAACTCAGTGACGTTAGTAAGCCAATTGTCAGCATCTGGGTTGTTTGCCAGCAGACCATCAAAATTCTGTGCCGGAATCTCGATGCCCTCGCCTTTTTCCACCTGATTAACAAACAGGGTCTGTGGCTTCTTGGTAAAAAAGGACCAGCCTTTTTGCCACAGGACTGGAGCACCTTCATAGATGATCTTACCGAAGATGCCTAAGGCGGCAAAGATGATTAGGTAGGTAAAGACAATGAATGTCAGCTTGACGAGCGTCTCTTTGATGTGCTCGGAGTTGCGCTGTTTGTAGACTGGATTATTGCTTGATCCCATGGTTGTAATAGAAAGGTTTGGAGGGGGAATCAGGAGTGTTTACTCAGGCGTCTAAGAGTGGTTTGGGCAATGTAGTTGAGCGTGAGTGCGATGACAAAGAGGAGTAGCCCGACCATGAACAAAGCACTCCAGTGTAGTGTGCCCTGTTCTACCTCACCGATTTCCTGGGCCATGATTCCTGTCATCGAGTGGGCGGGGTCGGAGATAGATTCAGGAATGGCGATACGCCCACCCATGACGAGCAGTACCACCATGGTCTCACCGATGATGCGGCCAAATCCCAGCAATACCGCTGCGATGATTCCAGAGGCGCAGCTCGGGATGATGACTTTGATCACCGTCTGGAGATCGGTTGAACCTAGTGCTAGGGCTGCTTCCTTGTAGGCCTTTGGCACGTTATTCAGGGCATCCTCAGCTAGGGTGAATACGGTGGGGACAGACATAAGGGCGAGTAAAATACCAGCGGTGAGAATGGTTTTATCCTGCTCGACTGGGAAGCTCGGGATCCAGCTCAGAAGAGGGTTCTGGGAATGTTCCTGAATGAGGGCACCCACGACAACGACACCGAGGAAGGCCATCACAATAGATGGGATGGCTCCGATGAATTCGATGATGGGTTTGATCCAGCGTTGCTCAAATGATGTGGATAAACGGTTCACGTAAATGGCTCCTCCGACGGAAAAAGGCACAGCAAGCAGGATGGCAACCAAGGCGACAAGGAATGAGCCGGCTAGCAGGGGCAATACTCCATAAAAATCCTGCCATGATGAGTTGGATACCCATTGGGTTCCCATGAAAAAACCACTCACTGACTGGCCTATGCTCACGGGCTGCGTGTGTGACCAGGCTTCCATTCTCTGACGCTTGGCTTCAACGAGGGGGAAAAGCGCTTCGCCTAGATCCTTGATTTTAGTGACCCGTTCACGCGCTTTCACACCTTGGAAATCAGAGGCCTCGGGCATGGCGGCCAAGGCTACCCTGGTTTGATCTGTGAGCTGATTTTGAACTTCAAGATGTTCGTCGAGGGAATTGTAGAGTGGCTCGTTGAGCTTTTGATAATCCGGAGTGGCGGTAAGAATACGCTCGGCTTTGATCAGATCCATTTTACGCTCTTGCTCGGTCCGGGCCAGCTTGGCTTTGATCAGCTGGGCTTCTTTGCGCCCTGCCGCGGTGGAGTGTGTCTCTGCCTGGCCTTTGCTATCAGACGCAATCAGCCGGTATTTTTTAAGGTAATTGTTAAATGGTTTTTGAGGGGCAATGAGCATGTCCCGCGCTTTGGTAAGCTCTTGCATGTGTGGCAGGGCCATGATTTTAGCCGTTGTTTCTGCCTCGGTTTTACGGGTGGTCTTGATGAAATCGGTTGTTTTTGCAGTGACGATAGTGGCAACAACGGATGAGCGAATGTCTTGAAGGTATTTTGAGTCAGTGATCAGGCTCTTGTTGTTGAGGTCGGAGTAGCTGATCTCACTGAGAATTTCTTCCGCACGTTTTTTCAGGCTTTGTGTCGCCTCTTGCAAACGCTTGGTGGCGGCAAGCATTTCAGTTTGCTCGGCTGGTTGCTTGGAGCTCACCTTGTCCAGATTGCTCTTTGCTCGCTGTAGGTCCTTGCGCTCGGCGATGAGTTTTTTCTGAGCCTTGTTTTTGAAGTCGCTGTGGACAGCTTCAAGGTCATAAAGAGCACCGAGACGATGCTTGAGCTCGTATGCCGGAACCTGACTTGCCAGCGAGGAGAGCTCTTTCTGTGCCGTGAGCTGGTCGGAAGCGTAATCGGTAAACTCCTGACCGGAGAGGCGGTAGAGCGTCAGGCTTTTTTGATACTGGGGGAGAAAGTTCCACGCATGATAAGAGAGAAATGCAACGATAAGCACGATCAGGACAACAGCCAACGTTGCGTTACCTCCGAAGAAATACTTAATCGCTTCCTGCTTACCTATGCCTAGGAATTTGAATCCGGAAGACTTACCGAAGGGGGTGTTTTTAGTAGTATGTTTTGGCGCGCTCATGCCGTGCAGTTTAGCTTAGGAAATGGCAACAATCTTGGAATCGCGGCTGGATAATAATGTAAAGCACCGCACATAATTTATGTGCGATGCTTTATGATGGGAGTGCCTTAAAGAGGCAAGCTTATATGAAGTGGATTACTTCGCGGCGATGAAACCGACCTTGTTGATCACCTTGGCAGCTTCGTCAGAAGATGTGGCCCATGTGATGAACTTGGCAGCCTCACCAGCTGGTTGCCCTACAGTGTAGTAGTAAAGGTTACGGGAGAGGGCGTATTCACTGGCTTTGTCAGGAGTAGGAAGCACGCCGTTGACGGACGCCGGAGCGATGCCTTCAGCCTTCAGATAGGCAAGGCCGACGTAGCCAATACCATTGACGTCGTTGGCGACAGCATCCGCAATTTGGGTGTTTCCAGCCATTTTCTGGGTGTTCTCACCGTAGTCCTTCTTGTTCATGCCGAGCTTCTGGAAGGTCTTGTAGGTTCCGGAAGCGGTGTTTCGTGTGTAGGCATTGATTTTACCTGCCTTGCCTCCGATTTCGGACCAGTCGGTGATAGCACCTGTGAAGACGCCCTCAATCTGCTCCTTGGTCAGTGACTTGACGCCGTTGGCCTCATTGACGATCACTGCAATCATGTCAACACCTGCGACGTGTTCAATAAGCTCTTGGCCTTTGGTGGCAAACTTGTTCTTTTCCTTGGATTTCACAGCGCGTGATGACATGCCGAAGTCAGCGGTGCCGTCAAGTAGCGCGGTGAAGCATGAGGAGGAGCCTTCAGCTGCGATTTCAAAATTCACATTATTACCAGCTGCCTTGTAGGCCTCGGCAAGTTGAGGAACCATTTTGGCCCCAAGAGTGTCAGAACCTTTGATGACTAGCTTGGACTGTGCCTGAGCAGTGGCGCATAGGGCAAGTCCTGCGATGATGGAGGTAGTAGATTGAATGAGTTTCATTTCTATTGTGTTTTGTTTAGTTTTAATGCGCTGTGTTTGTATTATTTGCAGCTGCGGTCATTGTTTCTCATGGGAATGACTCTGAGGCAAAAAATACAACGTTACAATAAGGACACATTCACCAAAATGGTGACTGTATCGTCACATATGAGATTGTGTGTTTGTTATTCACGCCCTATATAGATTCCAAATATGCAAACTATTTTAGTCATAGAGGACGAAGAGGATATCGCTGACCTTGTCGCTTTCAACCTCAGGAGGGCGGAGTATGATGTGGAGATGGCCTCCGATGGCTTGAAGGGGCTTGCGGCCGCAAAATCATTATTGCCGGATTTAATCGTATTGGATTTGATGATGCCGGGTATGGATGGCATTGGTCTGTTTAGAGAGCTGAAACGTGAGGCGGCAACGCGGGCCATACCAGTGATTATGTTGACTGCACGTGGACAAACAGAGGATAAAATTGCGGGGTTGGAGCTAGGTGCAGACGATTACATGACCAAGCCGTTTAGCCCCAAGGAGCTGTTGCTCCGAGTTAAGAACTTGCTCAAGCGAGCTGGGCAGGTGACGAGTGGTGCTGAGTTGGAGTGCGGACCATTCCGCTTTGTGAAAGGTTCACTGCACTTTTATATAGATGGAGAATTGGTGGAACTTACCGCTACTGAGTTCAAGATGATGCTCTACTTGTGTGAACGGAAAAATACCCCTTGTGAGCGCCACGATATTCTAGTCGATGTCATGGGGTACAGCGGGGAAGTGCAAAGCAGAACACTCGACACGCATATGAAGCGGCTACGCCGAAAACTAGGAAATCGAGCAGATTTTCTGGAAACAGTTCGAGGCGTAGGCTACCAAGTAGCTATTCCTGCCACTTCATGAGGCTATGCTCCCAATCTCGCTATCCATCATTGTAGTTCTGCTTCTCTGGATTATTTTCCAGCAGCGTCAGAAAAGTAAGCAGGCTAATGCAGACCAACTTGAGTATGAGCGGCGCCAGCGTCTGGCAAAAAAAGAACTTGTTAGGGAGAGAGATCAACTGCTTGATGCACTAGGTGATGCGTTTTTGTTGGTGGATGACACTAGTCAGATCGTCTTTGCGAATAAGTGTGCTCGTGAGTTAGTCAAGGGGCGCCGGCTCATCGGTCGTAGTATCATGGAAGCTTTCTTGGATGATAAGCTCTCCATAACAATCATGAAATGTATCCGCACGGGTAAGCCCATGCAGGAGAGGGTCGTGTTGCAGTCGGTAGATAGCCCGCTTGGTTCAGCCAGCAAGCACGGTACAACGGCGTGGGTCATTGATGCAGCGCCCTTAGAAAGTGAGTTTGAGGAGGAGCTGACGCGCGTGGTCATCCGTGATATCACGACGGAATACCAGGCAGATCAAGTTAGACGTGATTTTGTTGCGAACGCTTCTCATGAGCTCCGCACCCCAATGGCCATCATTAATGGTTATCTCGAGAATCTACTTGAGGACAACCTGTTGGAAGAACCGGAAGTTGCGAGGAAATTCCTCAAGACAATGGACAAGCACGGTAAGCGAATATCTCGGCTGGTGGAGGATATGCTCGTGATTTCCAAGATGGAGTCGGGTGATGCCTTAGCTCTCAATCAAGAATATTTCGACATTAGGACATGCGTCAATGATGTGCTCGATCGTCTAGAGCCGATGATAGAGAAGCAATCGGTGTCGACTGTGGTTGAGATTGAGCCTGAGGGTTTGACGATGAAGGGTGATCGTTTTTATTGGACTCAAATTCTATTTAATCTGGTTGAGAATGCATTGAAGCAAAATACCGATTCACCATTGCAAATATCTGTGCTGGTAAAGGTTCACGATGATGTGCTGAATATTTCAGTTTGTGATGACGGAGTGGGCATCCCTGCCGGAGACTTGCCATTCATCTTCAAGCGTTTTTACCGAGTTGAGAAACATCACTCACAAAAAGAAATTAAGGGCACAGGACTGGGTCTATCCATCGTGCGCAGAGCGATCGAGGCACATGGCGGCACGATTGATGCGACTTCAAACCCAGGTCAACAAACGAGCTTTAATATTGCAATACCGATTGAGGCTGGTGTGGAGCATGAGGGGTAATTAATTTGGAACTATTCTTTTTTGGCATGTTTACTCAGCATGAATAGCATGCTTGGCAGCGTGTGCTGCGGTGGCAAAACAGGCCTGAAGTAGGTAGCCTCCTGTAGGTGCTTCCCAATCCATCATTTCTCCAGCGACATAGACATGCGGTATTTTCTTGAGCATGAGGCTGTCGTTGATCTCTTCCCAGCAAATGCCACCTGCTGAGGATATTGCCTCGGCAATAGGTCGTGGTCTTGTGAGGGGGATGTAGCAGTTTTTGACTTCTCTGGCCAGTTGTTCGACCGATTGCCATGGGCCGCGCTCGGGCATATGTTTGAGAATTGAGCATGTAGCAGGGTCAAGGTTCCAGCGCCGGCGTGCCTCACGAACGAAGTTACGCTTTACCTTGCCCATGCGTGTGACCAGCTCTGTGTGTCCAAGGCTAGGTTTAAAATCGATGGTGATATGTGCTGCTTGCTGCTGTCGTATGTGTGGGCCGAGATGGTAGAGTGGACCGCCTTCGAGCCCGTCGCGAGTGATGACCAGCTCGCCGTGACGGGAACTTTCGCCGCTGCTTACTGAGAGGTTCTTCAGGGGCAGTCCTTCTGCTTCCTCTAGGATAGGTGCTGGCCAGTCAACCTCCCAGCCACAGTTTGCTGAGCAGAGGGGAGTGTTAGATATATCATGTTCATTGAGGATATTCACCCAGCTAGCGGTTGAGCCAGTTTGTGGCCATGAGGCACCGCCAAGAGCCAGGATTGTTGCATCAGGTGTGACAGATATTTCCTTACCTTGATGAACGAATGTTAGCTGGTTGAGTTTTTTTAATGCGGTCCAGGTGTGCCTTGTGTGGAAGGTGACTCCTGAGTCACGCAGACTTTTGATCCAGCTTCGCAGCAGGGGGGCTGCCTTGATCGAGCCCTCATCGGGCGATGGGAAGACCTTGCCACTGCTGGCAACAAAGGTCTCAATGCCGAGATCAGAAGCCCATTTTCTGAGGGCATGATTGTCGAAGCTTTCGATGATTTCACGCCATAGCAACTCTGGGAGACCGTTGCCTGAGTATCTTTTGAGGAAAGGTTCTATGGGCTCATCATGAGTGAGATTGAGGCCGCTCTTGCCTGCCACAAGGAACTTGCGCCCTACAGACGGCATCGCATCATAAAGGTCAACCTTGGCTCCCAGCTTGGCCGCAACCTCAGCAGCAAAGAGCCCTGAGGGGCCTCCTCCGATGATGGCGATGTTCTTCATGATCTTTAATTTGGGTGCTTATGCTGAGGTGACATCAATTTGTGTTGGATAATGTTGTTGTCACGTCTAAGAAGGTGCGCATGAAGGATTGCAACGTGGATTGGCACAATTGGCAAGGTGAGATGCTCGCTACGCTGATGTTTATTGTCCAAGATGGTCAGATACTTTTGATCGAGAAGCTGCGCGGCATAGGCAAGGGCAAGATCAATGGGCCTGGTGGTAAAATTGACCCGGGAGAGACACCGACAGAGTGTGTGATTAGAGAGTGCCAAGAAGAACTTCACATTACTCCCAAGGCACCGGTTAAGATGGGTGAGCTTTGGTTTGCGATGTCTGACATGGAGGATATCCATTGCCATGTATTCATAGCGCATGAGTTCGATGGGGTGCCAACATCCACCGATGAAGCAATCCCTGCTTGGACGGCTCTTGACGAAATTCCGTGGCAGAGAATGTGGGAGGATGACCCGTATTGGCTGCCTCACATGCTTGAGGGGAATAAGTTTCTTGGGAAATTTGTGTTTGAAGGTGAGAGCATTCAGTGGAGTAACGTGCAGCTCGGCGATGCCAGTATCGAGGGATGGCTGAAGGGGGCTCAGTGCAAATGCTGATGGCTCATGCTATGGAACCAGCTCTTTGTTGAGTATGCCCAAGATATCATCGGTAATGTCGATCGCGTGGCGCGCGTAGATGAGTGGTGATACACGGCTGGTCGTGTAGCCCGATGTTTCCAACACCCAATGAAATCCATTGGCTTTGGCGTATGTCTTAATCTCCAGATGGCATTGCTTGAGTATGCGATTTGTGGCCGATGAGATTTTTTGCTTGGTGTTTTTTGTTTGCTCATCGTCGGCTTGCTGCACTTCCTTGGTGAGGCTCTGGTATTGAGCGATAAGCTTTGCGCGCTTATTGAGGAGGTTGTCTCGCTCCGATCGGGGCATTGCCTTATGGTTGATCTTTGTTTGGAGCGCCTTTAGCTCGATGGCTAGAGTGTTGATTTTTTTTTGCCGAGTATTCCTTTCTCTGAGGTATCGATCACGACCTGATTTGAGATAGGAAAGCTCTCTATCGGCAGCCTCACAATGTAGTAGTATTTTGTCGATGTTGACACTAGCAACCTTAAGCTCAGTGGCATTTGCTTGGCTCAGTAGCAGAGCAAAGGTGCTCAGGTGTAGTAAGAGCTTGGCTGAGAAGTTTGTCCGCAACATTGCGTTGTGCCATGGAAGGCATAGCCAATGTATGTATGCCAAAGACTTTTGCACGAGCTCACTTTGAGGGTTTCTCTATCACCTTATCGAGTTTTAATTTTTTGAGCTTAGGTGTGATGACAGCTTTGCAGTAGGGGTTTTTATCACCTACAACAAGGTAGTAATCTTGGTGCGAAAGTTTAGCAGGGTAGAATGTTTTGGCCTTGGTGATTTCGGTCACGATAGGGCGAGGAAAGCTTTTTTGGGCGGCATTCCTCGATGCAGTGGCGATTTGCTTTTGCTCATCGTTGTGGAAAAAGATGGCAGATCTGTAATGGGTGCCGACATCGGCGCCCTGCCTGTTGAGCGTGGTGGGATCATGGAGGCGCCAAAACCAATCTAGGATTTTCTCGTAGGAGATAACCTCGGGGTCGAAGATCACTTGCACTGATTCAGCGTGACCTGTCAGTCCAGCACACACATCCTCATAGCTCGGATTAGGCACATGTCCGCCCATGAATCCTGATGTTACTGCGTGAACTCCCTCCAAGCGCTGGTAGACGGGCTCAACGCACCAATAGCAGCCAGCTGCTAGAGATGCCAACTGATGACCCTCCGGTATGGGGGGGAGGGTGGCGGGCTTTTTATCATCCATAGTTTCTTTGGCGTGGAGGCTTTGGCTGCTAGTAGCAAAAATGAGTGACGCTGCCACCGCAGCCAGAGGCAGAGCCTTCGTAAAAAATCGTTTCATGATATGAGTCTATACCTTACGCTAAATGCTGTCAAATCAGCGGGTGGTTCACTTAGAGGATTGATAAAAACGAAGTGCCACTGGCATGAAAGCCTCAAGGGCATCGATGCGTGAATCATCATGAGGATGAGTACGTAGAAATTCCGGATGCTGACCGCCATTGATGTGGTGATAATCGCGCAAGCGTTTCCAAAGCTCAATGGATGCCCGTGGGTCATATCCTGCTTGTGCCATGTAGACGGCACCCATTTTGTCGCTTTCGTACTCCTGTTTCCTGGAGAACGGCAGGGCGTCTGCCAAGTAGCCGGTAAGTGCAAATCCAGCCAATGCATACTCTGGGTTCTCGACATCATTTGAATCAAGCGAATACCACAGCAACTGAGCCGCAGCAACAAGGGCCAGAGCATGTAATATACGTTGCTGGGCGTGTGCGGCAGTGGTATGTGATATCTCATGTCCAAGAATGGCTGCGAGAATGGCATCAGCTTGTTCGTCATCGCCGATGATTTGAAAGAGGCCGGTATTGACGCCTACTTTGCCACTCGGGAGGGCAAATGCATTCGGAGATAAGTCTTCAAAGACAACGAACTCCCACTCGGCATGGGGTAGTTCTATGACTTTCTTAAGGCGCTCTGCCACACGGGCCACCGGCTCAGTGAAGCGTGGGTCTGAGGAGATGGCCTTGTCGCGCTTCATCTTCTCGAATTGCCGCGCACCGTGACTGCGCATTAGCTTATTGGCCGTGCGCACGGTGATGTTGCCTTGCTCATCGATCGATGGCCGAAAGGCACATGACGGGAGGACGAGGGTGACAAGCGCGAGGAGTATGAGGAGGCGTTTCAAAATGCTTAAGGGTGTTGATACGCTAACGATTTATCTCTTTTCGACAAGAGGAAAGAGTGGCGATGAATATCAGAAATCTAGGGTTGTAGTTTGGGAGTTGGGGGCAAGATTCTTTGGTGGAAAACGAGAGCGATTTCTTTGATGCGTTTATTTTCTGTTCTGCTACTAATCACATCACTTAGTGCGCAGGACGTTATCTTCAATTGATCGGGATGCCGAAGTGTAACTAAGACAACATCAAATCTGGTATGGAGTTTATTGATCTCAAAGCGCAGCAGGCCCTTATCAAGGGCGAAATTGACGAGCGAATCGCGACGGTGTTGGAGCACGGTCGCTATGTCCTTGGCCCTGAGGTGGGTGAGGTAGAACAGCAGCTAGCGGATTACGTTGGAGTTGAGCATTGTTTGACGGTTGCCAGTGGTACAGATGCTCTATTAATCGCGCTGATGGCGCTCGGGGTTGGCCCGGGGGACGAGGTAATTACCGTGCCCTATACGTGGATATCCACTGCTGAAGTCATCGCGCTGGTTGGGGCGACGCCTGTGTTTGTCGATATCGATGAACAGACATGGAATATGAACCCCGCATTAATGGAGGCGGCGATCACAGATAGGACAAAAGCCATCATGCCGGTTGGCATCTATGGTCAATCTGCCGATTTAGAGGCGATCAGTATCATTGCTGAGAAACATGGCGGCATTCCTATCATTGAGGATGCGGCCCAGTGCTTTGGTGCGACTCACCACGGTCGCATGGCGTGCTCCTCGACTTTGATCGGTTGCACATCCTTCTTTCCCAGCAAGCCGCTTGGCTGTTACGGTGACGGGGGTGCAGTTTTCACCAATGATAGTGAGCTCGCTGATACCATGGAACAGATTCGTGTGCACGGTCAGGCTAGTAAGCATTTCCACCCGATTCTTGGGATTAATGGTCGTATGGACACAATGCAGGCGGCGATTCTGATGCCCAAGCTAGCCATTTTTGACCAAGAGATCGAGAAACGACAGAAAGTCGCGGCGCGATATTCCGAAGCGATTCATGCCCACGCAGATCAGATCGTGACTCCTTTTGTTGCTGAGGGGAATACCTCTGTCTGGGCGCAATACACGATTTTGTCTGATAACCGTGATCAATTGAATCAGGCGCTCTCAGCTGCGGGTATTCCCAGTGTAAGCTACTACGCAACGCCACTGCACTTGCAGCCGGTTTTTGCAAACCTCGGGCATGTGAAAGGTGACTTTCCCCTGACGGAGCGTGTTGCGGATCAGTGTTTGTCGCTGCCAATGAACCCATACTTGAGTGAGGAGGATATAGAGACTGTATGTGAGGCTTTTGCGGAGTGACCGAGCCTTGTTGATCAACCGCAGGCTAATAGGCACATGTTGGCAGAGTGAGGGTGAAAAGCTTATCAAATCCGGGGAGCTGACGGATTAAAATACTCAAAAAGGACTGGTCCGCTATCGCTCTAGTTATTTTCGATAAGACGGATAAGATCGGGTGAGAACCAAAAATCTAGGGTTGCAGTTTGGACGGTGGGGGGTGATGCTCAGAGCTTCGCATTGATGAAACGTTTTCTTCCATATTTAAGCCTGCTGTTACCACTGAAGTGGAAATTTATAGCGGGAGTTCTGGCTGGCGCGGTTGCTGCCTTTGCCAGTGGTTTTGGATTGCCGTTTATGACGAGAGAGGTTTTCCCATTGATTTTTTCCAGTGAGGAAACCGGCAAGGTGGCAGAGTCGCCAGTATGGATGAAATCAATCATCGCCTGGCTAGGAATGGACTCGGCTTCTCCTTCGGCAGTGATTGTATTCGCTTGTTGCCTGCTGCCTGCCGTTTTTGTTGTGCGGGGTGTTTTTGGTTATATTAATGTTTATTTGATCAATTGGTGTGGCTTGAAGGTTTTAGAAGCTATTCGAATGAGGGTTTTTGGCCGTCTGCAGCGCCTTTCCTTGGCATTTCACCAGAGGCATAAGGAAGGCGACATTTTGACGCGAGTCATGGGCGACACCATGCAGCTGCAGTCTGTGGTTGTGAGGGTTTCTAATGATCTAGTGGTGCAACCGTTTACCTTGCTTTCAGCGGTAGGGTTTTTGGTTTATGCAGCGGTCACCGATAGCAAGGTGTTCTTCATTTTGATCGCCTTGCTGAGTTTGCCCGTGTGTGTGCTCCCCATCAGGATGGTGGGAAAGAAGTTGCTGAAAAAAGCCCAAGCATTGCAGGCGAAGACCGGAGATATGACAGCCTCGGTCTCAGAGAACCTTGCATCACAGAGGGAAGTCAGAGCCTACAACATGCAGGATCAGCAGGTAAGTTGGGTCGAGTCTCTGAGTCAGCAATTCATGCGTTTTCAGATGGGGGTTATTAAATATAGATATCTAGTCAGCCCAGCAGTAGAAATTGTAGCGGCAGCTGGCATTTCATTTGCCGTATACTACGGAGCCAAACACGGCATGACCTTGCAGTCATTTTTGTCATTAGTAATGGCACTTTATCTAGCCTACGAGCCGATCAAGAAAATGGGGGCAATCCACTCGCTTATCAAACAGGGAGAGGCATCACTGGATCGTCTGGAGGAAATCCTGAATTCTACCGATGAGATCAAAGATGGTGATCATGTTCAAAAAATAGACCGTGTTATAGGGGAGGTTAGCATGAAGGATGTCAGTTTCTCCTACGATGAGCATGTGGCACTTGGTGATGTGAATGTTTCTATTGATGCTGGCCAGACAGTTGCCTTGGTTGGTCCTAGTGGTGCTGGTAAATCTACTTTTGCCAGTCTCATCCCGAGATTTTATGATGTCGACAAGGGGCAGGTCGCTATCGATGGGGTGAATATTGCTACACTTCGGAAAAATGACCTCAGGAATCAAATAGCTCTGGTGTCTCAGCACCCCTTGCTCTTTAGGGGCACGATCGAAGATAACATCCGGATAGGAGATCCTTCAGCGACACGGGAAGAAATTATTGAGTCAGCCAAGCAGGCACACGCGCATGAGTTCATCATGCAGCTGCCTGAACAATATGACACCCACGTTGGTGAGCGAGGAGAAGGTATTTCTGGAGGGCAAAAGCAAAGGGTCGCCATCGCAAGGGCATTTCTTAAGGATGCGCCTATTTTAATTCTGGACGAGGCCACATCGGCACTTGATACCGAAAGTGAATCACAGATCCAAAATCAGCTTACGGAATTAGCAAAGGGTCGCACTACCCTCATTATCGCGCACCGCTTCAGTACCATTAAGATAGCCGATAGGATACTGGTCTTTGATAAAGGGCGTATCGTTG
>CBFHPA010000031.1:0-25640 GCA_965657565.1 Oceaniferula sp.
TGCGAAGGTGGAACCTTGTATTCTGCGCTGAATGAATGTTTCCATTTAAAATAATCGGATATTCTAAACCAAAATTTACCGCCTGCTCTTTCTCCATTCCAGAGCTCAACTCTTGCAAATTCATGAAAATCAAATTCGCTTGCAAAGGTTCTTCCATTCACTCCCCAGTTATTGAGAGCAAAGAGTTGTGGTGCATCTCTTGAGGATAGTTCACCCACCAGATGGTCTAGTCCGGCACCTTGTTTTGCTACGTAAGGATTACCATCCTCATCTGCTCCGGCTGGATCATCATTCCCTTCTACTGGATTATTAGGAAAATCTATGGGAACATCGACAACTTTTACTGGATCACCTGGATTTGCTGGCTGATTGACATAGAACGCCAAAGGAAGGCCCAAATCTGCTCTCAGAATACCTCCAGGATTTCTGATAGTTACTTCTTTTCTCCTACTGGCATCCCATTTCAGGCTCGCACTATCCCCATCACCAAGAGAAGGATCGACTTTATATAGCTTACCTTTGCCTGGAACATTTTTTTGTGAAGGACCGCTAAGATCCGGATGATCTAGGGCTGTAATTATTTCCTTTGGTTGGATTTGGAACCTGAAAACCCTCATTTGAGGAGGAGCGTTAGGGGGAAGGTTGTTGGAAACATAGTGTCGGGCAAAACCTTGCTCTTGAGCGTAAACACCTTTCCCCGAAAAATTATTGTTCAAAGTAATCACATTTGCCCACACCACCCAGACATTCATGCTGTCAACTTCTTGCCCTCCGTTTTTGGCCTTTAGCTTGACGACTGTTTTTCCTGTAGCGTCACGCTTGACTCTGCGCTTATGAGGCTCGTTAGGAACGGCTTCTCCTCCTTCCCATTCAAGGACTTTCTCGAAGAGTTCTTTTTCGATTCCTTTGGCCTTCAACACTACATAATCATCGTTTATCTCGGCACTTTTCTTAGGTGAAACGTAGTGTTTCTCACCCTCAGCACCTTTGTTACTTGGGATTTGATCTCCTGTCTTTCCGGGCTGATCATCGTCAGGGACTATATCTACAGGGAGGAGATCCACCGTCACTTGCTGATAAACTGAAAGCGGCCTGAGCTCTATGATATTTGATTCCCTCTCCCCAGCAGGGATCGTCATTGTCACAATACTAATGGTTGGCTCAGGCGCCCAGTAATTTGCCGAGGATACCACTTTGATATAACTCCGGCGAATAGGATAATCAACAAGGTCTCCTTCATTCACCAATATGTGATCAAAGTGACCGATGGCCCATACATCCGACTGATACCATTCATCCCACCCAAAGGTATGATGCGCGCCACGATACCATGTATTGTCAATCTCATCCTCTTCGACCCATTCCCCCATGGAAGTTGTATGAAACGCACTGAAGGGAGAACCCGACTAGTAAATGGAACCATCTAGCGTCCATAGTGTCATCATACTGTCGACATCATAATCTTTGCCCCTGACTTTTTTGACTACGTCAGGTTTAAGCACCTCATCCCCACTATTAGACGAGCTGTCACTAGCATCCGTGCCATTAGCAATTTCCGTAAGATTACTCTCACCGTCCTCATCAAGATCTTCATCCCCGTCGGCGACTCCGTCATCGTCACTATCGGTCAGGACAGGTACGTATCCATGCCCCAATTCAAAAAGATTATGCAGCCCATCACCATCGGTATCATCTGGATCAGCTAGATTTGTCGGATAGGTCTGCAGGCGATAAAAAATAAGGTTTTGCCCCTCTTCACCTTGAGTTTGATCCAGCTGATACAGACGTTCAGTGCCATCTCCCACATCATAATGCAGCATGTATTCCCAGCGAACCAAATCCTGACTCTGCTGCAGAAAAGCTGTTTTCTCGGCATCACTCTTCCAATGCAAGCTGTGAGACCCTTTATTTTTGGCAACGCGGAGAGCTTCTTGAGCATTAAGATGACAACCAAAAACAACACCCAGCAACAAGATAGAGGCAATGATGTTATTACTTAATAAAGCGCGCTTCATAATCTCTCACAGGAAGAGAAATAGATAGTCGAGGCCTAATCCATGAAGCCAACAATCAACTTACATCAACACAGACTGTCTAAATCTAACATATCATTTACTAGATCAGGCCCAGCCTAACAATAAATAACTCACCTCCATTATCGATCATGGAGAAAAACTAACAACCCACCACTAAGAATGAGCCTGTTAGCTGACTAAGAAAAAATACGACAAGTTAGAACCGACAGTTCGGAATACTTAATCAACGATGCATTAATGGCGAGACCTGCACCTCGGCACAGTCGCCTACTCCGCCTCCCGCCGTGCTATTCCACGCAACAAACGACCGAAGATATCGGCACCAGTGACGATGCGTTTCTGCTCCTCACTCCAGAAAATAACAACATCACGGTCCACCACGTGGTCGTTTTTATCATTGGCTTCAACAACGAACTCACCGAGCACGTCGTCTAGGGTCGTCTTGCTATCAAAAACAATGATCGGGCGATGACAAAACTCATAAATATCGAGCTCCGCGGAGGCCTCGTCGCCTTCTTTCTGCTGTGCCGCATAAAGGGTGCCAAGATACTCCGTGGTATTGATGATAAGTTGAGGCTTGCCGTCATCCTCATCGAGGATCACCGCACGCAGGTTAGGGTGTTTGTTGAGTGCTTTGATGAATTCACGACCTTCATCGGTATTCGGAGCGGGCAAGGTAGGCAGGTCCAATTTGGACGGCATGGTATAGATCGTATCCGCATTGATTGAGTTACCCTCATCAATAATAAAGCGGTCATCCAAATCGAGGAAGTTAAGCGCTCCCCTGCCCTCGTTGGCGCTGATCTCAGAGGTCTGCTCACTGATATGCTTCTCAAGAATAATCTCGATATCGCGCTCGCGGTAAAAGGTCGGGCCCTCTGGCCCAATCCAGCCGTCTAGAATAACGGCACACGGCTTGGCCACAGGGAATAGCACAGCCTGATAAAAACGAATCAACGGTGCAAGCTTAGCACCCACATGCATGGCGTGGCGCGAGAAATAAGCCTGCGGAATAATCTCACCAAAGAAGGTAATACCCACCGTCGAGAACACAAAGCCACCAACGCCCGCCATGATCGACTCACTGAGCAGAGCAAGCAGCACGTTCACACTTACATTGCCCCACAGAATAGTGCACAGCAGTAAGTTTGAGTCCTTGCGCAGCGCCAGCACACGACCGGCCGCAGTGCTGCCTTTCTCCACTTCCGCCTCGAGCCGCATGCGACCAAGAGAGAAAAAAGCGAGGTTTGAGCCGGAGAACATTGCCGACTGCGAAAGACAAGCGGCTATTCCTAGCCAAGTCAGTAATTCCATTGATAACATTAAATAGTGGTAAGTGACAACTACCTCAGCGAACTAGTAAAGGTTACTTGGTCGGCACCCGCAACCCAAAGAATCAACGGGGAAATAGTCATTTACAGGCAACAGAATACATAAATATACAGACATGTAAAATTCTACGTGAAAATTCTGCGCCCACACTACACGAGCCAGCAGCCCAATATCCGAGGCAACAATCATCGCCAATATCATGGCAGGATCCGCTGATTTCGGATTTGTGCTTTTGAATTTCTATCCTAGGCTACCAGCGTGAGCTTTGTGGAGACATTCAATCGTAGCGAAACAACACCGCTACTGCGTAAATTTGAGCAACTGCTCGAGCCAAAGTCGCGTGAGGAAATCGAGTCCATGGCTGTTAGCAGCCGCTCCATCACGCGCCGGCACTTCGGCAAAACCATGCGGCTCTTTGCCCCTCTCTATGTCTCCAATGAGTGTGTTAACAACTGCAGCTACTGTGGTTTCTCCCGCGATAATGCGATTCTGCGCACCACCCTCACTATTGAACAAGTCGTCACCGAGGCACGGCACCTACACGCACTCGGGTTCCGAAATATCCTACTTGTTGCCGGCGAGCACCCTAAGTTTGTCAGTGAAGGCTACCTACAAGACTGCATTGACGCCATCAAGGGATTCATCCCCACCATTGGCATTGAGGTCGGGCCCATGAAGGACAAGCAATATGGTGAGCTCGTCGGGCACGGCGCCGAGGGACTTGTTGTCTATCAGGAGACATACGATCGCGAAGCTTACGCCAAGCTCCATACCGCAGGGCCAAAGAAAAATTTCGACTGGCGCCTGGAATGTCCCGAGCGTGCCTATGCGGGAGGCTTCCGAAGAATTGGCATCGGCGCCCTCTTTGGCCTAGCCGACTGGAGGCACGAAGCTAGGGCCCTGGCGTCCCATCTAGAATACCTCTACAAGCACTGCTGGAAGGCCTCATTCACCGTCTCCTTCCCACGCATGCGTCCCTATGCTGGCAACTACCAGTATCAGCCTAATCCTGAGCTCTTCCTCAACGACCGCCACTTTGTCCAGCTCGTCTGCGCATTCCGCATGTGCTTTCCTCATGTCGGCATCGTGGTCAGCACCCGTGAGCCTGCCAACTTGAGAGACGCCCTTGTCCCCCTCGGTGTTACCCACATGTCCGCGGAATCCCAGACAGACCCTGGCGGCTACACCGGCGCCGGGACCGACGACCTTCACATGACCCTCAAAGGCAAACGTGTCGAAGTGACCGAAAAATCATCCTGCAGCCGCGCCACCGAGCAGTTTACCATCGATGATAAGCGCGGCATCAATGACATCACCGGCATGCTACAATCCAAAGGATATGAATCGGTCTGGAAGGACTGGGATGAGGCCATCCTCAATGCTAAGTAATCAGCCCGATTTTTCCAAACGATATGAAGATCATACTCAACGGCAAAGATCATTCTCTGAATGAAGCCATCAACGTGGAAACACTACTGGCATCTATTGGTCTTGCCGGCAAACCCGTCATCGTAGAGCTTAATAAAAAAGCACTCTTCCCACGGGAGTATGCCGACAGCGTGCTAGATGACGGAGACCAGCTTGAGATTATTACTATTGCGGCAGGCGGGTAGCAGCCGACCGCCGCAGGCGGCGGTCGGAATGGTGAATATTGAATAGTGAATGTTGAAGTAGGGAGCCGCTGCGCGGCTGTTCTTGGTTCTTGGTTCCTCGTTCTTGGTTCTTGGATTTCAGAGCTAAAACGAAAAAAACCCGCCGTGGTAACGGCAGGGCTTTTTGAGAGTTTAAGTTGAAGTAGCATCTGGCCGCGTCGCGGCTGTCGCTCATCCGACATCCTTCATTAGCTGCGCTTACGGCGCAGCATCAGGGCGAGTCCGCCAAGGCCGAGAAGTGCTGTTGAGCTAGGCTCGGGAACCGCGTAGGCTTCGAGCACGAGGTCACTACCGCTAAGCACAATCTGCCAGTCCCATGCTGGACCGTTGGAGAAGCCGCTTGATTCGAAGGAGAACTTATCAGCGTTGAAGTCAGTGATGCCTGATGAGGTGGTGGCAATAATGAAGCTGTAATCCACGTTACCGTCTCCTTTGATGTAGCTATCAAAACCAGCGTCTTAATCCCCTGTCAAAGACTGCTGTCTGATGTAACTACGCGGCCTAAAAGCCAAAGTGATCAACGGGCAAGATGTTCTAATCAGGCATTCTCTCCAAATACCTTGGCTGCTTGTTGGTGATGTTGACATCGATCCACATCTTGACTCGTGCAAGTACTTCACGATCCCGGGTTTTGCGTGCCGCATGGCCCTCAACATCACGAGCGTTGTATCCATAGACTTCGATGTTATTGGCCCTCGCAATGTAGGCAGCTCGCTCATTTTGGAATTTCTGACTTACCAGTGTAAGGTTATTATACCCGAAGGTGAGCTTGGCACGCATAACGGAATCCAGCGTGCGCAGGCCGGCGTAATCACAGATAATCTTCTCAGCTGGCACTCCGGCATCCACCAAAGCCTTTCTCATTTTATCCGGCTCGTCATAGTATTGCTCCCGCAGCCCAGACACGATCAGCGTCTCGACTTTCCCCGCACGGTAAAGTTTAGCCGCCGCCTCAATGCGATACTTGAAGTAGAGGTTATCGTGTTTGCCGAGTTTCTCTGAACAGCCAAAGACCAAACCCACTTTCTGATCAGGCACATTTTTGATCTCATCAAATAAAATACCCTTGCCCGCGCGGGTTGCTGCATAATTAGCGTGCCAGATAAAACCGACAAAAACAGCAAGCAGAACAAAAGCCACAAGTAACAACCTGCCCAGCCAAATAAATCTACCACCCCTGTTTGGCGATGGATGCGATGCAACACCCGCAAACGCCTCCGCAGGTTCATGACTGTTCGAATCACTCATATCCTATCAAGCCTATTGGTAATCAGTGACTTTCTCCTTTGCGTGGTATATTGACCAAAGTTTTCACTACCGTGGTGAATATTCCGTCCTTCGGATTCTCAGGAGCTACGACTTTCAATTTTGTAAGTGCGGGAGTCAGAGAGATATTTTCTACTCGACCGACATACTCGCCATCGACCTCCATCGGCACCTCGCGATCACAGTGGATTTGATAACTCTTAGATTGGAGATACTTCACCGAAGAATTTCCTGCATCTATGGCACCTGTAGCAAGTCCCTTAACGGAGTCGCGGATCAGTTTATAACCCGCCTCAGTAAACACCAACATATCGAGCATATCGTCAGCGTGGTCAGCCTTGCGAAATAGTTTTACCTGCCCACCATAGAGTGAGCCGTTACCAGCCAATGCGCAAAACCCTTCCTCAACGTGACCATCATCGCAAATGATGCGAAGCTTCGGCGGTTTGTCTGCTAATACTTTCATCGCGGTCATGATATAGGCCATCGGCCCAAGAATCTTCTTCTGCTCCCACGACGTCTCCTCGATGACTTGAGCATCGAAGCCTATACCAGCCATTTGCATAAAGGGGTTACCATTGGCTTCGAAAAGGTCTACCTCCTTGACGTGACCTTCCTCCAATACCTCGAGTGATTTCTTCAGGCTATTGTGAGGCAATCCAAGCTCTCGGGCAAAAACGTTCATCGTTCCTGCTGGCAATACACCAAGCGCTGTATCCGTCCCCATTAATCCTTGGACAACAGCATTGAGTGTGCCATCTCCACCTGCTGCCACCACAATAGGTTCTCCATCAGCCGCAAGCTTTGTTGCCAGCTCCTTGGCATCCTCGGCACTGCGGCTAGCATACAGAACAAACGACTGAGCGTGAGTCATCAAAAAGCGTAAGGTCCTACGCCCTCGCTGGCTGCGAGCACTCGGATTAAAGATGAGCGGATACCGTCGTGACATCGCTTAGAAGTTTGTACGTATTTGCTCACTTTTAAAACCATGAATTCATTATTCTTTCCCTAGCTTCATGATGATTCCTATTTGAGGCTTGCTCCCCTGACAGACGGAGTTCAAAACATAGGCCATGACCAAACAGCTTGAAGATTTGTTTTCATTCTTACGTTTCCCCAGTATTTCAACGGATTCCAACCATGCGGGCGATGTCCGTGCCTGCGCAGAATGGCTGGTCGAAAAACTCAATCACATGGGGCTAGTCACGGAGCTTCACGAAACTTCACAACATCCTATTATTGTCGCGCGCAACCAGCATGTAGCAGGCAAAAAAACCTGCCTGATATACGGTCACTACGATGTTCAGCCAGTCGACCCAGTCGAGCTATGGGACTCACCTCCATTCGAGCCTGAAATACGTGATGGCAGAATATGGGGGCGAGGCTCCACTGACAACAAAGGGCAAATGCTAGCCCACGTTCTCGGCGTAGAGCAAAGCCTCAAAGAAGACGGTGAACTCCCCGTGAATTTGATCTTCCTGTTCGAGGGAGAGGAAGAAATTGGCAGTCCCAATTTGGTCCCCTTCATTGAAAAACATAAGGCAGATCTTCAGTGCGACGTCATTGCAGTCTCAGATACTGGCATGGTGGCAAAAGGTGTCCCCACGCTTGGCTATGGCTTGCGCGGCATTGCTTGCTGCGAAGTCACGGTGAAAGGGCCTTCCGGCGACCTTCACTCTGGCGTCTACGGAGGCGCCGTTGCCAACCCAGCGACGGCGGTAGCAAGACTGGTGGCCTCATTGCACGACTCGGAAGGCAATGTCGCTATTAATGGCTTTTATGATGATGTGCGCCCGCTCGAAGATTGGGAGCGCAACATGTGGGCCGAGGTACCGGGCATGAGCGAGCAAGACATCAAGAAGGTTACAGGCTCCCCCGCTCTCTTTGGAGAGCCCGGCTACAGCTCTGCGGAGCGGCTCTGGGCACGCCCCACTGCCGAGGTGAACGGCATTGCGAGTGGCTACCAGGGAGAGGGCTCAAAGACAGTGCTTCCTGCCGAGGCCATGGCTAAGTTCTCATTTCGCCTCGTCCCCGACCAAGACCCAAAGGACATCATGGAAAAAGTGCAAGCACACCTCGAGAAGCATTGCCCTGAAGGCGTCACCGTGGAAGTTGAAGTGGGCCATGACGGCAAACCCTTTTATGCCGACCCTCATTCTGAAAATGGCAAAGCAGGACAAGAGGCACTAAGACAAGCCTTCGGTAAGGAGCCTGTTCTGATAAGAGAAGGTGGCTCCATTCCGATCATTCAAGATATGAAGGAGATTTTTGGCGTCGAGGCTCTCATGCTTGGCTTAGCCCTACCCGATTGCCAAATCCATGCACCGAACGAGAATTATTATGTTGAGAACTTCGAGGCAGGCATCCGCTTAAACCGGGCCTTGCTCAGTGAACTCGGCAAATAAATCTCAACATTCCAAATTTCTCACTCCTCGTCCATCTCCTTGAGTCGTGCAAGGTAAGCATTGCGTGGCACGGGCTTAAGCGGTCGCTCATGCTCATCCATCATGGATTGCACCTTCTCTCCACTACCGGTGATGAGCTCTTCGATGATTTCTGCCTCGGGTAGGTTTTTCCAGTACTTCTTGGGCATCTCGGTCTGCATCATTTTGATCTTCAGCCGCGCGGGATTGAAGATACTACGGTAGTAGCCCAGCCATAGTTCCTCAAGCTCATCACTATCTGGAGCGACTGACTTCTCAACACCCTCGGTGTAGGTAATTTGAATGCCATCCCAATGAACACACTCGTCAGGCGTCAGAATCGACCAATTCATCCCTGCGAAGCGTTTGCGAAAAAAAGCGGTATTCAATCGCACGATCAAGTGATCTGGCTCAAACCACGCCACAAAATTCTCTTTACTGGAGTGCCCCGTCTTCACTTCACGAAACCGGACAAAGGCACGCATCTTATGAATGTCTCTACTCACCGTCGCGCGCATGCGCTCGAGGGTGCGCAATCTAGTGTCAGTTTGGTTGCTCAGAATTCGCCTGTCATTTCCACAGGTCATTTCCCAAAGTATCTGGTAGAGTAATGCCCATTGCTTACCTGAACGATGAGCGGATACAGTCTCCGCAAGGCGGACAAAGGTCTTGGGCACCTTTAAGCGTGGTGCTGTGGCTGGGCATGCAGGCAACTCATCGGCAAACAATAACCCTTCACCTTCATCGTTTTTAGCACTCCAGAGCACATCTGATGGATGACACTGCTCCGCCAGCAAAGCTCGAGCAGCCCTGCGCCACGCTTGGAAATGAGGTTCAATGGATACGGTCTTCATCGTAATATCTCGATCATCTAAAATTCGCCATGCAAGGCTTCCGACCCAGCTTGCTTGACCATGTTTTTTTCCACACTAGACACGATTGGCGCTGCTGAAAAATCAAGCTCCATCTGCTTCGGCGGTGGTGCGAACTTTGCACGTAATTCGCTACTCGATAGCTCAAGTCGAGCAGGGTGATGATTGGCACAAATCATAAAGGGCATCGTCTTCTTGAGGTTCACCCTCAGCTTAATCAGATCTTCAAGAGACACCGCGTGATGACGGCGCAAGCGCACGATTCGCTTTGCATTTCTGACTCCAAGTCCTGGAATACGGTAAAGCATCTCCAGGGGCGCGCGGTTGATATCGATCGGAAAGGTATGTCTATTGCGCAGCGCCCACGACAGCTTGGGGTCGATATCAAGATCGAGGTTGGGCGACTCCTCACTGGTGAGCTCATCAACACCATAGTGGTAAAAGCGCATCAGCCAGTCCGCCTGATAGAGCCTGTGCTCACGCACCAATGGAGGTGACTGTAGCGGCAAGATCACAGAAGGCTCAGGAATGGGGCTAAATGCGGAGTAATAAACGCGTCGCAGTTTAAAATTACCATAGAGGTCCCCTGCCCTAGCAAGGAAATCACTATCATTGGACCCATCCGCACCGACAATCATCTGAGTGCTTTGGCCGGTGGCAAAGGTCGGCTTTTTGGCAGTAGATCTACGCTTTCTTAGCTCTTTGCGATCGGCGATAGTCTCGGTAATCTTTGAATTGATAGTGCTCATGGCCTCACGAGTACGATGGACGTTTTTTTCGGGGGCGAGTTTCTTTAGGCTCTCCTGCTTGGGAAGCTCGACATTAATACTCAGGCGGTCGGCATACTTGCCAGCTTCTGCTATCAGCTCAGGCGAGGCCTCAGGAATGGTTTTGAGATGAATATAACCGCGGAAGTGATGCTGCTCGCGCAATAGTTTCGCCACTCTGATCACGAGCTCCATCGTGTAATCTGCACTGCGTATGATTCCAGAACTCAGAAACAACCCCTCGATGTAGTTTCTCTTGTAAAATGAAAGGGTCAGCTCAACCACCTCTTCTGGCGTGAACCTCGCCCTCTGCACATTACTAGAGCGGCGGTTAATGCAGTAGTGGCAATCATACAGGCAAACATTGGTCAGTAAAACCTTGAGCAAGGAGATGCAGCGGCCATCAGGAGCATAGGAGTGACAAATACCCGTTCCCCCAGTCGATCCAACCCCTTTGCCCCCCGTGGAATCCTTCCGCGCTGCACCCGAGCTGGCACAGGAGGCATCATACTTGGCCGCGTCCGCTAATATCTCCAACTTCTTGAGAGTATTCATGCGAACAGGGTAATCTAATGAACACCCCCATCAAGAATAATATAACACAATTACCATTTGACTGCCTACTCACCCAGTTCTAGATAGGTGTGCAATGGCTAAGTCGACTTCAAAAAAGAATCCTAAGGACGAGCTTGAAAAACAATACTGGCACGTGCTGCTGACAAAAGGTAAACGACCAAGTAGCGTTTATGCTTTCACTGAGGAAATTGGCATGGAGGAGGCTGATTTTTACAAGCACGCTGCCAGCTTTGATGCTCTGGAGTCCTTATACTGGGACGGCCTGGTGGAGGATACGATCAAGGTACTTCACGAAGACGATGATTATGCTGATTACCCAGGGGATCAGAAAATACTGGCATTCTTCTTCACCTTTTTTGCTCACGCCCAGAAAAACAGATCACGCTTAGTTGAGTTTTTCCCGCGTCCCGGATGCTCCAAATCTATTAAATCAATGAGGCACCGCTTCATCGAGTTTGCCAAGGAGATCATCGAACAGGGCATTGAGGATGGATCAGTGGCCGACCGCAAAAAAGTCAGCGAAAAATATCCCGAGCTTCTCTTCGAACAATTTCGAAGCATCATCGAATTCCACCGCAAAGATCAGTCAGCTGAGTTTCAAGACACCGATGCATTGATCGAAAAAAGCGTGAGATTTAGTGCAGACGTTGCCCGCTCCGGCACTTTAGATTCAGCGTTTGACCTGGGCAGATTTTTGTTGCGCCGATTCACCATCTCAGGCTCCTAGGCTCGATGAAAGAGCAGACTAAAATCCCAAAAAATAAGATCGGTCGTGCAAGCAAGCTTGCACAAACGGGTATCCAGGTTGGTGTTAATTACCTCAAGTATAAGGCTCAGAAAACCATCACCGGCAACGATGACAAGACCGCGTTTCATGAAGCCACAGCACGCCAAACGTATGACACTTTCAGCCAGCTGAAAGGGGGGCCGCTGAAGCTTGCTCAAATGCTAAGCATGGATCGCAACATGGTGCCCGACCAATACGCAGATCAATTTTCCCAAGCCCAATACAATGCCCCGCCACTCACCTACCCTCTGGTGGTGAACACCTTTATGAAGGAATTGGGCAAGCGGCCTAATGAGATCTTTGAATCATTCACCACCAAGGCAGCCTCAGGAGCATCCATTGGCCAGGTTCACCAGGCCGAAATCAAGGACAAGAAATACGCGGTCAAAATTCAGTATCCAGGTGTAGCAGACAGCCTCAAATCTGATCTCGCTATTGTCAAACCCATCGCCACTAGGATCTTCCAGTTAGACTCCAAGGCGATCGAGCCATACATGAAGGAAGTCGAGGAGCGCCTGCTCGAAGAGACGGATTACCACCTCGAGCTCGAACGCTCTCAAGACCTGGCTGCCAAATCAAAGCACCTCGCCCACACACGTTTCCCTGAATACTTTCCAGACCTCAGCAGCAAACGCATCCTTACCATGGAGTGGATTCATGGTGTGCAGCTTGATACCTTTGCCGAGTCTGATGCTCCTCAGGAGCTGAAGCAAAAACTAGCTCAGGCCTTGTGGGATTTCTACCATCATCAGATTCACGAGCTTCGTTTGTTTCATGCTGACCCACACCCCGGCAACTTCAAGGTTCATGACGACGAGCTCTGGGTGCTCGATTTTGGCTGCACCAAGTCTTTAGAAGATGATTTTTACAGAGATTACTTTGCCCTAATGGATCCTGATGTGCTCAACGATGAAAGCACATTTCGTAACGCCCTATGCAAGATCGGCTTATTGCTCGATACGGACAAACCCCATGAGAAGGACAAGCTAGCTGCTTTGTTCAGAGAATCTGTTGAGCTGCTCTCACGACCCTTCAAGCATGGCACCTTCGACTTTGGCGATCAGGACTATTTCGATGAGCTCGCACAGCTAGGTGAGGATGCACGCCTCGACAAAGAGCTCAGCAAACTGAGCACCTCCCGTGGCAATGCCCACGCGCTTTACCTCAACCGCACTTACTTTGGTTTGTATCATCTGGTGGGCAGCCTCAATGGAATGATCACCACCAAGTTACCCGAATACGCTGAGGCCATTCCATCTTAAGGAAACCTCCGGCAACCCATTTACCTACACCCATACAACCTTATGAAAACAGTTCTCATCATCGGCGGATCACACGGCATATCAAAATGCCTGGCAGACAGACTTCAAAGCAGCGGCATTAACACCCTTACCGCTAGCCGCACTGCCAGCAGTCATTGCAATGGAGCCCAACACCAGATCTTCGATGCCGCGAACCCCACTGCGCTCAACCTCCCCGATCAACTCGACGGCATCGTTTATGCGCCAGGGTCTATCACTCTCAAACCTTTTCACCGCCTGAGCGAAGAAGATATGCTCACAGAGTTTAAACTCAATGCCCTCGGTGCTGCCCAAGTCATTCAGCAATGCTTGCCCGCGCTCAAAAAATCACCTGCGGCCTCCGTGGTGCTTTTTTCCACTGTAGCTGTTCAGACTGGCTTGCCATTTCACGCCTCCATCGCCATGGCCAAGGGTGCGATTGAAGGATTGACCCGTTCACTTGCCGCCGAGCTTTCTCCATCGATCCGCGTCAACGCAATTGCCCCTTCCCTGACCGATACCCCACTTGCCGAGATCCTCATTAACAGTGATGCCAAACGTCAGGCTTCAGCCGATCGTCATCCGCTCAAAACGATTGGTGAAGCTGACGACATTGCTGCATTAGCTCAGTTCCTTGTATCCGATGAATCTAAATTCATCACAGGCCAGATCATCCAAGCCGATGGCGGCATGGGCAGCGTGCGCACATTCTAGAAGCGAGCGCCTGATACGAACACCTGCTATTTCCAAGCTGAGATCGATTTGATCTCAAGGGCAAACTTTCCTGCTGTCTTATCAGCCAGAATGATGCCGAGCCCCTTGATTTGGGCAGGGTCGAAGTTGCGATCGAGTTTCCTACCACGCCAGCTCGCCTTCATCTTCGAAAAGGGAATCTGTAGCTTCACCCATTCGTCCTTCACCGTCTTAAAATCCGCAGTAAAGGAAACAGAGGAGCGGAGAAATGTTTCGTCCGTAGTTGCTCGCAAGCCATACGTCCTTCCGTCTCCTTTCACGAGAATCTCGACCCCCTTCCAAGCACTGAGGTCCCAGAGCTTGCCTCCGATTCTAAACGAAGAAAAACCTCCGTTGTTTTGCAGCGAGATATCCCCCTTGAAAAGCAAGCTGTCGTTCTGCGTCATTTCGATGCGCCCCTGAGAAAGCCCTCCCATGACACCATCGTTAACGACATTCATTTGATGGTCTGCCTTTTTGTCCGTAAAATCGATGAGCATATTCGTGGTTGCTTCTTTGCACTGTGGCGGCTTCTCTTCTTGAGCGATCAATACCGTAGCGGAAGATAATATCAGAATGGAAATAAAGGAGCGGTATTTGATCTTCATGGGCTTTTCCAATTTTCAGAGTGGCAGTTCAGTTGCTTCATCCGTCGACTCAGACTGCCATCCCGAGTGGATCTTTTCACGATAAGCCGCAGCATTATCTCTGTGAGCTTGCAGCTTCTCAGGCGCCATCTTATCGAGCTGCATGGTCATCATGCCGAGCCTCGGTTGTTTTTTGTAGAAGTCGCGATTGGAGTCAATAAAGTCCCAGAACAAACCATCCCAAATATCACACCAGTCCCCCTTGGGATAATCTGACATTTTGCGAATGTAGTTTGATCCACAGACATAGGGTTTGGTGACAAACTTTCCACCGTCAGCGAACTGGCTCATGCCATAGACATTGGGCACCATGACCCAGTCATAGGCATCAATGAACATCTCCATGAACCACCGGTAAACCGCGGTCGGCTTGACATGGCAGAGCTGAAAAATCACGCCCAACACCATCAGCCGATCGATATGATGACAGTAGCCGGTTTTGAGTAACTCTTTGATCGCACGATCCACAGGCGGCAAACCACTGCGACCTGTGTAGAAACACGTTGGCAGCTCATGGGTAAAGCCCCAAAAGTTCGACACCCGCATCTCTCGCCCATGCAGCTCATACATGCAGCGCATGAACTCGCGCCAACCGATCACCTGCCTAACAAAACCCTCCAAGGAGTTGAGTGGCACATCGTGCTCTTTGGCGTAATCGATGGCACGCTGCACCACATAAGCCGGATCTAATAATCCTATATTGAGCATCGGCGTTAACAAGGAGTGCTGCTGGGTAGCGAAGCGCGTAGAAATGGCATCCTCGTAGTCACCAAAGAGCTCAAAACGTTCCTGCAAGAAGACCTCAAGCCATGCCTCTGCCTCTTCATGCGTTCTGGGCAAACCCATGCTGCACTCACCCCAGGCATTCGGGAAATGCTCTTTCACCCAGGCCTTTGTTTCCGCGCTGAATGCTTTGAGCTCAGGCAGCTTGGGCTCGATATAGGTCTTAGGAAGTTTTTTGCGATTGAGCTCATCATAACTCCAGGATCCGCCCTCGGGTTTCCCTTTCTCATCAAGCAAGATGCCCATGCGCTTTCTCTGCGCTTGATAAAAATGCGCCATGAAGGGTTTCTTTTTGCCCTCCAGGTAACCGCGCCACCATTCCTCGGGCGTGAGGAAGTTTGGTGTTTCATACCACAACAAATCGATGCCTTTCTGATCACACCATTGCTCCAAGCGCCGGCTGATCAAATCATCGACCACCTTGGCTACATGGATGGTGCTGAGCTTGCTAGGCAGCTTATCAAGCAAGTCGCGGCTATGCGCTTGGCCGGTTGGAATATCAATGATTTCAGCCTTGTAGCCAGAAGCTAATAATCCATCGACATAAAGCACGCCGGCCTCTCGAAGCAG
The DNA here is from genome assembly GCA_965657565.1 of Oceaniferula sp. Classification (GTDB taxonomy): domain Bacteria; phylum Verrucomicrobiota; class Verrucomicrobiia; order Verrucomicrobiales; family Akkermansiaceae; genus Oceaniferula. Next base: position 15,724 of record CBFHPA010000031.1, read on the forward strand.
AGCCTGTCTACGTGCATGATGCTCAAGCGGCCACTTGCTATCACTGCCATAAAGCAGGGGCTCCTCGATGAGAAACACGGGACGTTTTTTGTCCAGTGCAGGGTGCTCTTTGTAAAGCTGATGCGGATAAACCAGAGAAATTTCCATGGGTATGTGCCTACTAAGGTTTCTCTACAGGCGGCTGGAGTTGCGCTTTAGCCGGCAACACCAATAACATTTCCCAGGTCTTTTTAGCATCAGGAGTTCGGGGGCCATTGTAGCCCATCACTCGGTAATCTTCACTCCTTAACCCCGCCTTTTGGACTGCCTCATCAAGTGCCAACTTTGCCTTCTGCATAGTCGTTCCATTCTTGTCCCCCTGCCACGTGTAGCTGAAAGCCTGCATCGCCGGCACGTCTCGCACTTCAATTTTTTTACCATCCTTGCCGAGCTTACCGACTCCCTCATCTTGGTAAAGAAAGCTCATCGACTTCATGCCCAATTTCTCCCCCTTAATTCCTTTCTCTTTCATGCCCATCTCAACGGGTGAAGTCATCGGAATGCCCTCGCGCTTGATGTGGCGAAACAAACGCCAAAATGCAAAACCACTACTAAAAGCATCGGTATACGCTACGCGATAGGCGGGGAAACGCTTCAAAGAGACTTCATTGTATGGACCGGGTTTAGGCCAGCCCTTTGGCAGTGGCGCCTCGGCCACATACTCTGGTTTGGCTGAGACTTCAGATGCTCCTTGAGCACCGTTAGTCTGAGAAAAATACAGGGTCAGAACAACAAGTGGCGGCACGCTTATACAGAGAATTTTCATCATGCGGGTCATGGGATAACGCCCATAACCTCCGCGCATAAACGAAGTCCGTCAATGCCTATTTCTCATAGGCAGAGTTCGACTTGACATGCCAAGTCGAGCCAGCTCGTGCTAGGCTGCTTGCCTGGCTTGAACCAACCGTCGTGTATCAGGCTAGTGCTTGAAATGACGATGGCCGGTAAAGACCATAGCGATGCCTGCTGCGTCAGCGGCGGCGATCACCTCCTCATCACGGATAGAGCCTCCAGGCTGGATACATGCCGTAGCGCCAGCTTCAATCGCAGCATTGAGTCCATCAGCAAATGGAAGCATCGCATCGGATGCCATGATGCTGCCCTTCAGAGACAAACCAGCTTCGTTTGCTTTCCACACAGCAATGCGGGAAGAATCAACACGGCTCATCTGCCCTGCACCAATACCAAGTGTACGATCCATGCCTGAATAAACAATGGCATTCGATTTAACGTGTTTGACCACTCTCCAACCAAAACGCATTGCTCTGATTTCATCCTGCGTTGGTGGACGTTTAGTGACAACTCGCTCTTCAATATTGTCGAGTCCAAGTGCCGTATGGTCACGACCCATCACCATCAAACCACCAGGAGCCGAGCGGATCACAGGATCTTTCCTTACCGCCTCCCATGCATCGCTATTAAGTTTGATGAGACGAAGATTCTTTTTCTTCTGGAGAATAGCACGAGCTTCAGGCTCAAAGTCAGGTGCGATGATCACGTCCGTGAAAATAGAGGAAATAATGCGAGCAAGACCCTCCGTAAGGGGGCGGTTGACTACGATCACACCACCAAACGGCGCCTGTGTATCTGTCTCATAGGCGAGCTGCCACGCCTTGCGCAAATCGTCATCATGCTATCCAAGACCACATGGGTTGGTATGCTTTAAAATACCCACCGTTGGACGAACAAAGTCGGTGATCAGCTCGGATGCCGCCTCGATATCAATGACATTGGTGTAGCTGAGTTCCTTACCCTGGAGCTGAGTGAAAACGTCACTAAAGTTACCATAGAGCGCTGTTGGCTGGTGAGGATTATCGCCATAGCGCAGTTCCTGATCAAGCGGCAAGCTGATGACGAATTGAGAACGCGTTCCCTCACCTGCTTGTGATAAGTAATTGGTAATAGCCGTGTCGTAGGTAGACGTGCGCAGAAACACTTTCAGCGCCAGCTCCTCACGCAGCTTATGAGAGGTGTCACCATCGTGCTCATCCATCTCAGCAAGCACCCGATCATAATCCTTGGGGTCTGTCACCACGGTGACTGACTTGTAGTTCTTCGCCGCACTGCGCAGCATGGAAGGGCCACCGATATCAATATTCTCAATGGCTTCCTCGAGGGTGACATCTTCCTTGGCTACGGTTTCTTCAAAGGGGTACAAATTGACAACGACCAGATCGATCGGCGGGATGTCATTATCAGTAGCCTGCTTGAGATGCTCTTTATCATCACGCTTGTGCAACAAACCGCCATGAACCTTCGGGTGCAGGGTCTTAACACGTCCCTCAAAAAGCTCAGGAGCACCGGTAAAATCCGATACATCAATTACAGTAAGCCCAGCTTCGCGTAATGCTTTTGATGTGCCACCCGTCGATAGCAGTTCGATTCCATGTTTATCGAGCCCTTTGGCGAAGTCGATCAGACCGGACTTATCAGAAACTGAGAGGAGAGCGCGTTGAATAGCCATAATGTAGTATTGGTAGTTTCCCTTGATTGCGGGATCACTGAACTACCCTCAGTGGCTATGGTGGGCAAGCCGAATGTGTCAGGATCAGTCATTTACGACCTCATCGGATATTTCCTCAAGCTCGGAATGCTCATCTTTCAACCATTTCCACAACACCCCATCAACTGGGCCCAATAGCCATGCCAACAGGAACAACACGCCTCCACAGACCACCACTGAGGCTGCCATGTTTGAATTGAACCAAACATGCAGATACAAGCCACCGAAAGCCGAGATAAGGGCATGCAGGGCAGCAAGTATCAACATCGGCTTGAGTCGATAGGTGCACAGGTAGGCCGCTGCACCAGGAAGAATGAGCAACGCAATCACCAAAATGGCCCCCACTGCCTGAAAGGCTGCAACGACGACAAAGGAGACGACAAACATCATACTATAATGAATCACCGCCGGCCGGTAACCATACGATGCCGCCAAATCAGTATCGAATGAGCTCAGTGTCATCACGCGACAAAACAAACCCAATAAAACCATGGTGAAAGCTGCGACCCCAGCCATGACTATCACTGGCGTCGGCACCTGCAGACCAAGGAACAATGATCGATCTTCCTCAAGCAGCAAGCCCAGTCGCCCATGCAACACACACTCAAGATCAAGATCCACATTTCTACCAAGCAGCATTTCCATCAATACAACACCGAGAGCAAAAAGAGCCGTAAACGAAATGCCCGTGGCGGCATCTTGCTTCACCCTGGTCCATTTATGTATCAACTCAATGAGAACTGTGGAGAATAAACCCGCCAGGCCAGCACCAACGATTAGCCACGGCGATGCCAAATCTCCGGTAATGTAAAAGGCAATCACAACGCCAGGGAATACACTGTGGCTGATCGCGTCACCTGTCAGCGCCATCCGGCGGAGAATCAAAAACGAGCCCATTTGTGAGCATGGTAGCGCTACAAAAAAAGCCATTAAAACCAACCACAATGCTCCAACGCCAAGCACATCCCATGGCAGGGTTATGTATTCGAGGAGCCTCATCAAATAGAAACGGGGGGTTGAGCAACCAAATGGCTGGGCTGTGGGATAGGTTTTCCGTGAGGGTCAAGCTCCGGAAAATTAAGATGCTGTTCGAGCAGGCGAACAATACCTGGTTCAAGGATATGCTCTATTTTCTCAGCATCCTCGTGCACGTGATCCTCGGCGTAGTCCGCTTCGTTGGTGAGATACAATTCCCACAAGCGATGATTTCGAACAATTTCCATGGCTCGCTTCCACCCCAAACGGCTCAAGTGCAGAGACACTCCGTCCTCCGCCATTTCAATAAAGCCCCGGTTAAGTAGCGCCTTACAATCTTTAATCACATTCTCCTCGGTTTGCCCCCGCTTGCGCGCCAGCATCAGCACACTCACTTCTTCATGAGCAAACCCCTCACCCTCGTGAATTTGATATATGGCTTTGAGCATGTTCTCTCTACGGACACGCATGCGACGCCTGATGGTGCGCATCACCTTGGATAATACACCATGCCGAGGCGCCAGCAGATAAATGATGCCAAACAGAGCCGTTGCACACAGAGCAATCACCGGGCCCGTAGGCAAACCATTGACCTCGGCTGAAACCAATCCACCAGTGATGCCAGAAGCAACTCCAAACAACACAGATAATAACATCATGCGTTCAAATCGATCCGTCAGTAGGTAAGCCGCTGCAGCCGGAGTAATTAGCATAGCAGAAACCAAAACCACCCCAACAGCCTGCAAAGCAACCACAACCGAGAATGTCAACAGGAAGTAAAAAACACCATTCAATACCCGCACTGGGTAACCCAACCCTCGCGAAAAACCCTCGTCGAAACTCATCATCAACAAGGGGCGCCTGAGAAAAAACATGGTCACTACCAGCATCAATGTCGTCATGAGCATCATTCGCAAATCACTTGCATCGATTGAGCCAATATTACCGAAAAGGAAATTCATCACGCCCACCGTATCTTGCTGATTTCTCGACTGCCACATGATGCCAAAGGCAAAGAATGTCGCCAATACAATCCCCAGCGCGGCATCGGACTTTAAGCGTGTGCTGACCATCATTAGGCGCACCAGACCTGCACCTAATAAACCAGCGAGCGCAGCAAACAAAAAGATGACTCCCGGACTGCGTTCAGAGCTATAAATCAAACCTGCAACCACACCTGGCAATACCGCGTGTGAAACAGCATCCCCCATCAAAGCCACCCTTCGCAGGACAACAAAACATCCCAACAACCCACAACCAGCACCTAATAGTACGGCAGCCAGAATCGCCTTGCCACTGCCACTGCCCGGAATGAGCAAATCGACAACTGAAGCTAACAATGACATTTCCCCAAACATCCTTAGCTTTAGAGTTTGGCAGCCTGATCTGCCACCTCACTGAGAATCGTCAGACGTCCGCCATAGGTTTTTTGGAGTAGCTCAGGAGTATAAACGTCCTCAACTTTGCCAAACGCTACAAGCCGCATGTTGAGCAACAACAAATGATCGAAATACTCCCCCGCTGACTGCAGATCATGATGAACCACCAATACGGTTTTCCCACGCTCACGCATTTCTCGCAACAAGGCCACAATCGCCGTCTCGGTTGCGGCATCCACACCGACAAATGGCTCATCCATCAGATAGAGATCACTATCTTGCGCCAGAGCTCGCGCGAGAAAAACCCGCTGCTGTTGGCCCCCACTCAAATTACCAATCTGCCTATTAGAGTATGGAAGCATACCTACTTTATCCAGGGCTTCAGATGCGCGTCGTTTTTCAGCTTTACCGGGTCTGCGTATCAAACCAAGCCCGCCGTATGTCCCCATCAGGGCCACATCCATCACCGTGACGGGAAAGTCCCAATCCACACTTTCTCGCTGTGGCACATAACCGACACGAGGTAGATTTTCGCGCATTGGCTTCCCAAATACCTTAACCCAACCTCCCGACGAAGGCACCACTCCCATCACCGATTTGATGAATGTCGATTTACCTGCCCCGTTGGGCCCAACGATGCCCACAAGGCTGCCTGATGGCACGGCAACATCAATCCCATATAATACAGGTCGCTTATGGTAGCTGACCGTAAGATCGTGCGTTTCTAGGGCGGTTTCGCAAGCAGGCTTCATGTATTTAAAATTTCACCGTAAATCCGGCAAATGTTGTTAAGTCTTCTGCAGCCTCGTTGATACCAAATACAGCACCAGCGTCCCACTGAAAATAATCCGCAAAGGCCCAAGTTAGACCTCCACTAGCATATGCTTCATAGGGGTGATCACCAGATATGCCGAGATACTCAATGTAAATGCCTAGATAATCAGAAACATCAAAACCTATAACTGCTGTGTGGAGAAAATCAAGATCATAACTTCCATCATCCCAGACGCGGGCAAATTCAGCCTGCAAGCCCAAACTAACTCCTTCATGCAAATCTAAGGCCCACGGGAAAATAACACCCCCCTCCCATTCGTCATTACTGACATCACTGCCACTCGGTATTTTTATATATGGAAAAACCGCAAATGCTGTACTCCCCCCATCATTTCCCCAGAGGTTGTATTTAAGGCGCAAAGTAACATCGCTAAAACCGTCGACCTCCTCGCTAACGCCACCCACTTTTGATCGCTCACGAACATGTGGAGCAAAAATCAATTGTAAATCCATCGAGTCATTCAAGCCATACTTGAGGTTGGTCTCTGCCCAAGACCATGATTCGAATTTATCACCCGCAACCTTGTTTCGGGAATAGCCTAAAAAACTCATTTCAAGCTGAAAATATCCAGCATCTACCGTGCGAGGGCTTTCTGTGGCATCGGGACGGTCAGCCTCCAAATCTCTGAGCATCGTATGCTCAAATCCCTCTCCCCTCAGTGTTTGATTGTGTTGGCCTGCGCTTAATGACCCTAATGGGATCAAACTTAGATATAGTATGATACTAATGATTGTTTTCATTGTAAAAAATTTGTCGCGTAGTTAATCTGGCTATCACTTTAGTCCATCGACTAGAGTGTTTACGTTATGTTTCATCATGCCGATGTAGGTGCCCTTATCATAACGTTCTCCATGCAATTGGACAACGTCGCCAGGCTCGCCCATTGCATCAGAGAAAAGTTCATGCTCACTGACTTGAACGCCCGCCTCTGCAGCCACAGCCTTAATTCCCTTGGCGTTAACACTCGACTCGGGGAAAATGGTTCTGAGTTTACGCTGCTTGATAAAAGCCACCAGTTCCGCTCGATCTTTCAAGCCCGACTCAGAATTCGTGGAAATTCCCTGCAGACCTTTCACCTGAATCTCATAAGCCCGCCCGAGGTAATGGAAAGCATCGTGACTGGTAACTAGCACGCGCTTTGAGCTGGGAACCTCTGCCATCCTCATTTTCACCCACTCATCTAGCGCAACAAGCTGCTTATAGTAGCCCTCGGCCCGAAGACGATAATCCCCAGCCCCGCTTGGATCCATCTTTGACAATCCATGCACAACCACCTCAAGACACTGGGCCCATAGCTTTGGGTCGCCCCAGACATGGGGATCAAAATAACCTTGGAACTCCTCCTCTGGTTGCAGCAAACTAGTCGTCGATATGCCATCCGTCACAGCAAACACAGCGCCATGTTTTTTTGCTCTTTTTTCCAAAATATCCTGCATCTTGCCCTCTAAGTGCTGGCCGCTGTAAAAAATCAAATCGGCTTTTTGTAGTGCAGCAGTGTCTTTAAAAGTCACTTGATAACTATGCGGATCTACTCCAGGCCCCATCAATCCCTGTATAGATATACGATCCCCCCCCACAATTGCCACCATGTCGGTTACCATTGTTGTTGTGGTTACTACTCGAAGCCGTTCATCCTCGCCTAAATCTACCCCATCTAAGGCTTCATTTTTTTTCAGCATCCACAACAAGCAACTCAGCAAGACGCCCGCAACGACCACAACAACAAATATCTTCTTGAGCATAGTTCACACCTTAGCTTTGCGACAGTGTGGGTCAAGCTTGAATTAGCCACGGCTAATTTTCTTTTCCGCGGAAAAATAATTAAATCTATATAGTTACGATAATGTGTGTATTTTATCGCAAGATTTTCATCACATCAAACGTAAGCAAATCAACATGGATAAGAGCCTAGACAAGCAGACTGAAAAAAAAGCCCTTAAGAAAGACTCCACCACCAATGATGGCGGCCAAGACTCGGCTACATCAGATTCTTCTAGTTGTGGTAATTGTGAATGCTCGGCTCAGAGAAAGTTCTTTATTCCCGTCCTTGTTCTCAGCATCCTAGCTATCGCTCTAGTAGCCATTATGCCGACACTCGGCGAAATCGGCATGGCCAGCGAAAGCGCTACCACAACGATTGGCAAATGGATTGGCTTTCTGGGAGAATTCCACCCACTCTTTCTCCACTTACCCATTGGCGCTGTTATGCTGGTCTTGGTAATGGAAGTGTTACGCTTGTTTAGCTTCGGAAAATACAAACCTAACACGACCCTTGGCCTGTTTTTTGCAGCAGCCACAGGAGTCTTTGCCGTAGCTTTTGGATACTGTCTCTACCTGACCGGAGACTTTTCTGGTGAGCTAATCGAAGAGCACAAACGAGACGGCATTATCTTCACCATTCTTCTGATAGCCACCTTCCTCGTTAAATATTCATCCGACATTGGTTTCCTCGGTAAATTTGCAACTCCTTCATACATTCTAGGACTGTTCCTCACGACTGCCATGATGATGAGCGCAGGCCATCACGGTGGTGAAATCACCCACGGTGACCCACTCGATAAGGCGCCATGGAAAATCGATGAAGAGAAGGCCACAGCTCAAGTCATAGTAGATCCCATTCTCTACACAAACATAGTTCATCCTATTCTAGAGCAGAAATGCATCAGCTGCCACGGTGAGACCAAGCAAAAAAGTGGCTTACGTATGGATAGCTACGCTGCCCTCATTGATGGTGGTGAGGAGACCGACTGCCTAGTTCCAGGAGATACAAAGAACAGTGCAATGGTCACCTACATGCACTTGCCGATGGAAGATGACCTGCACATGCCTCCTGAAGGCAAAAAGCAGCTCACCCCAGAGGAAATTCAAATCATCGAGTGGTGGGTGAAGATTGGCGCCCCAGAGACAGATACGCTCAGTGCTGTGGAAGTTCCTGAAGACATCATCGTAGCCATCGATACTCTAAAAACACCGGAGCAAATCGCGCGTGAGAAAGCAGCAAAAGAAAAGGCTGAAAAAGAGCGTATCGCCACTATGAAAGCTAAGCGTGCTCGACTCGCCGCTTCCCTAAAGTCTGTCAATGCGAAGTATGCGGGCTCGCTCAACTACATTTCGAAAGATAGCACGGACCTCTCCTTCTCCGCAGTAAGCTACCGCAAAGAATTCAGTGATGAGAGCCTCAACATCCTCAAAGAGGCAGCCAATGACATTACTGAGCTTGACCTAAGTGCCACAGCCATCACCGATGACTCAGCATTTACCCTCGGTGAATTTGCTAACCTCACATCCTTGAAGCTCAATCAAACTAGCATTACTGACTCAGCCTTACCTGAACTTCAAAAGCTGAACCAACTTCAGGTATTGAACCTACACAGTACTGGGGTTACTGATGCTGGAATTAAAAATCTAGAGCCTATGAGCTCACTCAAAAAAGTGTATCTATGGAACACCAAGGTTACAGAAAATGCAGCCAAGTCTCTCGAAGAAACGCTCATAACCAAGCATCAGGAGGCTCAGCAAGGCCTCGAAGAGGAGTTGCAAGATAAGACGAGCCCTGAGGTTCTCTTGGGAAGTTCTGCCAAAAAGGCAGCCGAACCCAAACCTGCTACCAAACCTGCTGCCAAAAAATAAACAGCACAAGCTAGGCCATACTGCGTCCAGCCTCGTGGCGCTCCATCTTGTTTCAGACTGTCAACTCTCTGCCTCTAGCAAAGAGACATCATAGCCGTTGCGCCACTCCATTGGGCAAAAAACCTAGCCCGCCTGCTCTTTAGCTGTTTGGCACTTGATACACAGTGAAACTGACGGCTTCGCTTTCAAACGTTCAATATTGATCTCTTTTTTGCATTCATCACAAATGCCGTAAGTTCCATTATCGAGTTGTTCCAAAGCATATTCGATTTTTTCAAGCAGCTTGCTTTCAGAAAAACCAAGCTGATGCTCAACCATATTTTCGGCAATAATATCAGCCCTCTCGGTCTCATCCGCAATGGCTCCAGCTCCCGAGCCAGTTTTGACTCCATGCCGGCTGACATCGGCTAAGACATTTTTACGTTGCCCTACAAGAGCCTCCCTCAATTCTTGCTTTTCACTCTCAGTCATAATCAATCTACTTATATTGTTTTTTGTTAGAAAAAACGATCACCAGAACTAGTAGCCCAGATTATATTATCTATCAACCATATAC
>CBFHPA010000032.1:0-25233 GCA_965657565.1 Oceaniferula sp.
AGATGACTTTGCCACATCGAAAAAACAAATCCGCTACATTCACCGCAAGATCGGCGAGAGCGATGCCTATTTCATCGCCAGCCAATCAGGGCAGGCAGAGGATGCAAGCTTACGCTTCCGCGTCAGCGGCAAAGCCCCCGAGCTCTGGGACCCTGCCACTGGCGAAATCACTCACCTCAGTCACTACGTGGACGATGGCAAGACCACGACCATCAAGCTGAAGATTGATCCCTACGGCTCACGCTTTGTCTTCTTCCGCCAAGTTGATTACAAGCTCCAGCTGACCGAGATCAGCAAGGACGGCCAACCTGTTTTGTTAGAAGGCAACGGCCTTGACTTCACCGCCTGGCAAAACGGCAACTACGAGGCTAAAATGGCGGACGGTAAAAAGGTACAGGCTAGTGTTACCGACCTCCCCGCAGCGGAAACCGTGCCGCAAGGCTGGAGTGTCAGCTTCCAGAAAGAACGCGGAGCCCCCGAGGGGCAGCATGCCTTTGATGAGCTGGTTTCATGGACCACCCGCCCCGAGGATGGCATCAAGCACTTCTCGGGCACAGCTACCTACCAGAAAGGTATTAACATCAGTCAGGAACGCCTCAAGGAGGGGACCCGCGTTTACCTCGACCTGGGAGATGTGAGGCATGTCGCCGAGGTATTTGTCAATGACCAGCCCTTGGGTGTGCTGTGGAAGCCGCCTTTCCGCATCGACATCACCGATGTCGCCAAGCCCGGAGCGAACAAGGTGACCATTGAGATTACCAACGTCTGGAAAAACCGCCTGATCAAGGATACGCAACTTCCGAAGGACCAGAGAGTCACCTGGTGCTTCTACCCCTTCTACCGCAACGAACCCAATGCTCCACTGATTGAGTCCGGCCTGCTCGGGCCAGTGCAGGTGCTGAGTTCGCGCACCATCTCGCTCAAGAAATAGCGGAAAGATAAAAACTCAATTCTTGATTTGATGGTGCACTGGCCGGAGACTTTATGACTCACAGCATCTACACTGAACATCCCAGCCCATGAACAAACGCACCTTCCTCAAGCAATCAAGCTCCACCGCTATAGCCAGCACTGTCTTCGGCACAGCCCTCAGCGGAATGGGTAAAGCCATCGCAGCAGAGAACGCCACAGGCACACGAGCCGGCAGCAACCGGGGTGTCATCTACAAAGCGGTTAAAACCAACGGCAAGCTCACTGCTGGGCAACTGGCAAAACTCAAGGAGCTTGGCTTTGACGGTGTCGAGGGAGTCAGCCCGGGCATTGCCGACAAGGCAGTCTACATGGACATGATCCGTGCCTCAGGCATGCCCGTTCACGGAGTTGTAGACATGGTGCACTGGCAGAAGCGGCTCTCGTCACCAGATGCCAAAGTACGTGCCGCGGGACAAACGGCATTGGCACAGGCTGTCAGGGATGCCAAGGAGTTTGGCGCATCCTCTGTGCTACTCGTTCCCGGTAAAGTCACCGGACCAAATGAAACCCACGACCACGTCTGGCAACGCTCCATCCCTGAGATACGTAAGACCATTCCGCTGGCCAGCAAGCTGGGCATCCAAATCCTCATTGAACCCGTCTGGAACGGATTCTGTGAATCCCCGGAGTCTCTCTGTCGCTATATTGATGAGATCAACAGCCCTTGGGTTGGGGTCTATTTCGACATCGGCAATGTGCAAAGATTTGCACCTGCGCACGAGTGGATCCGAAAACTCGGCAAGCGCACCGTCAAGCTCGACGTCAAGGACTGGGGTGTGAAAAGCGGCTTCTGCAAACTCGGTGAAGGTGATGTTGACTGGCCCGAGGTACGCAAGGCGCTCAAGGAAATCGGCTTCTCCGGCTGGGCCACCCGTGAGGGCAATGACGGCGGACACGAGCACACCGCCCGGCTGATGGACGAGTTGCTTGATCTGTAGGGATTGATTCCCGCTGGCCTGCTTATAAATCATACCCAGCTTTATAATTGTGCAATGAGTATTGGCTTCTATGATAGCACTATGAAAAAGGCATATGGCTTGTTCCCGGTATTATTTGCTAGCATGACATGCATCGGCATCCCGATCACACTCGAAGCCCGCATTTGGACGGATGTAGCCACCAGTCGCACTCTCGAAGGTGACTACATGGAGGTGGATGGCGACAAGGTCGTCATCAAACGTGATAACGGCGAGACCATCAGGGTGGCTATCGAGCGTCTCATTGAAGTGGACAAGGATTTCATCAAGGCTCAGCTGGCTGGAGCTGCCGAGGCGCAGGGCGTGGCGCCCGCCACTAATCAATCTATCGAGGACTCAGCCCGGCCGGCCACCGGCCCCCTGACCCAACTCACGCCTCCGGTCTCCCTTGTGGCTCACCCCATTGAAGGAGAGGGCAAGGAACGCAAAGCGAAGCTTGTACTGACCAATGGTAGTAACAAGGAGATATCCAGCATTGTGCTGAAGCAGTTTTTTCTCAGTCAGAACGGCAGCATTGGCTCATCGGTGCCCCACACCTCTGGCTTTTCCATAGGCAAAGGTGAGAGCCATACGATCAAGGTGAGCTCGTTTTTCATGAAGGATGATACCGCATCGGTGGAAGCTGTAGTGACCCGGGTAGAATGGAAAGACGGTACTATGTGGCCCACTTGGACCGGGCCGGCACCCGGGCAGGAGGGGGATGCCCCAGTCGCGGCCAAAATGATCGGTATCATCGGTGAGGGGAGCAGGGCCCAGCCGGTAATAGCTTTGTTTAATAAGAGTTCCAAGGAGGTTTCCTTTATCAACTACAGCCTGGCCTTCCTTGATGCCAATGGCAAAAAGCTGGGGTCGGGCGGTCAAGGCTATGGTGGCCCGCCGGGTTGGCTGCCCGCTGGCAAGGGCGGTGCCTGCGTTGGAAGCAGCAAAGTGCCCCCTGAGGGAACCGTCGATGTCGAGCTCAAGCTAACGGCTGTGATGTTTGACGATGAAACCCATTGGATGCCCGGTAAGGAATAGCTCCGGGTAACAAAAGCAAGGCGGTCTGCCAAACGACAGACCACCTCGGTAAAAATTAATATCAAGCTAGGCCCCTACTTCTTGAGGGCATCGCGGATCTCTTCGAGCAGGACTTCCTGCTTGGGTGGTGCTGCGGGAGCCGCCGCTTCCTTTTTCTCGAAGGCTGCGATGAATTTTTTCACTACGATAAAGACAACGAACGCAAGCATCACAAAAGCAATGAAATCGTTGAGGAACTCGCCATAGGCGATGACTACTTCGTCAACCGCGGGAGTGACAACCTTGTCTCCCTCTTTGACCTCCGCAACTCCCTCTTTGAGTACGTATTTCATATCGGCAAAATCAACATCGCCGAGCAACAGCCCGAGTGGCGGCATAATCACTTTCGCCACAAAGGTTTTCACCACAGTGGCAAATGCTCCGCCGAGGATAAATCCTACGGCCATATCTACGAGGTTGCCTTTGAAGGCAAATTCTTTGAATTCTTTTAACATTGTTATTTGGGTTGGGTTGGGTTCATCCAAGTACGAAAATAAATGGATACTTCACGCTACCCAGACAACTCTACCATGACAACGAAATTCACCATGATAAATATTATTATAAGTATTGGCGAGATGCTTGATCTCCTCCGTCGAGCTGGCAGGTATCGCTCGAGTGCAATCCCGCGCTTGCCAGAGGCGGTAAATCCATTACATTGCATCACTTAATAGTTGCCTCATATCCACTCAGCGCACCAAACTACCAATATATGTCCATCCTGATGCCTCTCTTCGTGATCTTTGTTGTTATCCTTATTTTCAACATCATCATTTTTGTCCATGAGCTCGGTCACTTTCTTGCTGCCCGCTGGCGCGGCCTAGAGGTCGAACGATTCCAAATTTGGTTCGGTAAGCCCATTTGGAGCAAGACCTACAATGGGGTGCAATATGGACTGGGGTGGATTCCCTTCGGCGGTTTTGTGGCTTTACCACAAATGGCAACCATGGAGAAAATCGAAGGGGAAAATACAACAGACCAGCCCCTCCCTCCTGCCAAGCCTCTCGATAAGATCATCGTCGCCTTCGCTGGTCCACTTTTCTCATTTCTTTTGGCTGTGATTACCGCATTCGCTGTCTGGGGGATAGGTAAGCCAAGCTACAAGATGAATAGCGTGACTGTTGGCTACATCATGCCTGATAAGCCTGCGGCCGATGCTCAGCCAGCTTTCCAAGAGGGCGACCAAATTCTTGCCGTCAATGGCATTGAAGTAGACCGCTGGAGAGGCGATACCGACACGGGAATCAGTGAAAACATCATGCTCAGTGAAGGCAAGACAATCGAGTTCACGGTAAAGCGTAACGGTTTGGCAGAGCCTATCATCGTCAAATCTGGCTATCACATTCCTGACACCGCTTGGTATGATCGCAGGGCTATGCGACAAGTCGGCATTATGATGGGCTACCGCACCATCGTAGGTGAGCTCATAGAGCACAGCCCCGCCCAGATTGCCGGACTACAATCAGGAGATGAGATTCTCACCGTCAATGGAAAGAAAGCCCAAACTTTCCAGCATATTGTTGATGCTGAACTCTCAGGAGAGCCCGCAACTATCGTCGTGCTTCGCGATGGTAACGAGCAAAGTTTCTCCCTCACCGCCAGTAAACCGATCAGCCCAGAGGGCAGTGAGCCAAGCTTTGGTATCATGCCAGGGCCTGATCCTGAATTAGTCACCTCCACTATCACCTACCCCACCGCATGGGCGCAAATCGAGCACAGTGTCGGCATCATGTATACCACCATCACCAAGGTTATCTCTAGCCAATCCGACGTCGGAGTCCAGCACCTCGCCGGCCCTATCGGTATTGGCAAAGGATACTACCAAATGCTTACCTCACCCGATGGCTGGAAAATGGCACTTAGCTTTACCGTGCTTTTCAACATCAACCTCGCTATTCTCAATATGCTCCCCTTCCCTGTGCTTGATGGTGGGCACATCACACTCTCACTCCTAGAAATTATCGCACGCCGCCCCGTTCAACCAAGAGTGCTAGAGATTGTTCAAAGCGCATTTGTGCTGATGATCATGGGATTATTTCTCTTTATCACCTCGAAAGATGTCGGTTCATTTTTCACTGATCCAGAGGACTCGCAAATACCAGTATTTGAAGAGGCCGCCAAACCTGGCGACTAGCTCTCATTGGCTAAATTTACAAATCTGCTGTTTGCCGAACAGCCTCATAAAGTACGATACCTACCGTGGTCGCTAGGTTCAGGCTTCGTGTCGAACCCTCCTTCATCGGTATCGTCAAACACCGCCCTGCACGTTGCTCCAGCATTGATTCGGGAAGTCCACGGGTCTCTGGGCCAAAGACAATGTAGTCGCCGTCTCTAAATTCAGCATGCCAGTAGGATTGATTTGTCTTGGTCGTGAGCAAATAAACTCCTGCATCTGAGGCTATCGAAGCAGAGAACTCTTCCCAGTCCTCCCATAGGTGCAGATCCACATCTTTCCAGTAGTCCAGCCCAGCACGTTTGACCTGACGGTCATCGATTGAAAAACCTAGCGGCTTGACCAAGTGCAGTCTGGCGCCTGTCGCAAGGCATAGCCTACCTGCTGCCCCCGTGTTGTGAGGTATTTCTGGATTTACGAGAACGACATTGAGCATGGCTGGGCATAACCCAGTCCTGATGTGTACCGCAACTGTAATTCACTGATCTCCTATCGACGCTGATACACCTCAATTTCTTGTACTGACAAGCTTAGGAAAAAATGCTACGTATATGCTAATCATTTTAATATAAACATTATGAAGAGACTTTTGATCGCTACTTGTGTTGGAGCTCTCGTCGCATTTCTTTGGGGATTCGCATCATGGCAGCTACTTCCATGGCACCAAATGGGGACGTTCAAAGACGATGCCGCAATGTCCAAAGCCATCAAAGAAAACACACCCGAACATGGCATCTACATGCTGCCAAGGCGCGGGGCAAAAGGCCTCGATGCCAAAGCCATTACCGAGGGGCCATTGGTATACGCCGTGATTCGCCCTGGGGAACTCGATCAGCCATGGATTCTCAATAATCACTTGGTTCGCTCTTTCATCATACAATTTCTTAGCTCTCTGATTCTTGCTGTTACGGTATATAAGATCAAAGCCTCGCGTTTCATTTCTCGCGCATCTGTGGGGATCATTATGGGCTTGTTCGCGGGCGTGAGCTCTACGCTTCCCTTTTGGAACTGGTTTGAGCTCCCCGGCTCACGTGTTTTGGTCCACATCCTCGACCCGTTTATCTGCTGGACGCTGGCTGGACTTTGTATTGCTGCGATTCTCAAGCCTCCTGGGCGACGTAAAATATTCACCTAGACGCTCACTGACAGCTAGGCATATTATATTTTTATCTTCTTAAGTGCGCGCTCTGGGCTTGCACCTTGTGAAATCTGAGCGCAAACTATCCGTGCAAAACCTCCACGCATATGGACAGTAGCCACGACATACCTCGCCACATCGCTATCATCATGGATGGTAATGGCCGTTGGGCCAATGCACGTGGCCTCCCACGCGCTGAAGGTCATCGTGCGGGTGCAAAGTCAGTCAAAGCCGCAGTTGATACCTGCCAGAAACTAGGTGTTGAATATCTTACCCTCTATGCCTTCTCATCGGAGAACTGGAAACGGCCTAAAAAAGAAGTCGACGCACTGATGGACCTTCTCGAGAAATTTCTCAGAGAAAAGCTTCCAGATATGCTTAAGCAAAACGTTCGCTTTCACAGTATTGGCCGCCACGATCTACTTCCAGAGAAGTGCCGTAAGCAAATAGAGCAGGCCACTGCTGACACACAAAGTAATACTGGCCTCAATCTTATCCTTGCCCTTTCCTACGGCTCACGTGAAGAAATCACTGATGCGGCGCGTGCAATTGCAACAAAGGCAGCCGCTGGTGAGATCAACCCTAACGATATCGACAATAAACTTTTCGCCGATCACCTCTATACCTCTCAATTCCCTGATCCAGACCTTCTGATCAGAACCTCTGGCGAACAGCGAATCTCTAATTTCTTACTGTGGCAAATTTCATATTCTGAAATTCTTATTAGCCCGAAGAATTGGCCAGATTTCCGCGAGCCAGACCTCAAAGATGCCGTCGAAGAATACGCCCGCCGTCATCGTCGATTTGGCGCTGTCTAATATAAAATTTCTTACCTGTGTCCGAGACCTCCACCGAGCAAACAATCCTCCTGGTCGATTCAGATATCGACTATCTAGAATGGGCAACCAAGCACCTTGATGCCAAGGGCCTACGCATTCTACGATGTGATCATGCCGAAAAAGCGGCAAAAGTCTGTGACACCACCGATGTAGATCTCGTCATTGCTGACATTCCTTTGCAGCCTTTTGATGGCCTTGTCTTACTGCGCCGTATTCGGGCTGCTCACCCTGGAATTCTAGTCATACTGACAGATGGCTTCCCAACCACCTCACAAGTCATTGAGGCTACCCAACAAGGGGCACAAGATATTCTCAAAAAAGAGTCTCTCACTTTTGAGCTCAGACCTGTGGTAGAAAATGCACTCCGCGCACTCGATCAACGCAGAACCGCCTCCGACTCCAAGTCATCCGTTGACACCCCACAAGGCAAAGTGAAGATCATTGGCAATTCACGAGCACTTCAGGATGTCTTCAAGATTGTCGGCCGCGTCGCAAGAACTGATGCTCCCGTACTTGTATCAGGTGAGAGTGGCACGGGCAAAGAGCTCGTAGCCAACGCAATCCATGAATACTCCCCACGATCCAAAAGAGATATCATTGCTATTAACTGCGGGGCTATCCCGGAAAACCTACTAGAGAGTGAATTGTTTGGTCACGAAAAAGGCGCTTTCACAGGAGCTATCAGCCGCCGTGCTGGTTTGTTCGAACAATGCGATGGCGGCACCCTTTTTCTTGATGAAATTGGCGATATGCCAACCTCTGTTCAAGTTAAGTTGTTGCGCGTTCTACAAGATGGCACATTCACCCGTGTAGGCAGCAATGAAATGCAAAAGTCTGATGTTCGTATCGTCGCTGCCACCAATAAAAACTTAGCAGAAGAAGTTGCGAAGGGAAATTTCCGCGAAGATTTATTTTACCGATTAAACGTAGTAGAAATCCACCTGCCGCCACTCAGGGCAAGGACCGATGACATCCCCTTGCTTGCCGAACACTTCTTGCGTCTAACGATCAAGCGTAACAACATTCCTCCAATGCGACTCAGTGCAGAAGCAATGGACCATCTCAAGAATCATCGTTGGCCTGGCAATGTAAGGGAACTTGAAAACACTATCGCACGCGCTTGTGCACTATCGAGCAATGAGGTCTTACTCCCCTCTGATATTGAGTTTACCAAGACCTTCGTGGACGCAGAAAAAGAGCAACCTGATGAAATCAAGACGGCTCTAAACCGCCTCATTCAAGCAACACCGAGTGACGTAGATTCAGCTCAGTGGATTGCTGAGCAGCTGGATCAGCTCGCTCAGCCTGCAGAATAATTTTAGCTGCGGAGGCTACTTTTTCTTTACCCTATTAGGCAGAGGGTAAGCGGTCATCTGATGCGCTTTAGCCCCGCTAATGAAATCCTGGGGAGTACAGCCCTGACGATATTTGCCAACCTTGTAGAAGCTTGGCTTGTATCCGGCTGGCAAGCTCGCATCCGCCTTGTCCGGCACAGGGAGCCCCAGACGCTCGTAGGCTGCGTTGACGAGCAGCAGACGGAGGTTGTCATCAAGAAGATCAATGCCTGCACCCATGGTGCTGGTCAGCACCTTGCTTGTCTTGCCATTGGGCCACGTAAACTCGCGCGTCCAAACCACAGGCTGGGCTGGGTTGTTCTTCGCATCAATATCTTTTGAATCAGACTTCAGTGTTTCTGTAACGTAGCCTCGCACGAGAATGGTGGATGGCTCCTTAGGCTGGGCACCATAAACATCGGAAGTGACAAAAATCTCACCCACACCCTTCATAATAGGGTGACTCTCCTGCCCCGCCTCTGCGCGTGCCCGGCAGCCCTCATACGCGTGGTGGCCGTGGTGGTTAACCCAAGTCTCACCGAGGACCTCTCTGCCAAAGCCGCCTTTCCAGTCGGGCCCTTTGTGATTAAAGCTATAGCGAGCATACTTAGCATTGGTGGGAATTTTGAAAGCATGTGTTGTCGTACGCAGCGCCATTACTGCTGCACCTCTTTCCATGGCCGCCTGGAACTTAGCCATGGTCTCATCAGCCCAATTACGGAATCGGATGTTAAGAAAAATCATGTCCGCACTATCAAGTGCCGCCGGGTTACTAAGAGAAGTTTGCTTGTTAGGGTCGACCGTCTTGCCATCATCGGCAAGAGAGAAAAGCACCGTGCATTTGAATCCATGACGCGCAAGGACTTCACCCATCATCGGCATGGCTTCCTCGGAGCGGTATTCCTCGTCACCTGCGATGAGAACAATATGCTTTCCGTTGCTCTTGCCCTGCGGATGAAAAACAAGGTGGTCAGAGTAGCTAGTGACTTTTTCAGCACCTTGGGTATCAGTAAACATAAGACAGATTGAGCTAAGTATCGCTACAGCGATAACAGGGAGTGTATGAGTTTTCATAATGATCTTCGCGGAATGCGCTAATTGCTGCGTGAGTAAGTTTATTTTACGGGCACATGAAAAGCAATCTTTCCCATTTTTTGTAGGTTATTTGGATGATTTCGTGCTTGTTGGCGAGCGTGCGGCTCTTCAATCTCATGCTGTCTGAATTACCATATCCAACACCCGGTTATTGATGATCGCCTGGCACACATGCGTCAACGCGATTGCCCGCCTGGTGAGTTCCGTCGCTGTGTAGGTGAAATATCCCACCTTATGGTTCCATCTGTTACAGCTAATTTGCTGACACTTCCAGTTGAGGTGGAAACACCTATGGAAATAACAACAGGTAGAAAGTTGCAACGTGACATTGTACTAGCACCCATATTGAGGGCAGGTCTTGGTATGCTGGATAGTTTTCTGGATGTATTATCCGAGGCCTCTGTGGCTCATGTAGGGCTTGCTCGCAATGAAGACACCCTGCAGCCAGAGTGTTACTATCATAAAAGTCCTGAGCATATAGCCGATGCAGATGTTATTGTGCTCGACCCTATGCTTGCAACCGGTGGCTCAGCGAGCGCGGCTATTACCGCACTCAAAAATCAAGGTGCCAAACACCTCTCATTTGTATGCCTAGTAGCAGCACCAGAAGGGCTTTCCAGAATCAATACGGATCATCCTGATGTCACTGTCTACTATCCAGCACTCGATAACAGGCTTAACGAAAAAGGCTATATTCTACCTGGCCTGGGAGATGCAGGCGACCGTATTTTTGGCACACGATGAATTATCCATGTGCCAAGCCACTACGCCTTGAGCTTATAAATCACTGATCTGCCCTTGGGTGCGCGGCATCGTAGGCCTCTCTCATGCGCTCCTTGGTAACATGAGTATATATTTGAGTTGTTGACAACGATGCATGACCTAACAGTGTCTGCACACTTCGTAAATCCGCGCCATGATCTAACATGTGAGTGGCGAAGGTATGACGCAGCTTATGGGGAGTAACCTCAAAACCAATGTCAGATGCCGCTAGGTATTTTTTAAGCAACATCTGAACAGATCTCACAGACAAACGGCGCTTCATTGGATCTTTATTCTTGTTAATAAACAACGGGCCATCGTGCACAGCAGCTTCGCTACGGTATTTCTGAATCGCCTGCATAGCATGCGAACCTATCGGCACGATGCGCTCCTTGTTGCCCTTGCCTAATACGCGCAAGGTTTCTGACAAAAAATCGGCATCCCTAACATCGAGGGCCACCAGCTCGGAGACGCGTAAGCCACTTGAGTAAAAAAGCTCCATGATCGCCACATCGCGTGATGCTTGCCATGGTAACGCTCGTGCATCAGGGTCGATTTTCCGTGGCATCTCCAGCAACTGCTCCATCTGTGCAAGCGTCAAAACAACCGGTAATTTCTTGTCTGGTTTAGGCAGCTGCACATCACTCAGCGGGCTCACGGCAAGACCGCACCGATGTACCAGGAATTTATAAAACGAACGAAGAGCTGCAAAGCGCAAGCGGATGGTTGACCTCGCCATCTCTTGCTTCATCAACTCAAAGAGATAAGCACGGAAGTCATCTGCTGAGCAATCACGCCACGAGCTAAACTCGTCACCACGCCAATCCTGATAAGCATTCAGCGCATGGCTATAATTTCTCAACGTTCGTTGCGAAGCATTGCGCTCCACCCGCATAAACTCAAGAAATGCTTCCACGTCATCACTCATTGATTTAGGAGCATAAAGCAATGAATGCGTGCAACAATAAAAAAGCCACCCTGTTGGGCGGCTACCATCTTTATTGATAAAGATGAGTCTGACCTAGACCTCAGGACCTAGACCTTCTGAACAGAACGATCATGCTACCAAGGCCGACAAGCATTGACGAGCTGGGCTCGGGCACGAGGGTGCTAGTGCCTGAAAAGAAAAACTTTCGACCTCCACCATCACTAGTCACCGGCTCTGAGTTACCAAAGCGAATTTGAAAACTTGAAACATTGGTAAATCCAATCTTCAAGCTATGGTCAAACTGCTCTTGCGTCAAAGCATTTGGGTCTGTTGGGTTATCGACTTGGCTGAGAAGCGTATCGATAGATTTGAATCTGTTATCATAATCGGCATTTCCTCCGACGTCTTGTACTTGATCACCTTGACGGAGAAGGCTCATCGATCCACCACTATTCACACTGCTAGAATTCCACCTGACATTCTCCCTGCCAATGTTGTTTGGATCATCGGAAGTTACCGCCGTATAGTGGTCAATATCAAGAAGTGAGAAATCAAGGTTGGGGATGGTAAATGCATTTGTATTGTCTGAACTCTCCACGAAGGAAAATTCAAAAAGTCCCGCCGTGCTTTGGGGCATTCCAATATAGCCATACCCAGTTCCGCTTCCAACGCCCCCGACTGTGCCACCTCCACCTCCAGTGTAGTTGGTGTGTGTCAGAGGTATGTGAGTAGCAATGAGGTCAAAGCTCACACTGTTGATTTGTCCTAGATTTGCCCACTTGTGCACAGTGCTCACACCGCCCTGATTGTTGGTGTAAGTACTGCCCGCAAAATCAAGAACGGTTTGTGCTTTGAGTAGAGGCGTAACACTGAAAAGAACGACAAAAATAGCCGCAAATTTCGAATTACTAGGGGATAAAAAATTCATATTGGGTATGCTGAGTTCGCCTTCAGATAAGTCACAAACACCGCTGGAGAGTGATGAAAGCCAATGCCGAATACTTTTGTATCTAAAAATCGAAATTAATCAAATTTTTTATAATAAGTAAGTATAATTGAAATATACGCAGTTGCGTAGTATCTTACATCCTTTATTCCAAGCACTGCTATACAGCGCCTAAATAATACAACTTGCTCGTTTAGTGTAAGTTGTGAAAAATAAGCTTGCTGAGGTTTGCTCTCGCGAAAGAGAGGCCAAGCGAGCTTTTTCCTGCAGCACGTCATACATGCCAAACCTATCAATTAACTTTGATTAAGCATATATCATTTAATACTCATATGCTTTGCCAAGATCATGAGCACGCTGCATGTCAAACGAAGCAAATATAAGCAACCCAGGGCACTAAAAATAGTGCACCGTTACCACATCGGTCTCATTGTCCTGTTATAGTATGACAATCTCTCCCGTACGAAATGACTCGTCTGCAGCAGCAACGATTT
This sequence comes from Oceaniferula sp., assembly GCA_965657565.1. Taxonomy (GTDB): domain Bacteria; phylum Verrucomicrobiota; class Verrucomicrobiia; order Verrucomicrobiales; family Akkermansiaceae; genus Oceaniferula. The sequence continues at coordinate 12,715 of CBFHPA010000032.1, forward strand.
TCATCGAGTTAATCGCGTCGTCCATGTGGTCACTCAAATCAGTATCGTTGTGGATCGCGTCTAAAAAGAAAACCTGTTCACGGTGACAGAGCTCATCATGATCTGGTTCATCACCAGTCTCTGTCCACGCATCTTGTTTGGCAAAGTTTCCGTTCGCATCGAGTTCTGAGTAATGGCGGCGAAGTGTGTTTGTTTTTGTGTGAGCGTCAACATCTGCTGATGCCCCAGCTCCAGCGGCATCTTTAGCCTCAATGGTAACACATCCCTTGGGACCCACGACATCTTTCACAAAGAAGGCGGTCTCACTCATCATGGGGCCCCAGCCGGCTTCATACCAGCCAACGGAACCGTCCTCAAAGGTGACCTGCAAGTGACCATAGTTGAGCTTGCCCTGAGGCAGCTCATCAGTAAGCCTCGCGCCGAGGCCGGCCACACGGACGGGTTTGGAGCGAGTCATCTGGCACATCACATCGACGTAGTGTACACCGCAATCAACAATGGGTGAGATAGATGCCATCAGGTTCTTATGAGTTTCCCACTCATTACCAGAGGACTGTTGGTTAAGATTCATGCGCATGACCAGTGGCTTGCCGAGCTCGTGGGACATCTCGATAAATTTCTGCCAGCTTGGGTGGTGGCGTAAAATATATCCGATGACGAGTTTACGGTTGTTTGCTTTGGCAGCAGCAACAATCTTTTCTGCTTCCTCAACGGTTTCCGCGAGTGGCTTCTCGATAAAGACATCACAACCAGCCTCAAGAGCAGCCACCGCATATGGGGCATGGGTATCTGGATAGGTTGAGATAGAAACCGCATCAGGCTTTGTCTTTTCAAGAGCTTCATAGTAATCCCCAAACAACGCATAACCACCGCCAAGTTCATCGTTAAGCTTCTCTCGCGATGCCTCTGAGCGAGTGCAGATACCAACAATATCAAAGCCGTCTATATGATGATAGGCAAGCGCATGAGAACGGCCCATGTGGCCAGCGCCGGCACAGAGGATTTTAATATTTGGCTTACTCATAATATAGCAATTTTTGTTAGGTTAGACGGCACTTTCTTTATCAGGTGATGCAGCTTTGGCCGCCTCTTCTTCACTCCCCTCCTTGTCCACCTTGTCCCAGAACAACAAGGCAAAGAGAATAAAAATAACCGCTGCCATTCCCGCAGGGAAGAGCCAGTAGTTTTTCCAATCTATCATGGCTTTGGAAATAAGCTCCGCATTGGCTTCTTCCGGATAGCCTTTACCGAACATGCCGAGTAGGCTTTCAAAGAAATTTGCCTCTGTCCCGCTCGATGCCTCCTTGAGGTTTTCCATCAAAGCACCGTGTCCTGCAGGGGCTGCTCCGTACTCGCCATAAGTGTTGGGGAGTGCCTTGTCCGTAAAGGGAAAGCTGCCCCCAAATGCCATCCTAAACCCAAAGAACATCCCAAGTCCCTGAGTTAGGAAAACCAACAGTGATTGCGCCTGCCCCCTGATATCAATAGAAGCTTTTTTATCGGTGTAGATAAATCCAGTCACGAAGAAGAAGTCATAACATATGCCGTGCAGTGCGACACCGAGCAACAACATCCACGTAACCTGGTCGGGTGCGCCAAAGGCAAACAAAGCGTAGCGAGCCACCCAACACCCCATGCCGATCAGTAACATCAATTTAACACCGAGCTTACGGAAGAAAAACGGGATCAGGATCATGAAGATAATCTCCGACATCTGGCCTAAGGTCATCGTGGATGCGGCTTGCTCAAAGCCGGCTGCGCCGAGGAATGCTGACGTTTGACCATAATAATAGGCCAATGGAATACAAATCAACATAGAGCATAGCGCAAAGACAAGGAAAGGTGGGTTTTTGAGCAACTTGAAAGCATCTACCATCAGCAAGGATCCCAAATCCAGCGGCTTGTTCTTTGCCGGAGGTGGCGTGTGAGGCAGGCTGAAGCTATATAGTCCCAATAGCAAACTGGATACCGCGCCAAGCCAGAAAATATTTAAAGAAGCAGACCAGCCACAAGCACCTAGGGCGAGGCCAGCGACAATCCAGCCGATGGTACCCCAAACCCGCACCTTGGGAAACTGCTCCTGCTTGAGATGGGTAAAGGTGATCGTATTACCTAAGCCCAGTGTCGGCATGTAACAGAGCATGTAGGCAATCATCAGCCAGACGATGAGCTCGCCTTTCTCGCTGCCCTGCGGAGCAATCACGGCAATCGCACTCATGATGACTCCGCCAACAATCATCAGAACGCCCATTACTCTCTCCGAAGAAAACAGCCTGTCCGCCACGAGGCCCAAAAACAAGGGTGCCACAATGGCGGCGATCGGAGCACTCTCATAAGCACCACCAATAAAATTGCCTAAGCCGTTGTTGCCCATGGCAAGCGCAAGTGTGGCAAACCACGCACCCCAAGCAAAAAACTGAAGAAACATCATAATAGAGAGGCGAGTTACTATGGTGTTACTATTCATGATTGTTAAAAAAATGACTGTGTGAGGGTGTTAAGTGACATTAATGAATATTAAAGGCAACAGGAATTAGCTTACCAACAAAAAATATCACCAAAAAACCCGGTCAGCTTATGGAAGTTGCTGCCGGGTTTTTAGAAAAAGTAGGGTTTTTGTGCCTAACGGTCGCTGATCGGCGGCACTGGCACGGTTTCCTGTGGCCCCACATATTTTGTAAGCGGACGATAGAGGCGGTTGTCACGAAGCTGCTCAAGAATCTGTGCAGCCCAGCCAGATGCACGAGCGATTGTAAAGATCGGAGTGAATAGGTCTGTTGGTATTCCTAAAGAGTAATAAACCGTGGCAGAATAGAAATCAACATTGGCGTTGAGCCCCTTGCGCTCATGCATAATCTCAGCGATACGGTTCGACATGTTGATCCACTTAGGCTCGCCAAGCTCATTGGTAAGCTCAAGAGCCATCTTCTTGAGGTGCGGGGCACGCGGGTCGAGCACCTTATAGACACGGTGACCGATACCCATGATTTTCTTTTTGTTTGCCAGGCAATCTTCTACATAGGCATCGACTTTATCTTCACTGCCAATCTTTTCCAGCATGTGGATCACACCCTCATTAGCTCCACCGTGAAGCGGCCCTTTGAGCGTGCCAATAGCAGAGGTCATGCCCGAGTAGATGTCGCTCAGCGTGGCGACCGTCACCCGAGCAGAGAAGGTGGAAGCGTTCATCCCATGATCTGCGTGAAGCGTGTAAGCGATGTCTAAAGTTTTGACCGCAGCCTCTGAGGGCTCCTCGCCGTTGATGAGATAGAGGAAGTGCGCCGCGCTGCAGAGGTCCGTGCGGACCGGAGGCAAATCCAAGCCGTTGCGAGCTCGGTGAAAGTAAGCAATAATAACTGGGATACGAGCGATAATCGAAATTGCTGCCTCATATAAGGCCTCGTGATCTGGCTCGCCGATTTTAGCGCGTTTGTCATAAAGCCCCAGCATTGAAACCCCAGTGCGCACGATATCCATGGGGCTTGCGTCCTGAGGTGCTGACACGATGAAATCAACCACCTGAGGTGGTAACTCACGGTTTTGATGCAGCTTAGCCCTGAAGTTTTGCAGTTCTTGAGTGTTAGGCAGACGCCCCTTGAGCAAAAGGTATGTGACCTCACCAAAAGAGCAGTTCTCTACTAGGTCATCAATCTCGTATCCCAAATATGATAACTCCCCCTTCAGGCCTTCCACATTACTGAGGGCTGATTCGTTAGCGATGACTCCTTCAAGTCCTTTGGCATAGTCACTCATGATTATTGATAATTCTTGGTTAATTTTTTGTTATTTTAGGCCGCGTGATTACTCGACTAGCCTATGTATCTTAAGTCATGCCTCAGCGTGAAACTTGAAAATCTGCTATGGTTTTAGGTAGAATAATACCGCAAGGACCAATAACGGGGTGGAGGTAAGCGGTAAATCAGAAGGGATGCAAGAATGAATCGTTTTGGATATGTGAGATTTTTTGAAGTTTTTGTCATTCCATAGTTGGTATTTTATTTCTCCTGATTAACTTGCATTCGTGGAGACGATTCTTGCCATTGAAACCAGTGTGCCCGAGGCAAGTATAGTTTTGTGGTCTGATGGTGAGCGGCTCTTTGAAGCTGAATTTGTCAGTGACCGTAACCACAACTCCATGGTTTTCAGCCCACTGGCTGAAGCGTTGGCCCAGCTCGATGGCCAAACTTTATCATGCGTTATCGTCGGTAGCGGTCCTGGTAGCTACAGCGGCACACGTATCGGCATTGCCGCCGCCCAAGGAGTCGCGATCGCAAATGGATGCCCTGCGGCAGCTCTAGGATCTATTGCTGCCACGACGGAAGCCAGATCTCAGGCCGCGATAACGGCTAAAGCGGGTGCTGCAGCAATTGGCGATGCTCGTAGAGGGCTTTACTACATCTCTCCGATTACTGCCTCAGGCGAAGCCGCAGAGCCAGAACTGATGGACGCAGCAGCTCTGAGGCAGCGCCTCACAGATGCGCCAGACCAAGTGCTCTTCACCCTAGATGACCCCGCCAGCCTTCAACTGGACGTAGAGCTCCAGCAGCGCGTTACTGCTACAAAGCCACATGCCCGTTTGCTTGTTGATGTGTGGCTGCAACTTAGTGATACAAGGCGTGAACAATTGTTTTCTACACCTCTCTCGCCGAGCTATTTGCGGGCTCCTTTTACCTCGAAAGCAAAGCCAGGCCATCCCCTTTTGCGAAAAGGATAATATCTGCGTTTCAACTTGACGCAATCACCTACAACAAGTCTGATCCCAGCATACTAATTCGTATCCATTTACATATGATCCAATATCTTATTTCCCGTGCCCCGCAACAACTTCTCATGCTTGCGGGTTTTGTTTTAATCACTGCCAGCAGCCCCACCGCTCTTGCCCAAAATTTCGAGGGCAAGACAATCAACTCCGTCAGTGTTCGTTATAACGGTGCTCGTACTGTGGATGAAGGTCGTATTCGTGGATTCATGTCTGCTAGGGCAGGTCAAACCTACAGCTCGGCACGCCTCGACGAGGATGTACGCTCTCTCTATGAAAGCGGCTTAGTTGACGACATTCGCTTTTTTGCCGAAGCTGCCGGTGCTGGCGTCAACGTCATCGCAGAGGTTAAGACTCGTGCCAACATCGTCTCAATAGGCTTCGTCGGTAACAACAAGTTTAGTGATCGCAAGCTCGCTGAGATCGTAGATCTCGAAGCTGGAGGTCTGATGAGTGATGAAAACATACTGACTGCGCGCCGCAATGTGATCGAGCATTACCGCGGGTATGGTTATGCCGATGTGACCGTCTCACACAGAATAGAAGCCACAGAAACCTCAGGATCAGCCGAGCTCGTTATTATTGTCGACGAAGGAGCTCGTGCCGAAGTGCATGAAATCCGCTTTGAAGGAAACACCGTCTTCAAATCACACGTGCTTCGCAACGAGATGAAAACCAAGCAAAAAGGCTGGTTTTCTTTCTTCACTAAGTCTGGCCGTATTGACGCCACCAAACTAGACGAAGACCTTGACCGTGTGCTGGATTACTATCGCAGCCGAGGTTATCTTCGCGCTAGTGCGAGTGTCCGTCGCGAGCCACAAGAAGACGACCGCGTCGACCTCGTGGTCAGCATTGATGAAGGAGCTCTATACACCGTTACTAATGTCGGCTTTGGCAAGACCACCGTATTCACGGCAGAAGAACTCATGCCTGCTCTGTCTCTTCTTGGCGGAGACCCTTACTCGATTTCAAAAATGCGTGACGACGTACGTATGATCCGCAGCTACTATGGATCACGTGGTTATGCTGATGCCGCTGTCAACCCAGTCATCCAAGATGTAACCGCTAATAGTGTTAAAATCATCTACCGCGTAGTAGAAGGTCGTCCCTATAAGGTCGGCAAGGTAACGATCGAAGGTAATGACAAAACTCAAGACCGAGTGATTCGTCGTGAACTTCCCATGAAGCCCGGTGATGAGCTCAATTCCGTTGAAATAGAAACAACTCGCAAGCGCCTCCGGAACATGAACTACTTCAACGATGTTCAGGTCAATGCTGTACCAAGCACTACTGATGGCTACCGTGACATCAACGTCATCGTCAACGAGAAGAAAACTGGGTCAGTTGGTTTTGGTGTCGGATTTAGCTCCGTTGACAACATCGTTGGCTACGCCACCCTCGAGCAAACAAACTTTGATATCACCAACTGGGGACGTTTCACCGGAGCTGGTCAGCGCTTCAGCTCAAAAATTCAGGTGGGTAGTGAGCGCAAAGACCTGCGTGTTTCTCTCGTTGAGCCATGGTTCTTAGGTCGACGTTTGGCACTGGGCACAGAGCTATTCTATCGTGATACTCTATACTTCAGCTCCGAGTATGAACAGTCCCAGTATGGTACAGCTATTTCGCTCAGAAAGCCTCTTGGTAAGCGGTCCTATATTCGCAGCGAGTATCGTATCGAGGACATCACCATCGATCCTGAGGCAGATACCTCAGACGCCTTCAAAGCAGAAGAGGGCAGCTACCTTCGCAGTGCGCTCAGCATGAATTACGTTTTTGACAGCCGCGACAGCAACCAGCTACCTCGCAAAGGTCACAAGCTGGACCTCGGTGCTACTTTTGCAGGTGGCCCGATCGGAGGCGATGTCGATGTCTTCATCATCAATGCTTCAGGTTCAAAACACTGGAACCTTTGGGGCGACAGTATCTTGAATATCAGCGGAGCCGTCGTCATAGCAGACACACACGGCAGCTCATCAACAGTGCCCATTTTTGATCGTGAATTCCTCGGCGGCCCCTACAACTTGCGCGGTTTTGAAAATCGTGACGTTGGCCCCCGCGATCCAGATACTAATGAGGTGCTGGGTGGTAACACCTCCGCATATGTTTCTATCGAATACACCTTCCCAATCGCCGATAACATTCGTGGAGCTGCCTTCTACGATGCCGGAACCGTCAACGCAGACTCATGGGAATTCGGTGATGGCTACTACCACGACGCAGGACTCGGCTTACGTTTAAACCTGCCCTTTGGCCCACTTGCACTTGACTACGCCTTCCCGCTTGGCACTCCAAGTGGTATCGAAGAGGAGGCGGATCAAGGTGGGCAGTTCCAGTTCTACTTAGACTACAAATTCTAAGGCAAGCAGCTTTGTCTCAAATCAAGCCCTCAGCCACTCGAGTAGCTGAGGGTTTTTTATGGCTAGCTCCACATACCTCGAGTACTTAGGCACTGATCCATACCGATTTTAAATACGGCTCACCCGTGTATTCCTCTGGCATCGGCAATGTGGTCAAACTCGCATTTGGTGCCGCTTTCCGAATCATGCGGCTAAAGTCTGGCAGATCGAGCTTACGGCAATTGGTGCAGCACAAAATCCATCCGCCCTCAGCCAGGCAAGCATAAGCCAACGACACTAAGCGCCCATAATCCTTCTCCACGCGGAACACCTTGCCCTTGTCATCACGAGAAAACGTAGGCGGGTCGAGAATAATGCCATCAAAGCATCTGCCCTGGCGTGCAAAGCGTTTCAACCAATGAAAGGTATCGCCCTTGCAGAAAAAGTGATCAGCAGCAGCAAGCCCATTGGCCTGAAAATTTTCTCTCGCCCAGTTCAGATAGACTTGGGAGAGATCCAACGTGGTGGTGGTGGCTCCTCCCATGGCAGCAGACACGGAGAAAGCCCCTGTATATGCAAAGGTGTTGAGGATGGTCTTCCCCTCCTGTGAGTGACTGCGGACACGCTCACGATTAAGTCGCTGGTCGAGAAAAATGCCCTGCGAATAACCTGAATGAAAACTGAGCTCATAACTCACACCACTTTCCTTGATCATAAACGCCTCATCCTGCTGTGGTCCTGCAATGTGCGTGGGGTTCGTTTTTTCATGCTGATCGAGCTGCTTCCAATAAATCGAACGCCCCTGCCTACCCTGATCTTTAAGCCATTCTGCAAACTCCGGCTCAAGGCTATCCCTAGGTGTACTCACCAACCATCGATCAGCAAAGGTATCAAGGTAGATGCCGGGAAGGTTGTCGCCCTCCGCATCAACGAGACGCAACGCATTCGTGTTTCCTCCCAGAATGGAATCACGTTTAGCGATGGCCTCCTCAAGTTTATGGATGATCACGGGGTTGCAATCTCATGAACTCCACCTATCATCCAGCTCGAAATGTCTGATATTCAATCTGTTCTAGAAACCCTCGATAGTGCTGTAGCATCTGGCCAGTTACTCGAATCCTCTCGTGACAACATCCATGCACTGCTCAACGGCACTAGTAGCCCTGTCTCAGCAGCGGCCATTACTGAACTTGCTACAAATAGCTCATGGGAAGAGCTCAACGACCGTTTTTTCAAAACACTCGCCTTTGGAACGGGAGGATTACGTGGCCGCACCATAGGCCGTGTTATCACTGATGCTGAGCAAGGTGCAGGCGGTCCAAATGAGCGCCCTGAGCATCCATGCGTAGTCACTGCCTCGATGAACTTTTACAATGTGAGCCGTGCTGTTCGCGGCATGATCATCTACCTCAAACGCTATCTTGCTGAACAAGGAATCGATCGTAAACCTGCTTTTGTCTTTGGCCATGATACTCGGCACTTCTCAAGAGACTTTGCAGAATTTTGTGCCAAGCTGTGTACCGAGCTCGGTTGTGATGTGCATCTCTTTGATGCCCCACGAGCAACCCCAGAAATCTCTTATGCTATTCGTGCTCTCAATGCCGATGCTGGTGTAGTTCTCACCGCAAGCCACAACCCATCTCACGACAACGGTTTTAAGGCCTACTTCAACCAAGGAGCGCAGCTCGTAGAGCCGAATGCCTCAGGCGTTATCAACGAAGTCAACGCAATCACCAGCGAAGCTTACGATGCTCTCCCCGAGGGCGAGCAAGGAACACTCCACGTTCTTTCTGCTGATATGGACCGCGTCTATATGGATGATGCCAAAAGCCTGCTACTTCGTCCTGATCTGATGCAAGGAGGTGGCGACAAAACTAAGGTAGTCTTTACCAATCTGCACGGCACAGGTGGACATTGCATTGTGCCTCTGCTCAACGAACTGGGCTTTGAAGTTATCACCGTAGCTGAGCAAGACGTTCAAGATGGACGCTTCCCAACAGTAGACTCGCCCAACCCTGAGAATGGTCCCGCACTTGCCATGGGCATTGCACTCGCTGACGAGCAAGGTGCTGAGATTGTTATCGGAACTGATCCTGACTGTGACCGCATGGGCGTCGCTGTGCGCAATGATGCAGGTGAGATGCAACTTCTGACGGGCAACCAAATTGGTTCCCTCATGGCATGGTATCGCACTAAAACATTCATCGACCAAGGCATCATCACGGACTCCAATAGAAGTCGTGCTGTGCTCATCAAAACACTCGTTACTACTGAACTTCAACGTGCTATCGCTGAGAAATTTGGCGTCGGCATCGTCGATACTCTCACTGGATTCAAATATATTGCCGCCAAGTTGCAAAAGTATGAGGACGCCATCCCTGCCGATAAGAAAGGCAACTACCGCTCTCTCAGCCCTGAGCAAAGCCGCACCCTACGCCTCGAGTACTCCCGCTTCTTCATCTTCGGCGGTGAAGAAAGCTACGGTTATCTGGGCACAGACTCCATTCGTGACAAGGATGGCAATGGCGCCGCCGTCATGTTCGCCGAGCTTGCCGCCTATGCCAGAAGTGAGGGTAAAACCATCGCTGCCTTGATGGACAATCTCTACACCGAATACGGCTATCACTTAGAAGTCGGCAAAGCCTTGGTGATGGAGGGCGCCGATGGTGCCGCACAAATCAAAGCGCTATCAGCGTCCTACTCGGAAAATCCACCGAGCGAGATCGACGGTGCTACAGTGTCTCGCGTGCGTGATTTTTCCAAGGATGACTTCGAAGATGCAGAAGGCGACACCCTGCCTAAAGAAGGCATGCTCATTATCGATCTAGAAGATGGGCGCTCATGCGCCGTACGTCCATCAGGTACCGAGCCCAAGATCAAATATTACCTCTTTGGCAAAGACGCGCCCTCAGATGATTTGCCAGCTAGCAAAGAAAAAGTCACGGCTGGACTGGAATCACTCTGGGTAGCTTTAGAAGCAGATGCTAAAGCACGCATGGCTTAGTTAGCAGCCAACAGCCGAGCAATACATCGCTCGCCAAAACCATGTTGAACACACCCAAACGCGCCTTATGGCCACTCATTGCCGCGCTTGTCAGTGGAGTGCTATTGGCGATGTGTTTCCCGGGCATGGGGAATTTCTCAGGCCTGGTCTGGGTCTGGATGCTGCCTCTGCTACCTGCCATTTGGCGTGGTCAAAGTAAGCGCTATGGCTTTAGCATCGGCTATCTAACAGGCCTAGCATTCTGGCTACTCAACCTGAAATGGCTATGGACTGTCAGTGGCCTCGGAGCGATGGCGATGGCTGCCTTCCTCGCTCTTTACTTTGGTGCTTGGGGCGCGATTGCTGTCAGCCTTGGTAACCCTTGGCGAAAGCCAAAAGATAGCCCAAGCAAAGCTAAAGACAGACAAGCAACAAGTAGGCTTCAGCAAAAGATCGACCAAAAAAAATCTCAACAACAAAAACCACACCTAGGCTTTAGCGTCTTCAACGGCGCCCTCGAAGGCTCGCTCCACTCGTTAAAATTTGCTTTTATCAACGCCTCTGCATGGGTCGGCTTGGAGTGGCTCCGTGGCTGGATCTTTACCGGCTTTAGCTGGAATGGTCTCGGTGTTGCTTTCCACGAAACCCCAGTGCTCGCTCAAGCGGCTGATCTCGTCGGCATCACCGGCTTGTCTTTCTTGCCCGTCTTGATGAGTACGGTCATTGTGCAAACAGCCGTGCGCCTCAAAGAAGAGGCGGCATCAGGCAGACTCAAACCAAGGCTCGACTTTAGTGTGGCAGCCTTGCTGCTCGCCCTCCAGTTCTGCTACGGTGTCTGGCGCATCAACCAAGTCAATGGCTGGGAAACTGAGCGCGTCAGAATACTACTTGTGCAAGGAAATATCCCCCAAGACGTCAAGTGGGACCCCGCCTCGGTTACTGATATTCTACAAGCATATGCCGACACCACAAGTGAAGCCATTGATGCTCTCGAGCAAGACAACTTGAGCCGATTACAAGACAACGTGAATGGTGATGCCGTAGAGCTCAAGCAGCCCGACCTTGTTATCTGGCCAGAGAGCGCTATTCCCACGCCACTCTATTTTGCCGACAACCTGGACGGCTATCTCCTGTTTGCAGAGATGCGTCACTTGATCAACGAAGAGATACGCCCACTCCACTCTGTACTCGGGTCCTTCACACTTATATCAGGTGTGAATGAATTTGAGTCTGACTTCAATGGCGAGCGCGCGGTGTGGAGAGAAGGAGGCAAACAATATAACAGCATTGCCACCATTGCACCCCAAGGAGAACTTGAACAAAGCATTAGCACCTGGCGTAAAGTGCACCTCGTCATCTTTGGTGAGTATATTCCACTTATTGATAAGCTTCCTTTTCTCGGTGAGCTATTCAAGTTTTCATCCGGTGCTGATTTTGCCGGTAATTTTGATGCAGGAACATCCACCGAGCCAATGATCGCTCCAGTTGGAAACGACCATGTGCAGCTCATCCCCAGCGTGTGCTTTGAGGATACTGTCGGACGACTCACGCGTAAGTTTGTTCGCCCAGAGCCTCAACTCATTATCAACGTGACTAATGACGGCTGGTTCAAGCACAGCGAAGCGGCCGAACAACACATCGCCAATGCTAGGTTCCGATCTATCGAGCTTCGCCGGCCAATGGTGCGCAGTGCCAATACCGGAGTCAGCGGCATCATTTCCACCACCGGCAGCCTGGTCGACCCCGCCACCGGTAAGCGCCAAGTCATCGAAGACAAAAATGGCAGCCATTTTGTTAGGTCAAGCATCTACGGTCATGCCTACGCACCCGTGCACGGCCCTATTACCCTCTACGCCCTCGCTGGTGATTGCTTTGCTTACCTGATGATGGTTTGTATTTGCTGGCTAGCGTTACGCAGTAAGCTTAGCGAAACATCATAAAAAACCCGCACGGTAAAAGCCATGCGGGTTGATAGGATTGATTGTTGTCGGTAGACTAGAAGTTGTAACGTGCGCCAAGCTCATAGTGAACTTCTTCGTCGAGTGGTGAGTCACCACCGAGGACATCGTCCATGAAGATGAAGCGCGCGCCGCCAAATACTTCGATTGTATCACTGACATTGTAAACAAGGCCGGCAAAAATATGGCCATAAAACGCTGTGTCATCATCAGATTCTGAAATGGGGCCACCATTATCTCCTGAAACAGAAGTCTCTATATCTACATCAACTAATGCAATACCAGCGCCAACGCCCGCATACCAATTAAGCTTATCTGAGAGTTCACACTCATACTTGTAGTTCAGCGTAATTGGAATGATTTCAATATCCGTTGAGGTCGTAATGAGAGGCTCTTCTGAAAATCCACCCTCACTCTCCGTAAAATCACTCTCCGTAAAACCCACCTCTAGATAAATAGCTTGTGAGCATTTATCACCAGCAC
>CBFHPA010000033.1:0-24334 GCA_965657565.1 Oceaniferula sp.
CTGGCAAAGACAGCATTGCCACCGATCTGGGTGAACTCGGAGTCAGCAATGGAGCAGTCCTCAGCACCCTTAAAGAACACGGCACCACCTCGGTAGATAGTCCAGTCACTGCGCAGCAGGGGCTCCTTGGTTTCCATGAAGGTGCGGGCGGTCTGGCGGAAGGAAATTCCCTTGAAATGAATGTGCTTGGCGGGATTCTGCTGGCTCCCCACCACCTCGACGAGGTGAGGCAGGACGGCGGTCTCAATCTTTGAGTTTTTGAGATCTGTTCCTTCAGCTGGGAAGTAGTATAGGGTGTTTGTCTGGGAATCATGAAACCACTCTCTGGCGGCATCGAGCTCCTCGAAGATGTTTTCTACAAAGCGATGGGATTTGTGCATGCCCATCTGGCGGTTGTTCTGCCAGCCGCCCTCATACTGCACCTCGTTTTTCTTGTTCTTGCCGGTGATGCGGTAGTGGTAGCCACCCCAGCGGTGGGCGTGAATGGCGTGGATGTAGCCACCGGCGGGATTTTTCCAGTTAGCGGCGCGCTCAGGGCTGAAGGCATCAGCAGCGTAGCCGTTGTAGACGGTGATCTTAGGGTCGTAGTTTGGGAAGCGAGCCATATGTTCTAGCTCTCCGTTGACATAGAGCTGGTCAATGCTCAGACCTGCCGGGGTGGTGGCCTGGTAGATACCATTTTTATAAGCTTTCCAGCTCAGCTCAAGCGGGCGAGCACCACTGAGAATGACGTTGTTGCCATCTTCTGAGGCTGTGCCCTGGTAAGTAACGGGGGCATCGGCAGTTCCGGAGTCTGCAGCAGTGAGGCGCAGCGCCTCGGTGAGATAATAAGTACCCGCGGCCAGGTTGACAGTGATCGGCTCTTTGCCCAGCGCGGGGGACTTGCGGATCTGATCGCGGGTATGGTTAAGCGTGAGGAAGGGGGCGTCTTTGCTGCCTGCGGCTGTGTCCTTGCCTGTTGGTGAGACGTAGAGCTCTAGGGCATGTAGGTTTGCAGCTTGGCCAAGGCAGAGGGAAGCGAGGCAGAGCGTGGTGTATAAGCGGCGGCGTGATTTCATAGGTGCTAAGGTGTTGTGTTGTTGGACAGTGAAGTATTGTGAGAGAGATTAAGTATCATAGATTGGCCAAACTTTGCATCCCCATTCTTTAGGGTATGCGCGGTCGTCAGCTTGTTAGTGATATTACTACGGAGATGGGGGCGCGGTGTCTATCACGAGTATGCGGGAGGGCACCTGCGGCTGCTGTTCTTGGTTCTGCCGCAGGCACCACGACACAGTCGGTCCATGATGCGGTTATGATACCGCTGTGTAATAAGGGATTTTGCACGAAATGATGGCCTGGGCTCATAAAAGCCTTTCAAAGCCCCATTTTTAGCGAAAAACTCTCAATTCTGGCTTGCCAGCGGGCGCTTGTCTGCTATCTACCCCGTCCCGCGTGGCGTGCAGGATTGTCCAGACGGACTATCATACCCCCGGCTCTCATTGAGAAAATCGATGGTATGAGCACGTCAACCAACTATATAAAAACACCACCTACATCAAGATATGGCACGTATTTTCGGTATTGAAATTCCGAATGAGAAGCGAATTGAAGCTTCTCTTCCGTACATCTATGGCGTTGGCCCTTCTACGGCAAAACGCATCCTCGAGCAGGCTGGAGTGGATTCTGACATCCGCACCGGTCAACTCACTGAAGAGCAACTCGTAAAGATTGCTCAAGTCATCACCTCAGAAGGTATCCTCATTGAGGGTGATCTTCGTCGTGACAAGCAAGCTGCTATGAAGCGCTTGCAGGCTATTAACTGCTACCGCGGAATTCGCCACAAGGTGGGACTTCCTGTGCGTGGCCAACGCACAAGCACCAACGCACGCACCCGCAAGGGCAAGAAGCGCACTGTCGGTGTCGTCAAGTAACCCACTAAAACAGAAAATTTATTATTATGTCTGAAGAAGAAATTAAAGACGACGCAGCTGATGCACCAGCTGCTGAAGAGTCTAAGGCGCCAGAAGCGACTGCAGAAACTGCAGCTGAAGCACCTGCCGAAGCGTCGACCACAGAAGGTGGTGAAGCATCTGCTGAGGATGCACCCAAGGCACCAGAAAAGAAACGCGATATTTTCGCTGAGATTGCTGGTGGTGAAGAGGAGCAAATCCGCATTCACAAAGCTAAGAAGAGCAAAAATGTTCAAACAGGTGTTGTTCATATTACCGCCACATTCAACAACACATTGGTGAGCGTGACTGACGTCAACGGCAATGCGATTGGTTGGTCAAGTGCTGGTAAGATGGGCTTTAAGGGATCACGTAAGAGCACTGCCTATGCAGCTCAGGTGGTTTGTCAAGATGCCTGCCGTCAAGCAATGAGCCACGGTCTCAAGGAAGCAGAAGTTCGCGTTAAGGGACCTGGTTCCGGTCGTGAGTCTGCTGTTCGTGCTGTCCAAGGCTTGGGTGTTAACATCTCTGCAATTAAGGATGTCACTCCTATTCCGCACAACGGCTGCCGTCCAAAGAAGGCACGTCGCGTGTAATTAACCATTATCTACTAACTCTTTAACTTATTTCATATCATGGCTCGTTACACTGGCCCCAAAGATAAAATTAGCCGCCGTTTTGGCGTCGCACTATTCGGCCCTTCTAAAGCCCTCGAACGTCGTGCCTTCCCTCCTGGGCAGCACGGTGTCCGCGCAGGTCGCCGCAAGAAGTCAGACTACGCAGTCGCTCTCGGAGAGAAGCAGAAGCTTCGTTTCCAGTTCGGCGTGCTTGAGAAGCAATTCCGCCTATACTATGCAGAGGCAAGCCGTCGCCGTGGGGTGACTGGTGAAGTTCTCTGCCAACTCCTTGAGCTCCGTCTCGACAACATCTGCTACCGCCTTGGACTGGGTAATACCCGTTCTGCTGCACGCCAGATGGTCAACCACGGACACGTTGAGGTGAACGGTAAGCGCGTTGATGTTCCAAGTTACCAATGTAAGCCTGGTGATGTTATCACCGTGCAGGACAAACCAAGGTCACAACAGCTCGGTCTCCGTTACATGGATTTGACGCAGGCTGTTCCTCTCAAGGACTGGCTCACACTCGATCGTGCAGACATGAAGGGTAGCATTGCCCGTGTTCCTGAAAACGATGACTTTGACCACCAGGTCAACGTTCAGCTCGTTGTGGAACTCTACTCACGTTAATCGATAGAGTATTCGGACTACCTCAGAGTCTAAAACATTTACAGCCGGCGGTGTGCATTGCATACCGCCGGTTTTTTTTGCATGGCCAGTTACTTGCCAGCAGTCATTTGCTTTTTGAGCCAGATCTCAACCCAGATAGGTGCTAAGGGAACGAGTGATGCCATAAAGATCCAAAAGGGAGGCATGAGATTCCATTTTTGTTTGAGCATGGCATCGAGGAGGGCAGCGCAGAAAATACAAAATAGGACCCCATGAAGCATGCCAACTATTTTTACAGCTTGAGGCTCACCCCAAATATATTTCAGAGGCATCGCAATACCGAGTAAAAGAAGATAAGAGAGCGCTTCGATAATGCTGATAACGCGTAGACGACCAAGTGAAGAACTGAGCATGAGCATTTGATAGTGGGCGATGACGAAGATGACAAGAATTTGGTCTTTGGATTTTTTGAGGCGAAATATTAGAATGCTCTCATGCAGCGAGGAATGTTGGAATGTTTCATAGTATCATTGAAGTTGGGCTTAACCTCTTTTGGCGGTCCAGTGGCGCACCTTGGTTACTTCAGAGAGACTTATGTGGAGCGTGGTAAATGGCTGAGCGAAAAGCGATTTGCTGAGCTCTTGGCATTGACTCAGTTCTTGCCTGGGCCTGCAAGTAGCCAGCTGGGCGCAGCAATAGGCTACGAGCGAGCGGGCTTGCTTGGTGGTTTTGCCGCTTGGTTGGGTTTCACGCTGCCTTCTGCGGTGGTGATGATTGCTTTTGCAGTTGGCATGGGAAGTATTCAAGATTGGTTTGGCGTAGGCTGGCTGCACGGGCTCAAGCTTGCCGCTATTGCTGTGGTTGCCGTTGCTTTGTTAGGAATGCGCAAAGGGTTGTGCCCGCGTTGGCCTGAACTTATCCTCGCTGCGGTGGCATTGATCGTCCTCCGTTTGGTGCCCGAGGTCTGGATGCAGCCGCTGGTCATTCTCATGGGAGGTTTGTTGGGTGCGATCGTATTTCACAAAGAAGAGGCTAAATCTGCAGTAGAAAAAACCACTGAGAAGCACCAGCCAAGCAGTGCTAGTAATCCTCTGCGGGGTCTGGTCATTGCGAGCTTGCTGATGCTGGCGATGATTGTGGTGCCCATGTTTGTGCAAGGTGGGCGTGATGTTCAAGCCACGAGCGGTTTATTCCGAGCCGGGGCCTTGGTGTTTGGTGGTGGTCACGTGGTTTTGCCTTTGTTGGAGTCAAGCACCGTGGATGCAGGCATGGTCACCAAGGACACCTTTTTGGCGGGTTATGGTGCTGCTCAAGCTGTGCCTGGACCACTGTTTACTTTTGGTGGTTTTCTGGGGGCCTCAATGGGGCTTTTTGGCAATGCTTGGCTTGGCGGAATGGTTGGCATTATCGTGATTTTCTTGCCGGGGATGATATTGCTGGCAGGAGGATTACCTGTATGGAACCGACTTAAGAAATTTGCTTGGGCACGAGCAGGTGTGCGGGGGGCGAATGCAACGGTAGTTGGATTATTAGCCGCTGCACTTTTGGGGATGTTAACCAGTGCCAATGTTGGGGGCTTACTGGATGGTATTTGTATTTTCTTGTTGGCGCTCGCCATTTATTTCAAATGGATACCGGTGTGGTTGCTGGTCATTATCGCAGCCGTAATCGGTAGCTTTTTAGTGTAATCAAGATTTCGTGATCAAGATGAGGCGCTGCATGCTTTCACTGCAGCAGGCAGGAATTGAAATGGGTCGTCTGAGGTGGGAACATATTCTTGGCCAATGAAACCATCAAAGCCAGTCACCATGATCGCCTGAGCAATCGCTGGGTAATTGAGCTCTTGGGTCTCGTCGAATTCATGCCTGCCCGGCACACCCGCGGTATGATAATGGCTGATGTGTTGGTGGTAGGTTTGAATAGTTCGCATCACGTCACCCTCCATGATCTGCATGTGGTAGATATCATATAAGAGCTTGAAATGCTCTGATCCAATGCGCTGACAGAGAGCGGCACCCCATGCTGTGTGATCACATTGATAATCTGGATGGTCTACTTTTGAATTGAGCAGCTCCATGACGAGGGTGAAGCCGTGTTGCTCTGCAAGCGCGATGAGTGGAGCTAAGCCCATGGCACAATTTTCGAGGCCCTGCTCGTCATTGATGCCCTCTCTGTTACCAGAGAAGCATATGACTTGTTTGACTCCCAGGGCTGCTGCTGCAGGGATCAGTTTACGATAAATGGCGTGTAGGGCGGGGTGAAATGATGGATTGTTAAATCCTTTTTCAATTTCTCCAACACCATTCTCATCAGGGTGTGCTGCTGTGATGGAGCACTCCATGCCGTGGTTTTGCACGGTGGGAATTTCATCAAGCTTGAGTAAATCAATGCCTGTGATGCCGATCGCGAGGCATCTTTGACAAAGTTCATCGAGTGGTGTGGAGCTAAAGCACCAGCGGGAAACAGAATGTTTGATCATAGTTGCAAGAAGGCAAAGCTGTAATATAATCACACTTAAATGTGAAGCTCAGCTTCTCTCATTTACTGAAATTCTTCGCAACTCTGAGATGGTTTGTGTGTTCTATGGGAGAGGGTTTGAAATAAGCGATTTGACAACATCACTATGAAAGTAAGTATTATTGGGTTAATTGGAGCACTCGTCATCGGCGGTGCAGGTGGTTTTATGGTGGGGAAAAAAGCGCGTCCTAGCACCGATAGTGTAGATACAGAGGATGCGCGCTCCGCTCGTCGTGTTAATGAGTCATTGCTGTCTTATTCGTCTGCGAGGTCTGCTAACCCATCGGCCAATGAGAGGGCTAAGCGTGGTCCACGAGTCGACAGCGCTGCCGATGCCATGTCGCTACCGGGGCAAAACAATAGGCTGCGTTCTTTGATGGATTATTACGCCGGTCTAGGCCCTTCAGAATTTAAAGAGGAGGCAGAGAAGCTAGAGGAACTTCCATGGAGTGAGCGTATCATGGTTGGTTATTTGCTGTTTGCACGATGGGGTGAGGAGGATCCAACGGCAGCGATGGCCTACACAAAGACGATGGGTTTTGCCGGTGTCTTTGTTAAGAAAACAGTGGTGCAAAGTTGGGCTTCAAAGCACCCACAAGAAGCTGCTGATTATTACGCTGCCAATGCGAGTGATTTTCGGATGGGCTCGATGATGGGAGGGCGAGGTCGTGGTGGTGGTTCGGCAGCTTCAGTGATTGCCATGGAATGGGCTCGTCAAGACACCGAAGGAGCGATGGCATGGGCAAAATCTCTTGAGGGAAGTGATCAGAGTGATGCTATGAAGGGAATCTTCAGGCAGGCTGCAACCGATGATCCCGCCAAAGCAGCTGGGATGTTGAGCTCTATTGCCGATGATCAAGCACGAGAGAGTGCGCAAAACACCATTGCCCGTGAGTGGGGTGGTAAGGACTGGGATGCGACGCAGTCATGGATTGCTGGTCTGCCAGCTGATCAGCAGGAGGCGGCTACTGCACGGGCATTGCGAGGACTGGCTGATACCGACCCTGCGGCTGCGGCTGCTGAGATTGGAACTCTATCTGAGGGAAGTGATTTGAATAATACCATGCAGAGTATTGCCCGAAAGTGGGGGCGTGACGATCCTGAGGCCTCGGCTGAGTGGGTGATGAAGAACGGTGATGAGTCCGCACAAGCAGAGAGTATTGGCAGTGTTGTATCATCATGGGCGAGTAAGGACCCAGTTGCAGCTTTGGAATTTGTTAATTCACAACCAGAGGGCAGTGTGCGTGACAGCGCTGCCTCTTCTTTCGTGATTGCCAATCAGTCGGGTGATATTGCCCAGAACATCAGTCTGGCAGAGACGATTGGCAACGAGGGTATGCGCAGACGGGCGATTGGAATAACGGCTACGGCGTGGATGCGCCAAGACAAAGAGGCAGCAGGTCAATATATTGATACCACGGAGGCCCTAAATGACAAATCAAGAGAGCGTATCAAGCGCTTTGCCGAAGCTGGCGGGCATTGACGGCTAGGAGGCCTTATTTGCTGCGGCTTCTTTTTCGATATCCTCGATCAGGTCCAGCTCGGGGCGGAAGTCGGCAGCGTGGTAGGAGCTCCTCACCAAGGGGCCGCTGGCCACGTGGCGGAAGCCTTTGGCTAGAGCAATTTCCTTATATTCATCGAATTTTTCCGGCTTGATATAATCGACTACGGGAAGGTGGCGAGGTGAGGGGCGGAGGTATTGTCCCATGGTGAGAACGGTCACGTCATGCGCACGTAAGTCATCCATGGCTTGAATGATTTCACTTTCCTTTTCACCGAGACCAAGCATTAGGCCGCTTTTGGTGACCACCTTGCCGCCAGCAATAGCTTTGGCTTTTTTGAGTACGGTGAGTGAGCGTTGATATTTAGCACGGCTCCTGACGAGAGCAGTCAAGCGCTCGACTGTTTCGATATTGTGATTAAAAATGTGTGGTCTGGCGCTCATGCACATCTCAAGAGCAAAGTCTTTATCGTTGAAGTCAGGGGTGAGGACTTCAATGATAATTCCTGGATTGTGACTACGTACGGCTTCGATCACATTGCGGAAGTGCTCAGCACCTCCGTCGCGCAGGTCGTCACGTGCCACAGCAGTGATGACTACGTGTGATAGATCCATGCGCTTGCACGCTTCGGCAACACGTTCAGGTTCGTCTGCCTCAAGAGCATCGGGGCGAGCTGTTTTGACGGCGCAGAACCCGCATGCACGGGTGCATTTTTCCCCAGCAATCATGAAGGTGGCCGTTCCGTGGCTCCAGCATTCCCAGCGATTTGGGCACTGGGCTTCTTCACAAACGGTGACCAGATTGAGGTCACTTACTAAAGATTTTGTCGACCAGAATTTGGGGTCATTGGGTAAACGGACCTTGATCCAATCGGGCTTACGCTCGGTATGGAGTGCTGGGTCCATTTTCATCCGTGGGCCGTGACAGTTCATGCCATGCTTGTAACCACGGAACTTTAAGTTTCAAGTTTGAAGTTTGGCAGCTCAGGGAATGTGAAGCTGAAATGAGGATTCGCAGGCGTGTTTGCCGTTGATTAGCAATTCAATCTTATGAGTCCCAGAGTAATGACGGCGGGTAGTGACTTTTTTGAACGGGTGCGCTTTTTCCAAGGTGATGGATTGTTGCGGCTTAAGCCGTAGGTTTTTCCACTTGAATACCTTCGCTGAGCTTTGCCCATTTGCTTTGATATAGTGAACGGCGTAGTCGACCACGACATATTGCTTTTCTGATGAGCGAGAGCTTATGTTGACTTCGATGCCCAGAGGATCACCTAGCATAAGGTGACGAGTCGATAAGGCTGGAGGCTCCGCTGAAAGTTGGGGTTTGCTGGTGTAACCGAGAAGCGAAAAGACTTTGGGGTGGCCACGTTTGACTAGGGTCCTGGTTGCATGCCGAATGATCCAAGCCCTAGCCGCGACCTTGTCGGCTTGCCATGATTTGCAGGTTTCAATGACTAGCTCGGGGTGGTTTTTGGAAATATCATTCAGGTTATTGGCTACTGAACGACGCACATAATCTGATGGGTCATCTTTGAGGTTTTCAAGCAGGGCAATGACTGGCGCGGGGTTTTTGATGTATTGCGGTAGCTGTTTAGCCCAAGGAAGCCGCGGCCTCATTCCTTCAGATGCCAGTCTACGGACATGTTCGTTGCTGTCTAAGCACCACATCAGCATTTGGTTGTAAGTCTCCTCAGCATGCACTTCAAGAAATACTCGAATGGCAAATTCAGCGGTGAATATTGGGGTCAGATAACGCAGTAATGGCAATGCGATCTTTGGATGATTTAGTCCATATTTGGCGACGTAATCGACGATCGGCCATGCGGCAAAGTAATACTCGTGGTCTTGATCGCTTTCTGGCCAGTGCTCTTTGATGTTGCATAATATGTCTGCAGCCTCGGGAAATGAAGGTGGTAGATAGACACTCATCACCGTGATCAGGTGTCTGACGCGATCCTTGAGCTCAAGCTGATCCAGCGGAGAAAGAGCATCACGCCGAAAGCTCTCGGCGCAAAATTGCGCTCCTGCAGCCTGGAGCACATCAATGATGCGATCAACTGCAGCCTCGCTCAGGCCATCTTTCGTTAGTGCATGTTCCGCCATCGATCAGTGAGTCATTCTTACTTGGTAATGGCAATGTATTTTAGGGCAGAGCGCAAGCGGATTTCATCGTTTTCATGGATGGACATTTGCTGATTTCGAGCGATGCTGGCGCCCGTGTCCAGCGCTCCATCCATGCCAGAGAATCGCCATCCCGAGTTATTAGCTCCTGCCGGTAATTGGGATTGTGCCCGTGCAGCAGTGGCTAATGGTGCTGATGCTATTTTCTTCGGGCTACCTCAATTTAATGCCCGGCTTCGAGCTGATAATTTCACTGAGGAGGATCTGCCAGAATTGATGGATTTCTTGCACAAGTATGGTGTTCGAGGGTTTGTAACGATGAATACCTTGATCTTTACCGGCGAGCTTGAAGCCGCAGAGCGACAACTTCGGTTACTGGACGCCAGTGGTGTTGATGCCATTATTGTGCAAGACCTAGGACTTGCACGCCTTGCGCGGCATGTCGCGCCAGACCTAGAAATCCACGCGTCGACACAAATGACCATTACCTCTCCTGAGGGGCTCCAATTTGCAGATCAGCTGTATCAACTGGATCGAGCGGTATTAGCTCGAGAGCTATCACTAAAGGAAATCGCTAAATTTGATCCTTCCGAATCTGTGCCGCTTGAGGTGTTTGTGCATGGCGCTCTTTGTGTTGCCTACTCGGGGCAGTGCCTGACCAGTGAGAGCCTTGGTCAAAGGTCGGCAAATCGTGGCGAGTGTGCTCAAGCTTGTCGTATGCCTTACACTTTGGTCGTTGATGGTGTTGAACGAAACATGGAGGAGGTGCGGTATTTGCTGAGTCCTCAGGATCTTGCGGCGGTCGATTTGATTCCTGATTTGGTGCGTCAGGGGGTCGTATCTTACAAAATAGAAGGTCGTTTAAAATCGCCCGAGTATGTTGCGGCTATTACCAAAGTCTATCGTAAGGCCATTGATGCGGCAGTTGCAGATGCAGAGAGCCCGATTACGCAGCAGGATCGCTACACGATGGAGATGACGTTTTCTCGCGGCCTCTCGACCGGCTGGCTAGAGGGCACTAATCATCCGCGATTAACGCATGGTAAGTTTGGTAAAAAGCGTGGTGTCTATGTCGGTGAGGTCACTGCGTCTGAGCGTGGCTGGGTTGAGCTAGAGCTTGTTGCGGATACATCTGTCAAAGCAGGTGATGGGGTGGTGTTTGATGCGGGTGAAAACCGTGATCAAGAGCAAGGGGCTCGAATATGGGAGGTGAAGGGGAATCGCTTGTTGTTCCACCGTGAGCAGAGTGGCTTAGACTGGAAACGTATCCAAGCGGGGCAGAAGGTCTGGAAAACAGATGACCCCAAGCTCAACAATGAACTCAAAGCGAGCTGGAAAAATGCCAAGCTTCAGCCTGTGCGCGAGAGCCTTGAGATAAGTGTTTCTGGAGCGGTGGGAGAACCGATGGTGCTCACAAGTAAGGGTGTTTCTGTCTCCTCATCCGAGATGCTTGAAGAGGCACAAACAAGGCCCTTGAGCACTGAATTTCTCACAAAGCAGCTGGGTCGCCTAGGAGAAACAGTGTGGCAGCTTGAGTCACTCGATAATCAGCTGGAGGGGGCTGTGATGATGCCTGTATCGGCTGTGAACCGGCTGCGGCGTGCGCTCATAGTCGCTCTGGATCAGCAGAATCCTGAGCCACGGCCACGTGTATCCGCTACAGGTGAGCTGAAAGATCTATTGCCTGACCGGGAGCCAGACGAGTGTCATCAGCGTGAGTTGTCCTCACTGTGCCGATCCATGGAGCAGATAGAAGCGGCACTCGAGGTCGGGGTGAATAATATCTACGTTGATTTTGAAGATATTAGACGTGGTAAAGATGCGGTTGCTCTGGTGCGTCAGAGCCAAGGTGCTCGCGTGCATCTGGCCACACCTCGGATACAAAAAGCGGGTGAGGCCGGATTCTTTAAAGTTGCGGAACGTGCCGAGCCGGATGGTGTGCTGATCCGCAATCTCGGTGGTATTGCTCATTTTAAGGATCGTAAGGATCTCTACAAGACGGGCGATTTTTCTCTTAATTGTGCGAATCCAGTGACTGCACACATTCTCAAGGAAGAGGGGGGGCTTGATCATTTAACGGTGTCCTACGATTTGAATATTAATCAGGTGTTAGATCTCTTGTTGGCAACGCCTACGGAGTGGTTTGAGCTTACACTACATCAGCATATGCCGATGTTTCATATGGAGCACTGTGTGTTTTGCACCTTCATGAGTGAGGGCACGAGTATTCTCAATTGTGGTAAACCTTGTGAAAAACATCATGTGGAGCTTAAGGACCGAGTTGGTCAACTGCATACCTTGAAAGCGGACGTGGGTTGTCGTAACACCTTATTCAATGGACTCGCGCAAACGGGTGCTCGGTTTTACAACCAAATGCGTGGTACGGGTCTGCGCAAGTTCCGAGTTGATTTTCTTGAGGAGAACAAAGCTGAGGCAGTTCAGACGCTGCAAGCCTACCAGCAGCTTCTTTCGGGAGAGACATCAGGTCATCACTTGTGGCAAGATTTGGATGTGATGGAAAAGTTGGGTGTGACCGAGGGTACGCTGGAGGTGAAGTGACTGATTTATCTGGGCTAACTTAGGGTTCGTAGCGGTAGACGATTTGTGACCCCGAGCGGAGATAGACCAGCGGTATGTTTGTGGTTGTTACGCGGTAAATATGATTCCAGTTTTGGTGTGCTACTTTGACGCTGCTTTTGCTCATAACCTTGAGAATGATCGCTGTGTGATTCTCGTCGGTGAGGCATAGGGATAGCGTGCGTTTTTGAACTGAATGATATCACCGGGGCGAACTCCCTCGGTTTGCCAATGAATGCGTCGTCCCCATGCGTATCCGCCTCGGTGTTTAATTCCTGCGTGGCGGTATGCCAGGTTGGCTAAGCCCCAGCATTGTCCGTCACCGACTTTTTTACCGATATTTTGCTCGGCAAAGGCAACGATTTTTTTGGCTGTGGGGCTGGGTTTGCCAATTTGTCTTACAATGGGTCTGTATTTTTTCTTAAGTCCACTTTTGGCGTTATAAGCCGTATCATGCGTGCAGGATATGGAGCAACTAATGATCAGTATCGTGACGATGCCAGATCGGCATATGGATTGAATACTCATTATGCATAGTCCCATTAAGAAACTTTAATTATCTAAAATGCTTACTATGAATTATACGGGAATTTAAGCTTTTGGTCAAGTTGTCCTTCAGATGTGGTCATTAGGTTTTTGTCTTTTATTTGAATAATGGTGTTGCTGAGCCCGTCTACTAGATATGAAACGCAAGAATTCATGGCTCAAGTCAACGGTGTTCGCAGTGGTGTCAGCAACTATATTTTCAAGCTGCGTCACATCTTATGACCGGAGCGGCAGGCCTATTCAAACAGTCGACCCCGCTGCGGCTGCGGTAGGCGCTGTGCTCATTGGCGCGATAGCATACTCTTCTGGAAAAAATGAGAATAATCACCATCGTCACGGCTACCGCAGCCCGCATAGATATCATGGATGTCGCTAATGGGCTCATCGTCCATGGGTTTGAGCTGTTTGACGCCGCTTGATATACAATATTTTGCTCGCATGGCACCGAGCTATGCCTTATCGAATGGGGCAGGTGGAAAGTGCAGATTACAAAGTTAGGCTGGATATTTTTGAGGGTCCTCTCGATCTTCTGCTATACTTGATTAAAAAAGATGAAGTCGATATTCACACCATTTCGATTGAGCGAATCACCAAGCAGTATCTTGATTACATCGATACATTTAAAATGCTCAACATCGATTTAGCCTCCGAGTTCATCGTGATGGCCGCAAATCTGATGTATATCAAAAGCAGGACTTTGTTGCCCAAATCTGTCCAGCCACCTGAGGAAGACATGGAGGAGGATGATCCGCGCTGGGAGCTGATCCGCCAGCTCATTGAGTATAAGAAATTCAAAGATGCGGCAGGATTTTTATCTCGCAAGGAGACTGAACAGGAAGACCTTTTTGCCCATGTGCCTGAGAAGGTTGCGCCACCTGCTGATGAAGATGAACCCTTGCCAGACGTCAATATCTTTGACCTTATTCGCGCGTTTCAAAATGTGCTGAAGCGATTTGAGGAGTCCACGGATTTGGGTGATATTGTTGACGATCGCTACACCGTTGCCGATAAGATAGAATACTTGCTTGAGAGTATGAACCCGGGTGGTTCAATGAATTTTTCGTCATTGTTTGCTGAGGCAACATCCAAGACAGAAGTGATTGTTACTTTTCTCGCGGTGCTGGAATTGATGAAGATGAATCAGTTCAGAATTAGGCAAGATAGTATCCTCGGAGAAATTGAGGTGCAGCGCAAGGAGGTCGCTTGATGCGCTAATGTGCCTGTAGCCAGTTTGATCCGGTGCCAGTATCAACCTTGCATGGGATATCATATGGTAAAGCCATGGCTGTTTCCATCTGCTCGACAATCTTTGCTGGCAGTATTTCTTGCTCGCTGAGGTGAAGGTCAAATAGGAGCTCATCGTGGACCTGGAGAATAAGCTTTGATTTTGCTTTTTCCTGAGTGAGCAATTGACCGACTTTGATCATCGCTATTTTGATCATGTCTGCGGCAGATCCTTGTACTGGTGCGTTGATGGCAGCTCGCTCCGCGCCACTACGAATCGTGCCATTCTGTGAGTCGATATTCCTGATCCAACATTTGCGACCACTTAGAGTGCTGACATAGCCATCACGCTTTGCTGACTCGATAGTATTGTCCATGTAGCTTTTGATACCCGGATACTGTTTGAAGTAGGTTTGGATAATTTCACTGGCTTCACTACGACCAATGCCAAGTCTTTGAGATAATCCAAATGCCGAAATGCCGTAAATGATGCCGAAGTTGACCATTTTAGCGCTGCGGCGCATCTCAGAGGTGACCTCATCAATACTGGTATTGAAGACCTTTGCAGCGGTTGCTGAGTGGATATCAAGTTCGTTTTTGATGGCTTGAATCATCGATTCGTCACCCGAGAGGGCTGCCATTACACGCAACTCGACCTGTGAATAATCTGCGGCAAGGAGCGTGTGATCAGCATCCCGAGGGACAAAGGCCTTGCGTATTTCTCGCCCAGCTTCCGACCTTACTGGGATATTCTGTAGGTTGGGGTCGTTTGATGCGAGGCGGCCAGTCGATGTCATTAACTGATGAAAGTGGGTGTGAACTCGGCCTGTGCGACTAGAGACATGTGTGGGTAAGGCATCCACGTAGGTTGACTTCAGTTTGCTGGCCTCTCGGTAGTCGAGAATGTTGGCAACAATGGGGTGTTTGGCTGCCAGACCGACAAGGGTTTGCTCGTCCGTTTTGAATTGCCCTGTTTTGGTTTTTTTGGGCTTTTCGACGAGCTGCATTTCGCCAAACAGAATTTCACCTAATTGCTTGGGTGAGTTGAGGTTGAATTCACGTCCGGCTGCTGCGGTGATTTGTTGAGATAGGTTTGAGATGCGTTTGGCAAGTGTGTCACCAATGTCTTTTAGCGCCCTAACATCCATGGCGATACCTTCGTTTTCTATTGCTGTCAGTATGGGCAGCAAAGGGGCTTCGATATCTTGGTAGACGGAGAGCTGTTCACAATCATCAAGAAGTGGTCGAAGTTTGTCGGCGATTTGTAAGGTGACATCTGCGTCTTCAGCTGCATACTCGGCGAGGTCGCTCGCGGGAATAAGCGTCATGTTGATTTGCTTTTTCTTACCCCGTTTCTTGGCTGGTTTTTTTTCTGTTTCTGCTACCTCGTTGTCGAGTCCGAAGAGCTCACCTTCTGCTTTGACTTCTTTTTGTGCCAAATCCTCTAGCTTTACGGGGCTGTAACCAAGCAAGGACTCTGAGATTTGATTCATGCTGTGGCGTTGTTCAGGAGAGACAATGGCATGTACGAGCATGGTGTCAAAAAACGGGCCGTTCACTTCGCAGTCGTTTGCCAATAAAACAGAGAGGTCGAACTTGAGGTTGTGCCCTAGCTTTTGCTGCTTGGATTGAAAAATGACTCTCAGCTTATCAAGTGCCATTTGAGGTGTGAGCTGGCTCTCTGCCCCAGTATCAACAAAGTAGCCCTCATGTGCTGTGGTCGCAAATGCGATACCAAGTATATCACAGCTGCGGGGGTCGAGGGAGCTCGTTTCTAAATCAAAGCAGAAATCTTTGGCGATAGAGAGTTTCTTGACGAGGGAATGCAGGTCATTGACGGTCTGAATCAATTGATACTGATGTTCTGTATCTGAGATGGTTTTGAGTATAGCGGCGGGCACGTTGTCTTCTGCTTGCGTATCGGCCGCATTACTTGGTGATGGTTCGCTATGCCCACGTCCCGCGTTAAAGTCCTTTCCCAGTATGCGTTTGCCGATGGTATTGAACTCAAGCTCGGTAAGCAAAGATTGGATCTTTGCCTCGTCACGTCCGCCTAGCACTAGGTTATCCCAATCAGCCTCAATGGGCACATCGAGAATGATGGTGGCTAATTTTTTGGACAGTAGTGCTTGGTCGGCAAAGTTTTCCAGGTTTTCTTTTTGTTTGCCTTTGAGTTGGTCAGTGGACTTAAGGAGATTTTCAATAGAGCCAAATTGGGCAACAAGTTTCTTCGCGGTTTTCTCGCCGATGCCGGGTACTCCTGGGATATTGTCTGAGGCGTCTCCCCAAAGACCGAGAATATCGATGACCTGACGAGGTTCTTCGATATTCCACTGATTTTGTATGCTTGGGATATCGAGCAGCTCGTGGTTGCTGCCTTGGCGACCTGGTTTCCACATTGTGGTGGTGGCGCTCACCAATTGTGCAAAATCTTTGTCTGGGGTGACCATGTAGGTATGGATGTCACCACGCTGATCTGCTCGGTGGGCAATGGTGCCAATGATATCATCAGCTTCATAGCCGTCTAGTTCGAGCACGGGAATGCCCAGTGCGTGGCACAACTCTTTGACATAGGGAATCGCTGTTGCGAGTTCCTCGGGCATGGCCTCGCGCTGCGCTTTGTAATCGGGGTAGATGACGTGTCGTTCGGTCGGTGCTTTAGTGTCAAAGGCCACGCCTATATGGCTGGCGTCATGGTTTTCGATGATGTCGAGTAGCGTATTGGCAAAGCCATAAACAGCTGAGGTGTTGAGCCCTTTACTGGTGATGATGGGGTTGCGAAAGAAGGCAAAATGAGCACGGTATACCAGTGCCATCCCGTCGAGAAGAAAGAGCTTATGCATTGCCCGTTTAGACTGAATGTTTCTCCTCCATGTGGGAAGGATAAAGGTAGAT
This sequence comes from Oceaniferula sp., assembly GCA_965657565.1. Classification (GTDB taxonomy): domain Bacteria; phylum Verrucomicrobiota; class Verrucomicrobiia; order Verrucomicrobiales; family Akkermansiaceae; genus Oceaniferula. The sequence goes on from CBFHPA010000033.1 coordinate 16,539, forward strand.
GGATAGCTCTGCAGTTAAGTAGAGCTAATGCCTGTGGTCCTTGCTTCGACAGCGAGTTGAAATGCCTCACGATCTCCATAGCGCCTGATTGAGAATTTAACACAACGGCGCTGGCCGGGTGCAGGAGACCAAGTGGCTTGCCAAAAATGGTATGAGTTACCGTTACTGGCGATTACCGTAATTTTCGACACGCCAACGACTCCTGAATTATTGCGGCGTGAGCGTTCACAAACTCTGGCGCGATCGGTTATTTCTTCGAGCAGAGCATCGCGCCAATCTCTTGCTGCTTGCAGAGCGTTTTTGGGCTGACCATGAATACGATCGGCAAAGAACTTACCATATTTGATGCCTCGCCGCTGTAGCCTGACTTGGAAGCCATATGTTCCAGCACTGGGCAGATCGATCCGGGTGATCGCATAGTTGGGGTCTTGTTGTCTAAGTTCGGCCATGAAGCTAGGGTGCTATCGTGGGAAGAGATCAAAATATGCCACTGTATTGTTGTGCCTGCAAGCTGGAAGCTTGCTTCTGGGTTCGTTCCCTGCTTTAAGGTCTGCACCATGCCAGGAATTGTTGTCAAACCACGTGCTCGTATTTTTCATGGACACGACTGGGTCTATGCCTCGGAAATACGTAAGTTGTTCGGTGAACCCAAGGCTGGAGATGTTATTTCCCTCAAAGATTATCGTGATCGACCTCTTGGAACGGCAATTTACAATCCAGATTCGCAGATTGTTGCTCGCAGGATTTCGCGCAGAAAACAGAAGCTTGATAGCGAGTTTTTTAGACGCAGGATTGAGCAGGCCGTCGCCCTCCGTGAAAAGTCAGGAGTAGATATCAGCCTCGCTAGGCTGGTGTGGAGTGAATCGGATGGATTGCCAGGTGTGGTGGTTGATCGATATGGTGGGCATCTTGTGCTACAGACACTAACGCTGGCGATGCACCAGCGGCGTGAGCTGATAGTGGAGGCCTTGGTGGATCAGCTCAGCCCGCAGTCAGTTATTCTTCGTAATGATTCGCCAATGTTGGCAGCGGAGGGGATTGAGGAGGAAGTGGTAGTGCTCTATGGTGAGAACCCGGGAGCTTTCGTTGTTGAGGCTCCCACCGTGGAAGGGGGGGTCAAGTTTGAGATTGATTTATTAGATGGTCAAAAGACGGGACTCTATCTTGATCAACTCGATGCTCATCGTGAGATTGCAAAGCTGGCAAAAGGGAAGCGAGTATTGGACTGCTTCTGCAATCAGGGTGGTTTTGCGCTGGCTTGTGCCAAGGCAGGAGCAGCGAGCGTGACAGCCGTGGACTCATCCGGGCCTGCGATTGAGGCAACCTTGCGTAACGCAGAGCTCAATGGAGTAGAGATCAATGCCGTGCAGCACAACGCATTTGACTTTTTAAAACACTGCGAAGACCAGTATGACCTCGTTATACTCGATCCGCCCTCGTTCACTAAAAATAAGAAAAGCCTGAATAATGCCATGCGCGGCTACAAGGAGATCCATCTCCGGGGCATCAAGCTGTTGGATCGTGATGGCGTTTTGGCAACATACTGCTGTTCGCATCATGCGTCTCGCCAGTTGTTTTTGGATAATATAGTGACCGCCTCCGTCGATGCAAAGCGCACCTTGCGCCTCTTAGCTAGTCATGGGCAACGACTCGATCACCCTGTGATACCAGCAATACCCGAGACAGAGTATCTCAAGGGATTCGTATTGGAGCTGATGCCTTCAAGGTAATGACTTTGGTATTGTAAGTAAGCTGGGTGAAGCATACTGCTTTGTGCTTATGATTACCTTGATTATTGCACTGGGGTCCCTAGTTCTTTATCTACTGGCTTACCACACTTATGGTAAGTGGCTGGGAAATAAAATTTTCAAGCTCAGTGCGAAGACGGTAGCGCCCTCGGTAGAGCTTGAGGATGGCAATGATTATGTACCTACCTCAAAAGGAGTGGTCTTTGGCCATCACTTTACATCTATCGCAGGAACTGGCCCGATTGTTGGGCCGGCCTTGGCTGTGATTTGGGGATGGTTGCCCGCTTTGCTGTGGGTGCTCATCGGTTCTGTATTTGTCGGTGCGGTTCATGATTTTGGGGCATTGGTTGTTTCAATGCGTAATAAGGGGCAGACGGTTGGTGATATTGCAGGGCGTGTCATTTCGCCGAGGGTGAGGATTTTGTTTTTGCTGATTCTGTTCATGGCTCTGACGATCGTGTTGGCGATTTTTGGTTTGGTTATCGCATCTGTTTTTAAATCCTACCCTCAGTCCATTGCACCTTGTTTGATTCAAATACCGCTTGCGGTTTTGATCGGCTTATTTATCCACCGCAAAGGAGGTAATATCATGTTGGCATCATTGGGTGCTTTGGCTCTGATGTATTTATCGGTTCTTTTTGGTGATGTTGGTTGGCTGGGCCAGATGAACGAGTATCTGAAAAGTCTAGCATTGATGGAGTGGGTGAGTGTGTTGTTAATTTACTCGTATATTGCATCGGTTTTACCGGTTTGGTCATTGTTGCAACCCCGTGATTACATCAACTCACTCCAGCTGCTCAGTGCTTTGGCGCTTATTGTTGTCGGTCTTGTTTTTGCCGGTTTTTTCAATGGAGCGCCAGTTGACGGGGTAAGGCCTGCGCTTGAAATTGCCGCCCCCATGGTGGAATCATCCATTAAGCTCAAAGACTTGCCTTTGATTTTCCCCTTCCTCTTCATTACCATCGCCTGTGGTGCTGTCTCAGGCTTCCACTGCCTCGTCTCATCTGGGACATCATCCAAGCAACTTCGCTGTGAGACAGACGCGCGATTTGTGGGGTATGGCTCGATGCTGACCGAGGGCTTTTTGGCGGTGTTGGTCATATTGGCTTGTGTCGCTGGGCTTGGGCTTGGGGTGGCCGACGATTCGGGTGCTACCTTGCTTGGGGTGGATGCTTGGAATACGCGCTATGAAGGTTGGGCAACCATGAGTGGCCTAGGAGCGAAAGTAGGAGCCTTTGTTGATGGGGCCGCGAATTTTCTCAAGGCACTTGGTATTTCAGCTGCTTTTTCTACCGCATTGATGGGTGTTTTTGTGGCCTCGTTTGCCGCAACGACTCTTGATACAGCATGTAGGCTACAGCGATATGTGGTTCAGGAGCTGGCAGCCAGTTTGATGAGATCTAATACTAAAGATGATCTGGTTTCCCCAGCTGGGATTGCGGTCTCAGCAAATCCTCTGAGTTGGTTAGTCAACAAGCACGGAGCGACTCTTTTTGCGGTGGCGATCGCATGGTGGATGGCTTCATTGCCCGCTGCTGATGGCCAAGCAGCTGGGACAGGTGGCTTGATTCTGTGGCCTTTGTTTGGAGCTATTAATCAGCTACTTGGAGGCTTGGCGTTTCTGGTGATCATCTTTTGGATGTATCGACAGCAAATGTCAGTTTGGTTCATTCTGCTGCCTACCTTCTTCATGCTTATTTTGCCTGCCTGGGCGATGGGGTATCAAATTTTTGGTCAAGCAATTGGATCTGCCCAAAGCTGGATAGAGCAAGAGAGGTGGTTGCTGGTAGGTATTGGTTCTGCAGCATTAATCCTTGAGGCTTGGATGATCATCGAGGCGCTTGCTGCATGGAGAAAGAGACGCATCTAGACTGATAAGTGCAATGATAACCTCAGTAGGCACCACGAACAATCAGCTCGAGCTTGCTGTGCTAATAGACTTTGGCCTAGACATCAACAAGGCAGCTATTTAGCCTCATCTTTTGATGCGTCGTTTATGGTTCAGCCTTTTGATTTTGGTTTGCATAGGGGTTTGCGGACCAGCTACACAGGTGTCTGCAGCTTTGCCCGACACTCAGTCGCAGGCTTCCCAGCGACATGTCATCTTATGTGGTGGTCCCGCACTAAGACTATGGGAGGATTTGCGTGTGGAGCAGGATCAACACGATCGTTGGTGGGGGAACTTCATTCGGGCATCGACGATACGAATTGATGAAATCAAACGGGCGTATGGTGAACATGCCGTAGTAACATGGATTGTTTACCGTCCAGGCTATGTTGCTCGCGGACGTGAAGATGGTAAACCTTACACCAAGTGGATTGCTCAACAGGCTGCGAAGCGCGGGGCTAATCTGGTTTGGGTCAGCAGTGGCAATGGGGCCATTAGTGCCATTAACAAGCACCGATCTGGTTCGGTGGTGACTTTTGATTTTTTCGGGCACTCCAATAAGCACTGCTTCTTGCTCGATTACAGCGCCATTATCATGGCGGCGAGTAAGGCATGGGTGCATGAAAAAGACTTAGTGCGTATTCGCCGAGAAATTTTTGCCCGCAATGCACAATGCCAAAGTTGGGGCTGCCACACAGGTGAGAGTATGAGCGCCTATTGGAAGCAGGCAACAGGTCAACCGATGCTGGGAGCGCGTGGGAAAACGGATTACGTGCCGGTTGGACAGGGTAAAATGCCCTCAGTCTCAGGTAAATGGGTCCAATAATATCTTTATTTCGCCGACAACTATCCTTTCCTTTCGACTTAATTTTTATTACCACACAGCCATGACATTCGAACAACTCAAAGAAATCTACGAACTTCCGTTTTTTGATCTGATTCATAAAGCTCACGAAGTTCATGTTTCGAACTGGCCTGAAAAAGAAATTCAGCTCTGCACCTTGCTTTCTATCAAAACAGGTGGTTGTTCTGAGGATTGTTCGTATTGCTCACAGTCGGCTCGTTACAACACAGAGATTGAGCGTGAGCCGTTGATGGATTTGGAAGCTGTCATGGAAAGCGCTACTGCAGCTCGAGATAATGGTTCAACTCGTTTCTGCATGGGCGCGGCATGGAAGGGCGTGCGTAAAGGGACGAAGCAATTCGATGACGTGCTCGAAATTGTACGCAATGTTGCAGGCCTGGGGATGGAGGTATGCACAACTTTAGGTGAGCTGGGTGCCGAAGAGGCTAAGCAACTTAAGGAAGCTGGAGTGACTGCCTATAATCATAATCTGGATACGTCCCGTGAGCATTATCCCAACATTGTTACTAGCCACACTTATGATGATCGCCTCAACACGATTCGTCACGCACAGGATGCCGGCATGAGCGTTTGTTGTGGCGGTATTCTTGGTCTTGGCGAAACTTCTGATGATCGGCTAAAAATGCTCGAAGTGATCTCTGAATTCAACCCACAGCCTGAGAGTGTGCCGATTAACTCTTTGATGCCGATGCCGGGGACACCATTGGCTGAATCAAGCTCAGTGGATATTTTTGATGTGGTGCGCATGATTGCCGTTACTCGTATTGCCTGCCCAAATGCCAAGGTGAGATTATCGGCTGGTCGCAGCAATATGTCGGAAGAAGGGCAGACAATGTGCTTCTACGCAGGTGCCAACTCGATTTTTTATGGGGAGAAGCTTCTCACAACAGTAAACCCAGCAATTCAAAAGGACCTGAAGCTCATTGAGAAGCTTGGTATTAATCCTCTCAAACCAAATCCTAGCATGGAAGCTCCCAGCCAAGAGTGTGATAAGGAGCTCTCACCTTGCTGCAAGTAAGGATCAAGGTCGTGTGCGGATTAGCATTATGATCTGATTGGATCTTTAGCGACCTTTTTGTAAAGTCATGAACGTTGCGATCACTGGAATCGGCCTTACCAGTGGTCTTGGCGAGGGTGTGTCAGCACATCGCAAAAAAATAGCTGCTGGGCACAATGCCCTACGCCCACTGAGGGGCCTCCTTGGCGAAGATTCACCTTATGCCGCTGTTCATGCCGCATGGATTGAGAATCGGGAGATCATGCTATCTCGCAAATGGGCTGCGGCATCGATGCTCTCCCTACATGTTGCTGAGCAAGCGGTAGCAGATGCGGCTCTGAGTGCGGAAGATCTTGCGGACATGGCGGTGGTTGTAGGCAGTAGCCGTGGTAATGCCGCAGGATGGGTTTCAGAATGGCCGTCAAGGCGCCCATTCAAGCTCATGGCTGCGAGTAACTCAATGCACGGGGAGCTGGCATCCGTTGTCAGTATCGAGTTGGGCATACGCGGTCCTTGGCAAGTCATCTCGAGCGGGTGTGCTGCGAGCTTGGATGCGATGGGGATGGCGTCGATGATGATTCAACAGGGGATGGTAAAGCGTGCGATTGTCATCGGTGTCGAGTTACCGCTCATACCCGAGGTTTTACAAGCCTATGCTGATACTGGGGTGCTAGCATCGAGCGTGGTTAATGATCCATACTCATCGGATACAAGTGGCTTGTTTCCGGCAGAGGCTGGTGCTGCTCTGATATTAGAAGCTGTGACAGAGCAAACATCGGAGAAGCTGAAGTCTCAGCCTCAAATGACTGGTTATTGGTGTAATTCAGACGCTGATTCGCCAATCGGTATGCCTGATGATGGCTCCGGCTTGCGCGGCTGCCTCGAACAAGCACTTGCTGGGTTGAAGGATGAGCCGGCTATCGCTGCAGTTTGCCCGCACGCAAGCGGTACGCTGCTTCATGCAAAAGCGGAGTTGGCAGCGCTGAAGGCTGTGCTTCCTGAGGAGCAGCTCATTTCGCTACACCCACTCAAGCCATACACGGGGCACTCTGTGGGGGCGAATGGAGTGTTGGATTGTGCGATTTTAGCGAGTTATTTGCGAGATCGAGAGCTGCCACCAAATCTCAATGGTATTACTTGCCCTGGAGCGCCCTTTTCGCTCGATGCTGGTTCCTTGCTAGAGGAAGGATCAACTATATTGAAAATAGCAGTGGGTATGGGTGGTCATAACTCCATCGTCTCGCTGCGGTCACCATCGATCAAATAATGCATATCTATATATCCATCGGGGAACAGAAGCTGCGCCTATTTGAGGGTGAGGCAATGCTCACAGAGTATGATATTTCTAGCGCTGCAAATGGAGTTGGTTTTCAAGAGGGCAGTTATTGTACACCCACGGGACGTTTCGAAGTGAGTGAGAAAATTGGTGGCGGTGAGCCCCTGAGGACGATCTTTAAGTCGCGTATGCCCATGGGAGTCTGGGATGGGAGTATCAACGAAGAGGATATGATCCTATCCCGTATCCTGCGTTTGCATGGACTGGATGCTGAGAATGCCAACAGTATGGAGCGCTACATCTATGTGCACGGAACCAATCAGGAGGCGAAATTAGGGCAGCCTGTAAGCTGTGGCTGTATCCGCATGGGTAATGAAGATATCGTTGATCTCTATGATCGTATCGAGGTGGGAGTGCCCTTGGTGATTGGTTATTGACCGAGTTCTTTGCGGACGTGATCAAGCAACTGCTGACAACCGTCTTCGAGTATGTTGGCTACTAGTTCAAAGCCGTCATTTTCACCATAGTAGGGATCAGGCACTTCGGCGATTTGATGATCCGGGTGTTCACAAAAATGAGTGAACATGATTACCTTTTCAGTATCTGTAGTCGAGCTTGCTAGTGACTTTACCCCAGCGTGGTTCTCGTGATCCATGGTGATAATCAAATCGAAATCTGCATAGTCGCTTTTGTTGAATTGCCTGGCTGCTCCAGTGCTTGGGATGTTGCGATTATTAAGCGTCTTGCTCATGCGACTATCAGGTGATTTGCCAGGGTGATAGTCATGTGTTCCCGCTGAGTCGATGTGGATGATTTTATCAAGATTAGCCTGCTTTACTTGATGCCGAAAAATATTCTCAGCAGCAGGTGAGCGGCAGATATTACCGAGGCAGACAAACAGAACGCTGACAGTTTTTTGTGGCATGAATCAGGTATGGCTTTTAGCTAAGTGGGTGGATTTTTTGCTGAACAAAAGCCAGAGGAAAAATGGCCCGCCAAGAATCGCGGTGATGATGCCTACG
>CBFHPA010000034.1:0-24252 GCA_965657565.1 Oceaniferula sp.
CACGAAGTGCGTGTATCACGCGCTCCTTAACCCCAAGTTTCCTGAGGAGGAAACTTGCTCCCTGGCACAGCCTAATAGGATATTAGGCAATCCTACCTCCCCGACGAACCGGGCAAAGCTTTACGGCTCTGCGATTCTTACATCTAGGATTGCAGAGCGGAAACCATCGGCTAATCTATCATCCATGCTGATTAAAGCCCAATCATCATCCGCTGCTGAGGCCCTTGATTTTGTCTCTATGCTTCAGGCGCGCTTTGTCGAAGGGTTGGAGCAGGTTTCCTCTGCCTGTGGTCATGACGTGAGTTTTAAAAAGGTTGAGTGGCTACGTGATGCAGGACTGCACGGAGGTGGGAATCGCCTCTCGGCACCCGAGAGCCCGATGTTCAACCGTGCTTCGGTCAATGTCTCCCAGGTTCATTATGATGACCTGCCTGAGAAGAAGCTGGGTTCTGCCACGGCGATTTCAACGATCATTCACCCTCAGAATCCTCACGCGCCCTCTGTGCACATCCACATTAGTTGGACCGAGATGAAGGCGGGGGGTGAGGCTCCAGCAAAAGGTTATTGGCGGATCATGGCAGATCTTAATCCCTCAGTCTTGCATGAGGAATATAGGGATCAGTTCATTCAGTGTATGCGCCAGGCGGCTCCCAGCCAGTTTATGGATGCTGCCGCTCAGGGTGATCGTTATTTTTATATTCCTGCTCTGGAAAGGCACCGTGGGGTGACCCATTTTTATCTGGAAAGCTATGCCACGGAAAATACCAGTGCTGACAGGGAGTTTGCCGAGTCGTTTGGCAAAAATGTGATCGATAGCTATCTGGATATTCTGCAATCGGCCGTGACTACTTATCCGGATGCGGATGATGCTGCACGATCCGAGCAGCTTGCCTACCATACCCTTTACCTGTTCCAGGTGCTGACTCTGGACCGAGGTACAACCTCGGGGCTACTGGTGCATGACCAGAACGACCTTGGAATTATGGGATCTTTACCGGCAAGGGTAGACCGTGAGCTTCTCGCTTCTTGGCGAGGCAATGTAGCTGCGCCTCAGGACGACTTGGTAAGCGGATTGGTGCAATGTTTGCGAGATGAATCACCGTCACCTGTGGATGACGAAGTGAAGCTGGCTCTGGTTCAGACTGTGCGTGACCACTATCAAAAAAATCCCGAAGCCTTGACCTTGCAAGCTTCGGGAAATGTGATTCCTCCGACGGTGGATAACCATCGGTGATCCGTGTAATATATTACTCGGCCTGAATAGACTTTTCCTTAACCGTGCTTTTGATGCGTAGGTCGCGCAGTTGCAAAGCATCTACTGGAGAAGGTGAAGAAGACATAATGTCCATGCCCTTGTTGTTTTTTGGGAAGGCAATGACCTCACGGATGGATGACTCCCCACATACGAGCATGGCGAGGCGGTCCAAGCCAAGTGCAATGCCACCGTGGGGCGGGGCGCCGAATTTGAAAGCGTCGAGAATGTGGCCGAACATGCTTTCCTTCTCCTCCTCAGTGACACCAAGTGCGGTAAACATGGCAGACTGTAACTCAGCCTCGTGAATTCGAATAGAACCGCCACCAAGTTCGTAACCATTCAGGACGACATCGTAGGCTTCAGCGCGAAGCCCTGCATAACGCTGGCTTTCGTCTTCTAGCTCAGCTGTAGTGGCCGCAATCAGCTTGGGCACGTCCTCAGCAATCGGACGGGTGAAGGGGTGGTGCACGGCGTTCCACTTTCCTTCTTCCTCATCGTATCCCAGCAGAGGGAATTCAGTGACCCAGAGGAAGTCGAGATCGTTATTACCATCGAGAATGCTTTGTAGCTCAGCGCAGCAGAGGCGAATACGCCCAAGGACTTCACAAACAGTCTCCCAGTCACCGGCACCAAAGAGAATAAGGTCGCCAGGCTCGATGTTGAGTTTTTCCCGCAGGGCTTCGACCTCGGCATCGGTCATGCGCTTGACGAAGGGGGAGCGCCAAGTGGAGCGGTCTTCATCACGAGCTTGGATATATGCGAGTCCCTTGGAGCCAGCCTCAATGGCTGTTTGAGTAAGTTTTTCGATTTGTCCTTGGGAGGCGCCAGCAAAGCCTTTGGCATTGATGGCCTTGACCACGCCGCCAGCGGCGATGGCTCCGGAGAAGACCCGGAATTCGCAGTCCTTGAGTTCTTCAGAGAGCTCAGTCAGGTGATAGTCAAAGCGGCGGTCCGGTTTGTCTGAGCCATAGGTATTCATCGCCTCTTGGTGAGTGATTCGGTCAAATGTTGTTGGGATGTCTGCATCCAGCGTGTCTTTGAAGACCTTACTGAGTAGCCCTTCGATGAGTGCGTGCATGTCGTCGGGAGTGACGAAGGATGCCTCGATATCGATCTGGGTAAATTCTGGCTGGCGATCAGCACGCAGGTCTTCATCACGGAAGCAGCGTGCAATTTGGAAGTATTTCTCAATGCCACCACACATTAATAGCTGCTTATACTGTTGGGGTGCTTGGGGTAGGGCGTAGAAGCTGCCTGGCTGCATACGTGAGGGCACAAGGAAGTCCCGTGCGCCTTCGGGTGTAGATTTAGAGAGGATTGGGGTTTCAACCTCGCAGAAGCCGTCTTCATCGAGGAAATTACGGCTGGCCTGAGTGATGCGGTGGCGCTGGCGCAGGTTGTTTGTCATGCGCTCACGACGCAGATCAAGAAAACGGTATTTCATCCGCAAGTCTTCGTTGGAGAGCTCCTTGTCCAGCTGGAAGGGTAGCACCTCGGACTTATTGATGATGGTGAGCTGGCTGGCCGATATCTCAATACTTCCAGTCGCCATGTCTGGGTTGATTGTTGATTTGCCCTCAATTTCGGGTCGCTCCTCGACTTTGCCTGTGACTTGGATGACATCCTCACTGCGTAGTGATTTTGCGAGTTCAGCAGCCTCGGCATTCTCCTCGGGGCGGAAGACGCATTGGGTGAGGCCCTCTCGGTCACGCAGGTCAATAAAAGCCACGCCACCGTGATCACGGTTAGAATTGACCCAGCCAATGAGTGTTGCTGTTTCGCCGATGTTGGAGTGGTGGAGTTCGTTGCAGGTATGAGTTCTCATCTTATTAAAAGGAATAGTGGGTGATTGTTGATCGCGTTAATTGGTTATGCGATGAGTGGACCGTCAGGAGCATCAAGTAGTGCCTTGACGAGCTCTGGGAGGTCATTGTTGTGATTGATTGTTTGCTCGCTGCGTGAGGATAGATTCTTGAGCTGCATTTCCGGGAACTCAGAGCCTATGACGAGTGCAAAACGTGCGCCTGATTGCTGAGCTTTTTTGAATTGCTTGCCAACATTAAGCTGAGTCATCGAGTAATCTATCGAGATTGCTGAGCTTCGAAGCTCGGAAATGACGCCGAGTGCTTCGGTGCGATTGCTCTCATCGGCAATGACTGCGTAAATTTCGCAAGCTGGGTTGCGCGCCATCCACGCCTCCATCTCCAATTGAGCATTGGGTGTCGAATCAATGAAGTTCTGAATCACCATGTCACCCATCGCGAAGCCGGTAGCGGGAAGGTCTGCCGACCCGTTTGACATCGTTGAGAGTAGGCCGTCATAACGACCGCCGCCTGCGACGGCACGCATTGTTTTCTTGGTATCGAAAATCTCAAAGACAGCACCCGTGTAATAGGCTAGTCCACGCACAATGGTGAGATCGAGCTCAAGGTATTGGCCTAGCCCTCTAGCGCTCAGATTTGCTTTGATCTCATTGAATGCGGCTGAGGCGTTCTCTGGATTGTTGACAAAGTCATCGACCTGCTGGCGGGTAACATTAAAAGCACTAAGTTGCTGCTCCAATACCTCAGGCTTGAGTTTTTCTAGGCGGTCCACAAGAGGTAAGAATTCGGACGGGTCGGAGATATTATGGTCGTCACAGAAGGTGAGCCAGCTCTCACGATCAGAAGCCCTGATGACGAAGTCACCTTCTCTAAATCCGAGTGTCAGCATCGTATCAATTGCTAATGCAATCAGCTCAGCATCAGCGGCAGCAGAGGCTTCTCCGATAATATCTGCATTGAATTGGATGAATTCTCGGCCTCGTCCTTTTTGAGGCTTTTCGTAACGAAAGCAGGGGCCGATCTCGAACCATTTGAGAGGTTTGGGGAAGTCGCGCTGATTGGCTCCCACAATACGTGCTAGTGAGGCTGTCAGCTCTGGGCGCAGTGTAATATCGCGTCCGCCCTGATCTTCAAAGCGGAATAGCTGTGTTGCAATTTCTCCACCTGTTTTTTTCAGGTATAGCTCGGTGGACTCAACAATAGGAGCCTCATACTCAGAAAAGCCATAACGGTGAGCTACATCCCTCCAAACTGAATACAGGTAGTTACGAACCGCGCAGTCACGCGGAGTAAAGTCGCGGAACCCGGGTAGAGACTGGAAGCACTTGTCGGCCATGAGGCGGGGAGATGGCATATAAGGGCGCGATATTCAAGAGAAATGGCGAAATAAGCCGCTTATCTGCAAGAATAAGTGAAGCCCTTGCGGTTGCGAAGGGCTGAGTAGAGAGCTCTATTTTGTCCGTCAAGTCAGAGGCTGGCCCGATATGAGCGTAGCTGACTCGCAGATGCTATACCGTAGCCTCTCTTGCTAATGCTCCCGCATAGTCACGATTGAGGCGGGCGATGTTTTCAGCGCTGATTTCCTTAGGGCATACAGCTTCGCACTCATAGAGGTTAGTGCAATTACCAAAGCCTTCAGCATCCATTTGGCGAACCATTCCCAATACGCGCTTGTCCTTTTCTGGCGCTCCCTGTGGCAGAAGGTTGAGGTGGGCTGCTTTGGCAGAGACAAAGAGCATTGCACTTGCATTTTTGCAGGCAGCGACACAGGCACCACATCCAATGCAGGCAGCGGCATCCATCGCTGCATCAGCGCGGGTTTTGGCGACTGGTAAATTATTGGCATCTTGTGCAGAGCCGGTGCGGACGTCGATAAAGCCTCCAGCAGCTATAATACGGTCAAAGGCCGAGCGATCGACCATGAGGTCGCGCTGCAAGGGGAAAGCTTTTGCTCTGAAGGGCTCGATCCAAATGGTATCACCATCCTTGAATTTACGCATATGAAGCTGGCATGCAGTAACGCCACGCTCTTTGGAGTGGGGGATGCCGTTGATAGTGAGTGAGCATTGACCGCAAATGCCCTCGCGACAGTCATAGTCAAAGTGGATTGGCTCGCCGCCATCAATGATGATACGCTGATTGACAATATCGAGCATCTCTAAAAACGAAGCCTCGATAGGTATATCTTTGGCTTGATACGTTTCAATGAGGCCGTCATCTTGACTGCTTTTTTGACGCCATACTTTGAGTGTTAAGTTCATCGGGAAATAATTTCAGATTGAAGGATGATGGGTAGAGATAATAAGGGCGAAGTTTCCTATGCGTAGCTTCGAATGGCGAGGTGAACATTTTCGAATTCTAGTTCCTCTTTGTGAAGGGCGGGTGGTGTTCCGACTCCTTTGAATTCCCATGCAGCGACATAGGCGTATTCGTCATCGCGGCGTAGTGCTTCACCAGGTTGTGTTTTGCCATCCTTCACCTCAGGGGAGTCTTCGTTGAATTGATATTCGAGACGGAAGTGTCCACCGCAGGATTCCTCACGATTGAGAGCATCGGTGCACATTACTTCGGCGAATTCGAGGAAGTCAGCTACTCGGCCGGCTTTTTCCAACTCTGTGTTAAGGCCATCAGCATCTCCCGGGATTCGGACGTTGCTCCAGAACTCTTCGCGGATTTCTGGAATGCGCTTGAGAGCTTTCTCCAGCCCCTCCTTGCTCCGACCCATACCACATTGCTCCCAGACGAGGAGGCCAAGTTCTTTATGGAAGCTGTCGACAGTGCGTGTTCCATTGATGTTGACAAGCTGGTTGATGCGCTCTTTGACATCTGCTTCAGCTTGGGCAAACTCATCCATATCAGTATTGATCGTGCCTGGTTTTTGCCCTGCCAAGTAGTTAGCTATTGTCGTTGGAATAACGAAATATCCATCCGCAAGTCCTTGCATCAGAGCTGATGCACCGAGTCGATTCGCTCCGTGGTCGGAGAAGTTGGCCTCTCCGAGGCAGTGTAGGCCTGGAATGGTTGTCTGAAGATTGTAGTCAACCCAGAGACCACCCATAGTATAGTGAACAGCTGGGAAAATCTGCATCGGTGTCTGGTAGGGATTGTCACCAGAGATTTTTTCATACATCTGGAACAGGTTGCCGTAACGCGCACGGATGACATCCTCGCCTAGGCGCTCAATGGCATCTTTGAAATCGAGATAAACGCCAAGTCCAGTAGGAGCGACTCCACGACCTTCGTCGCAGACCTCTTTGGCTGCACGTGAGGAAATATCACGAGGCGCTAGATTGCCGAATGATGGATACTTACGCTCTAAGTAATAATCGCGGTCCTCTTCAGCAATATCCTCCGGCTTCTTGGTGCCATTGCGGATCGCTTCCGCATCATCTTTGGAAACAGGAACCCAGATGCGGCCGTCGTTTCGGAGTGATTCTGACATCAATGTCAGCTTGGATTGGTAGTCGCCGCTGACGGGTATGCAGGTGGGGTGAATCTGGGTGTAGCATGGATTGGCTATGTAGGCACCGCGCTTGTATGCCTTGAAGGCGGCAGTAACGTTGCAGCCCATGGCGTTGGTGGATAGGTAGAAAACATTGCCATAGCCGCCGGTTGCGAGGCATACAGCATCTGCCGCGTGCGATGAGATCTCTCCTGTCACAAGGTTTCGCACTACGATTCCTTTTGCCTGCCCGTCAACGAGAACGACATCCATCATTTCCGTGCGGGTATGCATTTCGACACCCCCTTTTGAGATTTCTTTTTGTAGAGCTTGGTAACAGCCGATGAGAAGCTGCTGGCCTGTCTGCCCCCGTGCGTAGAACGTGCGTGAGACTTGCGCTCCACCGAAGGATCGGTTGTCAAGTAGGCCGCCGTATTCGCGTGCAAACGGAACCCCCTGTGCGGCACACTGATCAATGATGTTGCTTGATACTTCAGCAAGTCGGTGAACGTTAGCCTCACGAGAACGGAAGTCTCCACCTTTGACGGTATCGTAGAACAGGCGATTTACTGAGTCGCCATCGTTTTGATAGTTTTTAGCAGCGTTGATGCCCCCTTGTGCGGCAATCGAGTGAGCTCTTCGTGGGCTGTCTTGATAACAAAAGCATTTTACTTGGTAGCCCAACTCTGAGAGCGAAGCTGCTGCAGAACCTCCCGCAAGCCCAGAGCCAACAACGATGACAGTGTATTTACGCTTGTTAGCTGGATTGATCAGCTTGGAGTCCATCTTGTGTTTGGTCCATTTCTGGTCGATGGGGCCTTCAGGTATTTTGCTATCTAGTGACATGGTGAGAAAGTTTTCAGTTTAAAATATTCTAGGGAGTTAGTGAGAGCACTCGGAATCGTCGGCTGGGCATGCGTCTGCCTTCGCCTCCACCATGGCCTTTGTAGCTTCCATTTCCTTTTTTCCATAGCCGAAGAAATAAACGCTGATGGGAATAGAAATGAATCCGACAAAAATGATGATGGAGTATGCCTTGGAAAATAGTTGGACTGCAGGTGCTGTCTTTTTTGTTCGCAGCCCGAGTGTCTGAAAAATAGAAGCCACCCCGTGAGAAAGATGCGAGCAAAGCAAAGCCATGGAGAGAATGTAGAATAAAACAACGAATAGGTTTTGAAAACCGGCAATAGTCATTGCCCAGTTTTGTTTGTGCTCAGCGAGGAGTCGGAGATCCTCTTGTACTCGCACAGTGTAATGCAGGATGTGAAACACAAAAAATACCAGCACTGTGAGACCACTCCATATCATCATCCGAGATGAGCGGGAGGCAACCATCGTAGCATCATGCTGGTAGCGGCTGGGTCTCGAAGCTCGGTTCGCAGCGGTGAGTTGAATCGTGGCCAAGATGTGTAGGGCAAGAGCTACGAGCATGGTAATACGGAAAATCCAGATACCCCATCCGTGCAGCATGGTATGAAGAAAATCGGCGTAATGATTAAAATCCTCAGAACTTTGATAGATGAGCATATTGCCAACGAGGTGGCCTGCTAAGAAAAAAACAAGATAGGCGCCAGTGAGGGCTACAACGATTTTTTTTCCGATGGATGACTGCCAGAAACGGCAGAGGGAGCATGTGGATGAACTCATAAAAATTAATTGCTTATGACAATGCGGCACAATCTAGAGGTGACTTTACAAATAATCAAGAGCCAACCAATACGAATCTCGACATAATGAGTAAATAAAAGAGCACAAAAAAGGCCTGCCGAAATTACGACAGGCCTGATCTATGTGAGATTTTAGAAGATCTAGTATGAAAATAGCTCACCAGCCTTGAAGAAACGAGCAAGCTCAGCTGCTGCCGTCTCAGGGCCATCGGATGCGTGACACACATTGACCATCATATCTTCACCGAAATCTCCGCGGATCGTACCCTCAGGTGCCTCGTTGGAGTTCGTGGGTCCGAGGAGGTTGCGAACGCGATCGATCACATCGTTGCCTTCAAGCGCGAGAGCAATCACAGGTGTTCGGCTCATAAACTCCGTGATCTCAGGGAAAAATGGCTTATCAGCGACGTGGGAATAGTGCTCTCGGAGGATGGCGTCATCGAGCTGCATCATTTTAATGCCGCGGATCACAAACCCCTCGCTTTGAAAACGAGCTAACACAGAACCCACGATATTGTTCTCAATCGCATCGGGTTTAAAAAGAATCAAAGATGTTTCAGTTGCCATGGCAGTGGCTGTAGCTGGGATCTTTGCTTATGGCAATCCTGAAAGCCTTTTATCGAGGGGACTACTTTGCAATGAGAGCCATGCAGCAGCGATTTGGCAGATAGACAGACAATTTCCCGTCTTTGTCTGCCTTATAACTCAGTGATTCGTCTACTCGATCGAAACCGCCATTTTCGAGTGAGTCACTGTTCAGGGCGATTTTGTATTTGCCAGGGCGGGCTACGTTGATTTCATAGTCTTCAAAAGACTGGCTTGGATTAAAGTTGAAGACGAAGATGACGTTTCCGCGCTCCGCAACAAGAGTCTGGTCGTCATTGTGAACGAGTAGCTGTTGTGCCGGATCACAGGCCAGAAGGTTGTGCTTCTTGGCAAGCTTGATCATGTTTTGATCAAATGAATTAAGGTGTTGGTAGCGAAGTTCTGCGTTGTCCACCAGTGACCATTGACGGCGGCAATAATGATATGACCAATCATTGCCCTCACGAGGAAAGTCGAGCCATTCGGGGTGACCGAATTCGTTACCCATGAAATTCAGCCAGCCATCGCCGCCTGAAATTAAGGTGAAAAGACGGATTATTTTATGGAGAGCAATACCCCGGTTGATCAGCTCATTGTCATCATCGACACCCATGTGCCAATACATCTCCTTATCCATCAGTCGGAATGCAATGGTTTTGTCTCCGACCAAAGCTTGATCGTGACTTTCGGCATACGCGATATTGGCTTCGCCATAGCGACGATTGGTCATGACTTGCCACATTTCCTCTGGCTTCCACTCTTCGTCTTTTTTGTGTTTAAGCAGTTTGATCCAGTAATCGGGAATGCCCATTGCTAATCTGTGGGTGAAACCCACGCCACCTTCCGATGTGGGTCTGCACAAGCCAGGCATGCCGCTCATGTCCTCAGCGATAAGAATGGCACCAGGTCTCAGGCGCTTGCAAAGGGTAGTGGCCAGTGCCAGGTAGAGAATGGCATCTTCATCAGGACCGTTGAGAAAGTATTTATCGTAATGATCAAAAGAAGTAGCCCCATGATGATCATAGAGCATTGATGTGATGCCATCGAAGCGAAAGCCGACAAAGTGAAACTCCTCCAGCCAGTAGCGGACATTTGATAACAGGAAGCAGCGAACCTCCTCCTTGCCATAGTCAAAGCATTTTGAGTCCCACTGCGGCTGGTCTCCTTTGGTGCCGGCATGAAAATACTGGTGGTCTGTACCATCGAATTCATTGAGTCCCTCGGCGAGGTTTTTAACGGCATGGGAGTGCACAATATCGAGTAAGACGGCAATGCCCGCGCCATGTGCCTTGTCGACGAGATATTTCAAATCCTCAGGTGTTCCGAAGCGAGAGCATGAAGCGAAGAATGAGGACACATGGTAACCGAAAGATCCGTAATAAGGATGCTCCTGCACCGCCATCAGCTGGATGGTGTTATAACCTAGCTCTTTGATGCGGGGTAGAACTTCATCGGCGAATTCGCGGTAGCTATGAAGCCGGGGCTCTTCACCAGACATGCCGACGTGGGCTTCATAGATCAGCGGAGCTCCGAGAGAGGATGGATCAAACTCATGCTGCCAGCTGTATGTTGAATCAGCTTGCCATACTTGGCCTGCGTAATCATGTGTTTGCTCGTCTTGAATGCAGCGGTGAATGGTGGCTGGGATACGGTCTCGTGCGGAGCCATCAGCGCCGTAGATGTGAAGTTTGATCGCGTCACCATGCTTCAGGGATTGGCCACTAAGTTCGAGTTGCCAAATGCCATTTTCACCCTTAGTCAGCGGGTTTTTGCCCGCGTCCCACTCATTGAAGTCACCAATAATGGATACGTAGTGAGCACCTGGAGCCCATTCCCTAACCGACCAGATATCTTTGAGCTCATCGTAGTGGATGCCGAGCTGTTTGTGAACTTGCGCGTATTGCTCAATGCTGCCTGCTTTTTGCTCAATCGCGGAGAGGTGATCAGCGAGATTGCGCATACGCCAAGATATGTGCTCTGCGTATGGCTCAAGCCAGCAGTCATCCTGAACCAAACGGGGGACTGAGGGTGAATCGCTATTCATATGTCTAAGCTATGCACAGTGAATGAACAACGCACGGAAATTGTGTGTGTTTGGTGGTTGGCTTCTAGTTGCTGGCGGCTAGCTCAATGGCCTTGATGACGATTTCGGGTGTGAGATACTCAGGAAGCATGATCGCTGGTTTCTTTATATCTGCTGGGTAGATTAAGTTTGTTGGTAGTGACTTGCGATCAGCGCGGTTCATGTCTTTTTTGATCACTGGGTCACCATCTGTGCTGTCAGCGGTTACCACCAGAACATCATATTTGCTCAGCAAACTATTTACACTTTTGGATGAGAACACACGGTTCTCATTTTGTTGGCAAAGTAGTCACCAATCAGCGGTGTAGTCGACCCAGACAATGCGGCCTTTTGATCGGTTGAGCTCAACCACACCCGGATACCATGATGATCCAGTCAGTGGTGTCGCAGGTGCTCTTTCCTCGGTGGCTGACTTGGTCATAAAAAAGGCTCCCGTGGCCACTAGCAGAGGAAAGCCTGTTCCCCATACTAACCTCTTAAATTTGGGTGTGTAGGGTGTGCCGAAGCGACCATATGCCCAGACAGCTAAGCCAATGACAACAGCGGCCATGAGTAGCCATGAAGCACCACCAGTTCCTGTTATTTTGGCAAAGCTGCGGAAGAAATACGCGGCGGTTGCGAAGAGGGCAAATGCCATCAATTGTTTGAAGGTTACCATCCATGCTCCGGGCTTGGGGAGCTTGTTGATGAGCTTGGGGAAAAAGGCCAGCACTACATAGGGGGATGAGATGCCGAGTGCGAAGATGGTAAAGATGATCATACCCTGAAGAGGAGGCTGCTTCAGAGTGTAGCCCATCACTGAACCAAGGAATGGACCACTGCAGGGGGTGGCAATGAGGGTGGTTAAGACGCCGGAGAAGAATGAGCCTGAGTAACCCTTCTTGGTCTGCAGGTCGCCGCCAGCTCCCGTGAGTGATGTGCCAACCTCAAAAACGCCAGCCATATTGAGCCCGAATAAATAAAGTAGCATAATAATGGCCGCGAGGAAGATGGGGCTGGTTAATTGTTCCCCCCAATTCACGTCCTGTCCGAAGCTGAAAATAAGAACGTAGATGATGCCGGCGAGAATCCACATAGAAAGTACTACGCCGAACATGAATACAAGACCGTGGATTTTTATTTTTTGAGGCTCTGAGCCCGCCTGTTGGGCAAAGCCCATTACCTTGAGTCCGAGCACTGGGAAGACACAGGGCATTAAGTTGAGAAGTAATCCACCGATGAAAATAAAACCAAGAGCGGTAAGCAGGCTGTGTGCTTTTTCCTTGGTGCCATCGAGAAGGACGAAATCTATTTTCTGCTCTGCGTCGTATAGCTCCGCTGCTGCGGCAATCTCTGCGGTGCTGGGTGCCGTGTTGCTTGGGCCATGCCCATCCGAGTTAATAGGGTGCGAGCTTGGGGCTGGTGATGTTGCTGTGCTTGTATTGGCTGGATTGGCCAGAGGTGCGCTGATCGCGATCGCGTCTTCATTGTCAAAAAGTAGAATGCCCTCGATCTTGTTCGCTAGCTGCGTATTCGACTTGAGCGGGATGGTGAGAATGTAGGCATCTCCTCTGTCGTTGAGCACTTGGTCTTTGTCTGCATCGGTAATTCCAGCGTTATCGATATAGTATATAGAATCAAGAATAGCGACGCTTCCATCAGAGCTGCTAATGGTAAGTACGAGTTTTGTGTTTTTTACCTTAGCTGCCACATTCCAGCTTTGGTTGATCTGTGGAAGTTGTGATCGAGCTGCTTGGAAAAGGTCCACATCCTGCTGAGAGATTTTTTGTGAATCCCCGATGGTTATATTGAGGTGGAGTTCCTCAGAAGTAGGCGGAGCACAACCTTTATCATCACAGAGTTGCCATGTGGGGCTTACGCTGATTTCTGCTTGGTCTCCTATGTTGGCCGCCGCTGGAACGGAAATATCAGCTAGTAAGGTGTATTTGCCTTTGTAGATGTAGAACTTAGTGTCCTCGCTTTGGTAAAGCTTGGGGGTAGGCCAATGAAGCTTAGTTAGTGCGTAGCCAGCAGGGAGTTGCCAATCAAACTCAAGTGGTAGCCCTGGACCGCCAGGGTTGCGGTAGTAGGCGTGCCATCCTTCAGCATGTTCGAGCTCGATAGCAATGGTCAAGTTCTCGCCGGCGGCAGCTTGATCTAGCTCTGAGGTGATCGAGGCTTGAGTGAGGCTTTCCTCGGACTCGTTGCCACTCAGACCGAACAGGTCTTTCTGGGCATGGAGTAATCCAGAGTTTGCTATTAGTAATAACAGGAGAGAATAGATGAATTTCATTTCAGGCAGATGGTGGGTGGTGAATTGGTCGCATCACCAATGGGTAGGAGTAATAAGGTGTGTTGTTCTTCCCAGAAAAATTTATGAGCGACTAGGTAGCTCATCCTCTCTGGGAGTTGGGCTTGTTTCATCCTGTATTTTACGCTCCCAAATGTAGCGCCTGAATAATACTTTGATCGCTGCGGTCAACGGCACGGCTAATAATGTACCGATAAAGCCGCCAAGTAAAAGTGACCAGAACAGCATTGAGAAAATGACGGTCATGGGGTGAAGGCCTACCGAGTCACCGACGATCTTTGGGGCGGTAACCAGTGAATTGATTTGCTGAACGATTAAGAAAATTGCGATTACGGCTAAGACATAAGCCCATGGGCTATTACCGAGAAAGTTCTGATTGTCGATGTGGCCAAAATGAACAAAGGCAATCAGGCAAGCTGGTATCAGGCATAGGATATTACCAATGTAGGGTATCACACCGAGTATAGCCATGAATAAGCCAATCACGAGTGCGTATGGGAGACCGAAAATCCAGAGCGCGATACCAACGAGGATACCGTCGATGAAGGCTACCAACATCTGGCCACGGAAAAAAGAAATAAGGTAGCCGTTGATTTCTTGTAAGGAATCGACCACTTCATTCTTGAACCGTGATGCCTTGAGTGGAACGTATTCGTGCCAGTGAGCCTTGATGCTGGAGCTTTCCTTGAGGAAATAATAGAGGTAGATGGGAGCCATCACGAAGCCGATTGTAAGACCGAGAATGCCCAGTATTTTCGATGAACCTTCACTGAACCAATCGGTGATGGTTTTGGCTATTTGGGTGGCATATTTTGAGATTAGAAACTGCCAGCGATACTGGTAATCGGGCTTGGTGTAGCTGTCTGTATTTTGCTCGGGCTCCGCTACGGCTACTTCCTCAGCTTCGATGTGGGTAGCGCCTGTTTCTGGGTTTACTTTTTCAGATGCGTAATTGATCAGCGGCTTCAGCCATGGTGCATCTTTGACACCTGTCATCGCAGCCGTTGCTTTGCGGGCGATTTCCTCTTTGTCGTGAAAGGCATCGGAAATTTGCTTCGCAATAGGCGGAGCAATTAAGAAGCCCAAGGCGGTCAGCAACACAATAAACGAGGCGAACACCGTAATCACCGCTTTGAGCCGAGATAGGCCTCTCGTTTGGAGCCAGCTGACAATGGGATCTAGCAGGTAGGCAACAATGCCAGCAACTGCAAGTGGCACAAGAACGGGCTGCAAGTAACCCAAGGTCTTTCCGGTGAGCCATATTAGCCCAACGATCAACATGCCTATTACTAAAATAGCGATGCCGGTAAGAGCCCGCCAGATGGTCTTACTTTGGAAGCGTGTCGGATATTTTGGAGTCACGGGTTAAAACCCTAATAAGCCGATTTGAAAATGCGATGGTAAAATCTTGGGAAAATCATACCGCGAGACTACGGGGTGTTGATCTGGTATTGCTGTCATCTGGGGTGAATTCTTTTTTAACAGCTTCTTAAATCTGGACAAAGTTCACGTGCATGTATTCGATCGCAGACATATGAGTAATGATCATCTCGCAAGTGTGCCTTCTGAACAGGGGAAACGCATTAGCATTCCTCAATATGCGATGTCACTAGCGCATGTCGCCAGTTTGCGGTCGGAAGACCCCTTTCGCAAGGTAGGGGCTGCAGCACTAGATTTTGATAACCGCGTCGTGGGCACGGCATACAATGGTCTTGCTCCAGGTTTTGACGCACCAGAAGATTTCTGGGATGATCGTGACAGCAGGCAGAAGTTTATGCTCCATGCTGAGATTAACTTGTGCAGCCTCTTTAAACGAGGGGAGGTCAAATTGATCGCATCAACAACCATGCCATGCACTGCTTGCATGCAAACACTCTGCGCCTATGGCATTGAAGAAATTTATTTCCGCGATATTTACAAGGAGTCTGCTGCTCCCGAGATTGCCAAGACCTACGGTATCAAGTTTGAACAGATTACTCAGTATCCAATGGGATAACAGGTGCGATGCGGGGGGTATCTGGGGCCAGCTCACTAGGAGCGATATCTGCGCTCGTTGGATTGACTGTGTCTACATCACTCTGGCTCTCTCCATAAAAGCTGCGAACAAAGCCAAACTCGATCATGGTGTCTTGCCATGAGGAGAGTTCTGCTGGATTGCGCCAAATGAAGAGAGCATTACGCAAGGTTTTCTTCGCTGCCTCGTCGTTGCCGTCATGGTAAAAAATCGCGGCACGTGCATAATAATAATAGGGAGTGTCATCCCACTCGCCATATTTGTTCTGCATGGCTCTGGCTTCTTCAACACGATTAGTTTTCAGCTTGCAGAGCAGCAGCTTCAATTCGACAAGATGTTTCAAGCTGTTGTTGCTCTCCGGTAAAAGGGGGAGAAGCTTTGTGAAGCGCTCGTGTGCCATTTCCCACTTTCTCGTGACGAACTCTAGTTCAGCTAGATTAAATAAAATATTCGTGCTTTGAGGGGTGAGCTTTTGGATTCTCTCAAAAAGAGCATAAGCTTTATCGAAAGCTCGCATTTCGACATAACAACCAGCCCTGAGGCTGAGGCATGCTGGGTGGTCTTTGCTGATTTTGTCTAGCTCATCAATGACTTGTAGGGCGTCAAATATTCTTTTTTCCTGATAAAGCTTTTGTGCTAATCTCACCTTTTTGTTGAAGTCAATGCGCTGCTCCTCGGGTAACTTCATGAACTCGGCCATCAATTTTTGACCCTCGGCACTGGGGCCACTGGGAGCACTTGTTGGGGTCGGCTGCTGAGCTTCGCTCTTGGGTGCTAAAACAATCAAAGCTAGGGCAAGTAAAGCAGGAACAGAAAGAATAGATTTCATAGTATGGGAAATAGGCAGATGATAAACTGCTGATTGCATTTAGTATTAATATGCTGATTTTATTGGGTCGTCAATCATTCAAAATCCAGCAATCAATGATCTATATGATCGGTTCATTCACTTGTTGAGTCGTGTGAGTAGAGTTGATGTTTTTCGATGTATTGCGCCACCTCTGGAGACAGCCAATCGGTAAGCAAATGCTGGGGCATATTAGCTCTTATTTTTGTTGCTGATGCTGGGTGACTACCAGTGATGCCGTGGAGTTCATAACCTTGTCTGGGTGTGGGAGTCTCCCCGCGTGTGTAGACGATGAATTTTACCAGATGTGCGAGGTGGTTCGGCCGATTCCATTCGGGCAGGGCTTGCCATTGGTCAGTGCCCATCAGCCAATATAGTTCCGCGTCTGGGAATCTTGTCGCAATGTTTTCGGCTGTGCGCCACGAGTAACAAGGTGATGCGGCCACAAGATCATGCTCGTCGACCTCAGCCCAATGAATATCAGCTGTTGCTATGCGGCACATTTCAAGCCTGTCATCTTCAGATGCCTGAGCATGATTTGATTTGTGAGGTGACTGCTTGCAGGGAAGAAAGATCACTTTATCGAGCTCTAGCTCATCAACAGCGGCTTGGGCAATGTGCAGGTGGCCCAGGTGGATGGGGTCAAAGGTCCCGCCAAATAGACAAATCTTACGTTGCTTACTCATCGGTTTTCACTGTTAGCGATTCGTGGGCTGGGATCCCTCGGCTGCTTCAGGTTTTTCGAAGGTGGTTGTTTTGCTGCCATACCAAAGAAGGCATGCTGATCCTGCGAAAACAATAATGATGACCAGAGCCAAAAGAATGCTGAAGCAGGATTTCATAATATGGCGAGATGATATTGAGAAGGAGGCTGTTGGTCGAGAATATCCTTGGTAACGAGAGCTGATCAACTCGTTGCATGATTTCTCGTAATGCGTGCAGCGTAGGCACCGTCTGTACGGTCACGATAAGGGAGAGCTTGGTGCTCCGCCTCCACCTTCCAATCGGAGTGAGTTGAGACAAAATCAGTCACTAGGTCATGATTTTCCTCAGCGTCTATCGAGCAGGTTGAATAAACAATCCGGCCGTCTTCTTTGAGGCAGGGGAGCGCGTTTTCTAGAATGGCTCTCTGAATGACACCGAGCTCTGTGATGTTCTCTGCATGCAAACGCCAGCGGGCGTCGAGTCGTCGCCGCATCACGCCAGTGTTAGAGCAGGGGACATCGAGGAGGATTGCGTCAAACTTGCCGTGCCATGCTTCTGGTGCTGGCTTGGTCCAGTCATGCGTCTCTACAGTCGTGATCTTGATGCCTAGGTTGGCGAGGTTGCTATCCAAGCGAGGGAGACGTTTCTCATTGCTGTCAGTGCAGAGGATTTCGCCCTCATTATTCATCATGCTTGCTATCATCGTTGTCTTGCCACCCGGGGCTGCGCAGGCATCCAGAATAGACTCACCCGGCACTGGTGCGAGTAGCTCGACACAATGGCGCGTTGCTGGGTCCTGAATGTAGACCAGGCCATGTTTCATCCATTCGTTAGGTGGAGCACCTTCAATTTCATAGAAACCCTCGAGCCCATCGACAGGAGTAGCCTTGTCGTATGCAGCTAAAGTTGCGGCAGCATCTTCATGTAGTGGGTTGACTCTGCAGAATGTTTTGGCCGGTTGGTTGTTCCACTCAAGAAGTTGGGTGGCATTACTGGATCCGTATGAGCTTTTCCAGCGCTTCCACAGCCAATCTGGATGAGAGAATTTAAGTGCTGGTGATAATTCGTCGAGCTCATCCATGAGTTGTTTTCGCCGTGCGATACATTGCCTCAATACGGCGTTGATTAAGCCTCGGACAGGGGCTTTGCCGCAATTGACGGTTTCATTGACTGCTGCGTGATCTGCGATGCCTAGAATGAGTAGCTGGACCAGGCCAACACGCAAGATGTCGCGCGTCTCATGATCGAGCTTGCCCCTGCGAAGCTGTGCGATCCAATGGTCGAGTAGGCGGCGATTGCGCAGCACGGCAGAAACGATGGATTGAAGTAGAGCTCTATCCTGTTTGCTCAGGCTGTTCTTCGCAGCCTGCCGCTCGATCAATGAGTCCATATATGCGTGCCCCTTTGCCCAGGCTCTTAGAGCTGAGACAGCGGCGCGACGAACATTACTTGCTTGAGTTGCCATGTGCTCTGAAGCTAGCGGTATTGCTACATTACTAAACTAAAAACGAAACAATTTCCCCTTATTGTGACAGCTGGACTTGCGAACAGAGGGGCTTGGCTTTATGAGTCTAGCGTGACTCTTTTCCAGAAAGTAGCTGCGGCTGCCAGCCTAGCATTGATATTACTCATTTTCGTAGGTGCGATTGTTCGTGCTACCGGCTCAGGGATGGGCTGTCCTGATTGGCCGACTTGCTGGGGATGCTTGATTCCTCCTACCAGTGCCGACCAAATTGATGTCAACAAACTCGACATTGAGAAATACCGTAAACGTGCTGCGAGGCATGGGGTTGATCCAGCCACGATCACTCGTGACTCGGTCATAAAGGAATTTAACCCAACTCATACCTGGGTTGAGTATGTCAATCGCTTGACCTCACTTCCGCTTGGGTTGCTGACCTTGGCGACCTTCATCATGGCGCAGTGGCAGTGGCGCAAGAGACCTGTTATTCCCATCGTAGCAGCCTTCGCTTTATTTCTGCTAGGGCTCAATGCTTGGATGGGTGCTCAGATTGTCTTCAGCGGGCTTAAGCCTGGTATCATCACCATTCACATGGCCTTGGCGATATTGATGCTTTGCTTGCTTGTGTTTCTCGCCTGGCGTGGCTGTGACGAGCCATGGTCATTACCCAAGTCTAGCCGAGACAATGGCCTGGCTAAAATTGCGATCTTGCTATTTGTTCTTATCATCGCAGAGGGTGTGCTTGGTTCACAAGTTCGTGAAAAAACAGACGCTTTGCACAAGGACAGCAGCGCGGCTCCTCGTGTTGAATGGGTGGGGGAGTTAGAGCAAAGCCCAACCTATCTTATTCATCGCAGCGGATCATGGGCGCTTTTGTTGGCGTCGATTATGTTTTTTGTCCGTGCCAAGAAGAACCAAACTGGGGCCAAGGCATTGGAATATATTGTGCTCGGTATTGTAATTTCGCAGATGTGTCTGGGGCTCATTCTCTCTCATGTAGGGATATTGCCCATTGCCCAAGTGCTCCATATTGGTCTTTCGTCTATTCTAGTCAGCGCACTATTTCTATGGTTAATGGGCTGTTTTCAGGCCACCCGCTCAAAAGGTTAAACTAGCTTTAGTATTTTTTTTGTAATATATTGAAATATAGTTACTTATATCACTTTTGGCTTGTCGCATCAGGGTTTTTTACCCACAGTATTAAATAATGAAATTTAACACTAATATAAAATTCACGTTGTGTGGTCTTGGCGCAGTAATAGCGTGTGCCGTTTTTTTTCAATTAAACCGCACTGACGATGTAAGCGCATCGACTGGATCAAATGCCTCTGATCTAGACCGGTCTTATCATCGAGTTGTTCACAATCATGAGAATTGTGCATTGCCGAGGCACACTGTCATCGCCAAGGCCATCGCCAAGAACGGACTTCTCTGGGAAAAAACAGATGATTCAGCGCTTAAAAACAGAGTGTCAATTCCTGTCGATACCAAAGAGCTGACAGATTTTTCAAATTGGAAACAAGGGAGTAAGCTAAGTCTCAATCTTTCCAACAAAATGCCTAGATTAGATGGTGTCGTTGAGCACACCGGTGTCCAAGCAGATGGCACTGTTATCGTGCATTTTGTTATTTCGGGTAACCCCACAGGACACCTTATGCTCCAGGAAAATAAGGAAATGAATTTCTTTCAGGGGCATATTATATACGACGATTACCCGGTTGCTTATTCAATCAGCAAATCAGGTAATGCCATGGACCTCAGCCGTAAATCCATCGATGGTATTTTATGTTCTTTCGGAGATCAAGTTGCCCTCAGCGTGCAAACTGGTTTGCCCACTTTCTTTCGAGCCCGTGGTGGTAACGGAGGCGGGGGAGGCGGCGGAAAGCCCGGCGGAGGCGGTGGAGGCGATGATGGAGGAGGAGGAGGGGGGGGAGGCCCAAAGGGTAAGCAGCCTACTATTTCAATTAGCGGAGGCTCTGCCAACGAAGGTGACACCGGCTTGGTGCAGCTCAACTTTTCTGTAAGCCTCAACAAGACTTCAACGGCTACTATCACGGCCAACTACGCCACTGTGAATGGGTCTGCTGCGGCAGGCTCTGACTATACCGCAGCCAGCGGCCAACTCTCATTCGCGGCGGGTGAGACATCCAAAACTATTTCAGTTGCCGTTCTCGGTGATACTGAAGATGAAAATGATGAAACCTTTTCGGTCAACTTATCAAACGTAGTTAATGCCAAAGCTGGTGCTTTATCTGCGACTGGCACCATCATTGATAACGACACTGCGCCGAGTAATGTTCCAGTTCTCAACAGTAGGTCATCTGCTACCGCCGTGCTCTACCTTGATATGGATGGTGAATACGTCACTAACACTTATTGGAACACCTACGAAAATGGTGGCCAGCCAATTAATGCGCTTGGGGTTTCAGATGGCTACAGCCAATCCAAAATGACTAACATCTGGCAGCGTGTTGCTGAAGATTATGAGCCCTTCGATGTGAATGTTACCACGGATGAAGCGGTCTATTTAGCAGCACCACAAAACCGTCGGATGCGCTGTATTATCACCCCCACCTACCAGTGGTTTGGCCAAGCCGGTGGTGTTGCTTATCTTGATTCTTTTGTCTGGACTGGGGATACACCTTGTTGGGTATTTAGTTCATTGCTGGGTGATGATGCAAAGAATATCGCAGAAGCTACCACGCACGAGTTTGGTCACACCCTAGGCCTTTATCATGATGGCCGTATATCCCCTCAAGAGGGCTATTATCAAGGTCATGGCAGCGGTGCCACAAGTTGGGCTCCTATCATGGGAGTTGGTTATTACGTCTCACTAGTGCAGTGGAGCAAGGGGGAATACAATAGTGCAAATAATACCGAAGACGACCTGGCTGTCATCACCAGTCAGAATGGATTTGGCTACCGTGGTGATGACCACGGCAATACTACCAGCTCAGCCACCACGGTAAATGGTTTGACTGCATCTGGAGTCGTTGAAACTCGATCAGATGTCGACGTTTTGGCATTCAACACTGTAGGAGGTTCTGGAACCATTTCCGTGACGGGTGCCACACCAAGCAGCAACCTTGATATTGAGCTTCAGGTATATGATGGGGCAGGACAGCTGGTTGCATCTGGTAACCCCGCAGACCAGCTCAATGCATCAGCCAGTGTATCCATTGGCTCAGGGACCTACTACGTTCGCATTTCCGGTGTCGGCAAGGGCAACCCTCTCGACACAGGTTACACTGATTACGGCAGCCTGGGTGCATACACGGTGACCACCACGTTACCGTAAATAGAATTTCATAAGACTCACCAGAGGCCTTCCCCAATAACTTGAGGGAGGCCTCTTTTATTTGGAGCACATTTATTCAAAAATACTTGCATAATAGCGCAAATTGGAAATAGTGTCCCCGCTTCCGGCACTGCCGGAGTTGCATAACATAATTGCCGGTTTAGCTCAGTTGGTAGAGCAACTGATTTGTAATCAGTAGGTCAACGGTTCGAATCCGTTAACCGGCTCCATTCTAAAAAAGCCCTCCCTCGTGGAGGGCTTTTTTGTTTGCTGGCTTAACGGATGAGAACAAGGTTCGAGCGCACACGCTAGTGCGTGCATCACGCATTCTTTAATGTCTAAGTTTCCGGAGGAAGAAACTTTCACTTTAGCACAGCCCGAGTGGAGCGAGGGCAATCCGTTAACCGGCTCCATTCTAAAAAAGCCCTCCCTCGTGGAGGGGTTTTTGGTTTGTTGGCTCAGCGCCACACCGTAACCATCATTTTTTTTCTGCCCCAACGCAATGCCTCTTTATGCGACTTGAAGAAAAGATCGATGCGATTTCCTTTAATGGCTCCACCGACATCCTCGACTGTGCCATAGCCATATCCTTTGATATACATGGTCGTTCCCATGCGGTAGCGTTTAGGATCGGCAGCAATGGTGCCTTTGCCTGCCTTCACTCCCGTCGAGGTATAACCCACCTTTTTGCGCTTACCCTTTAGCGAGCCATAGGCGTAGATGGGGCGGCCGTACCAGTTGCGCTCCCAGCCACAGCATTTCTTGCAATCGCAGTAGCCGGTAACCTCCATCCAATGCTGTTGGGGCGTGGAGCCACGAGGTGGGCGATGGCTAGCACATCCTGAAACAAAGAGTATAGATGCGGCGAGCAGCAGCGCGGGGAAGAACTTCATGATGATTAGAATATTTACGATAGTCTGCTATTACTTGATGAAGCGCATCGTCATCGGGTATCGGTAGTGAACACCCTCATTGGCTTTGATGGCAGCGATGATGGTTAGAATGATATTCATCACATAGAGAATGACGAGGAATGCAAAGCCAATAAGAAATAAGGTTAGTATACCGGAAATGATCACATAGATCAGCATCGATATTTGGAAGTTGAGACACTCCTTGCCCTGATCGGAGGCAAAAGGCATGTCGTCCTTTTTAACCTGCCATATGATGAGGGGAGCAATGATGTTTGCTAGCGGGATACATGTGTAGCCGAGGAAGGATGACAGGTGGGCGAACATGGCCCAGGTGCGTGCTTGTTTAGGTATTTCCGAGCTAGCTATTTCTGAGGTAGTCATGGTTTTGAGTTACTTTTGAGTTGGTTTTGTGATGGTGGGAAAAGGGTGGATGAGATGAGTTAAGCAAAATTAAATCACAAATGAAGATAAATCCTCAAGCCATTGATTGCCGTAGCTTGAGCTCATTGTCCTAGTTCGAAAAGCGATTCCGAGTGCGATTGGCAATCGCCACCAAGGAGAGCATTACGGGGACTTCCACTAAAACTCCCACCACCGTTGCTAAGGCGGCTCCTGAGTGGAGGCCAAACAAACCAATGGCGACGGCGACAGCGAGCTCGAAGAAATTAGACGTGCCGATCAGGGCCGCTGGGGCAGCGGTAGCAAAGGGGACGCGCCAGAAATAAGCCCAGCCATAGGCGATGGCGAAAATGCCATAGCTCTGAATCATCAATGGTACTGCAATGAGCACAATGACCAGGGGCTTATCGATGATGGTTTGTGCTTGGAAACCGAATAAAAGCACGACTGTGGCGAGTAGACCCATCACCGAGAACGGCTTTAGCCTTGCTGTGAAATGACTGATTTCCTCGTGATTGCCACCTCGGTCGAGTAGCCTACGCGTCACATAGCCAGCGGTAAGGGGGATCACCACATAGAGAACGACGGATAAGATCAGAGTTTGCCAAGGAACGATGATATCAGTCACGCCCAGCAGCAGTGCTGCCAGCGGGGCAAAGGCGAACACCATGATGATGTCGTTGATAGATACCTGCACTAACGTGTAATTAGCATCACCGCGCACAAGTTGACTCCAG
This sequence comes from Oceaniferula sp., assembly GCA_965657565.1. Taxonomy (GTDB): domain Bacteria; phylum Verrucomicrobiota; class Verrucomicrobiia; order Verrucomicrobiales; family Akkermansiaceae; genus Oceaniferula. Next base: position 23,522 of record CBFHPA010000034.1, read on the forward strand.
ACAAAGACCATCGCCGTGCAGGGTGCCACGCCCAGTAGGATCATGCCGGCAATGTATTCTTGAGCCGTTTCTGGTTCGACAAAGCCCGCGAATATATGTTGAAAAAATAACACCCCGAGAGCAGCCATGCTAAAGGGCTTGATAAGCCAGTTGACTACGAGGGTGATGCAGAGGCCTTTGGGTTTCTTACCGACATTCTTGAGTGAGGCGAAATCCACATTGACCATCATCGGGTAGATCATGATCCAGATAAATACCGCCACCACTAGATTGACGTGGGCGTATTCTAAATCGGCAATCCATGCAAAGCTTGTGGGGCTGTAAGCACCGAGCAATACGCCAGCCACGATGCAAAGTCCGACCCATAGAGAGAGATAACGTTCAAAAATGCCCATGTGTTCGTAGGTGGATAAGTGATGATGCAGTTATCGTAGGTTCAGTCATTCCTGCGTTTGAAGCGTTTGCGGTGTTTAGTGATACGCCCTGAGACACGCTTGCGCCACATCCGAAAGCTTGATGGCTTGAGCTGCCGTCTCATGTGGCGGATGACATCACTCTCGCTGAGTCCAGTGCGTTCTTGTATTTCATCAAAGCTAGTGCGGTCATGCCATGCCATGCGAATTACAGCATCGCTCTCTGAGGGGTTAAGTTCTTTGCGCTTCATGGCGGGGCGATCCTACAGCTCTGGCAAGCTGAGAGCAAGCTAAGAGCAAGAGAGGAGCCTGAGAATA
>CBFHPA010000035.1:0-23942 GCA_965657565.1 Oceaniferula sp.
AATGGAGATATAGCTGGCGATGTTTATATCAAATATAATGGCGCATCAGATTCACTTATTATTCCGATCAACGGGGGCTCTAGTGAAAGTCGATATCTTTATCGAGTGAATACCGGTGGAAACCCATTATCGGCTATCGATGCCGAGCCGGTTGTTTGGAGTGGTGACACGTCTAGCAATCCATCTAGCTTTGTAAATCTGCTCGAGTCCAATGAGACATACATCAATAACGTACCAGTCTCGGCAGGCCCCTCTGTGCCAAGCAGCACGCCGTTGGCTCTTTTCCAGAGCGAACGATACGATTCTTCTCCCGCTCCTGAGATGCAGTGGGACTTCCCTGTAGCCAATGGCGACTACGAAGTGCGCCTTTACTTTGCAGAAACCTATTCCGGCACCAGTTTACCCGGCCAGCGCGTCTTTGACGTTGCCATTGAAGACACCATTGTGCTCGACGATTACGATATCATGGCTGACGCAGGCGCCATGTATGTAGGCGTGATGCAGAGTTTCGAAGTCCAGGTCAATGATGAGTCACTCACGATTGACTTCACCCATGTCATCCAGAACCCAGCCATCAAAGGCATTGAGATTATCAAGCAACAAGACTCATCAGCCAATATCGCAATCAGCGCTACTCAGTTTAGTGATGATGTAATGGAGGTATTCAGTATTGATAGCCCAGGCATCACTAACTCCTACAGTTTTTCAAACAGTAATGATGCGGAATCCAATGAGCACGATGATAATCTTCTACAAGAATCTAATTCATATTCTGGTTACTTCTCTGACACCAAATCGATAACGGGTAATTTTCAATTACTGGCAAACATCAAAACATTAGTGAGTAACGGAGAAAGGCCTGAGGTAGGGCTCATTATCGAAGAGGGATCATCAAACAATACTCGATTCGTTCAGCTAGGAATTCAACTTGACCAAAATTATTACGCACGTGCGCTGACAGACGTGAATGGTAATGTTGAAGAATTCCACATCAACACAACAAGTGAATTACCGAATACATGGATGCTTTTAGAAAGATCAGCAGATCAGGTATCGATCGCTGTATCTATCGATGACGTGGATTACCAATTACTTAAAATTGTGACCATCCCAGGCTTATCAGAGACTCTCGGCGCTGGCTTATATATCGACAGTGGCTCCGAAAATATCGAGGCAGAAGCAATTATTGAAAATCTAAAGCTCATAGAGCAACCTTAGGTAATCCACTGACATTTGCTTCGCTCGCAACAAGCGTTCTCATCCTCAGATCGGAATAATAGCTTTCATTCGAATAGAATCGGTCCAGTCTCTGGGCATGGCAGATTCACTCTGGATGAGGCTTCGGCGGGTGCGATGGGGTAAATATGAAATTTCTCAGGCAGCTAAAAAACAAGTGCCCAGGATGCTCGAGAATTTGGCATCACGTAAAGAGGCGCGCGCAATGAAAGCGAGTCACGAGCTTTGGGTGGCTTTATGCTCAGGCCAAATCTACCCAGCAGCAGAGCCCTGCTTTCCATTTCTCGTTGAAATTCTCGGCATCTCCGAGTTCAGCGTGCAGGGAGAGATTCTTGATCTCATGACTCATTTTGCCCAATTACCCGATGAGCAATCCGCACCAGACTGGCAGAGGCGATTGCGCTCCAACCTCAAAAAACAATCAGGCTTTTTCAAAAAGCTTAGCTATAGCAGCGACGCCATTGTTGCTGAAAAAGCTACCAAATTGCTAAGTTTGATTTGACCAGCTTATTTCGCAAATGAAATAAGAGTGCTCCTTGCAAGGCGCATGCAATGATGGTTGTATGATTACCATACATGATCAAAACCATAGTTACTCTGTTATCGATTTCTTGTTTTGCATTCGCACAAAACAAGAGACCTAACTTCGTATTTATCCTCGCGGATGATCTCGGCATCATGGACATGTCTGTCGAGGGCTCCAACCTTCACGAGACACCCCATATTGACAGCATCGCCATTGAGGGCATGCGTTTCACCGAGGGTTACTCCACCTGCCAGGTTTGCTCCCCATCTCGAGCCAGCATTATGACTGGCAAGTACCCGGTGAACCATGGCATTACCGATTATATCGGCAGCGCGGTAGGGCTTGCCTGGAAACGCAATGACAAGGTGCTGCCACCGGAATACAAGCGCCACCTTGGCCACGAGGAAACCACCCTGGCGGAAGCACTACTCGCCGGCGGCTACAAAACCTTCTTCGCTGGCAAGTGGCATCTGGGAGACGAGGGTTCACATCCCGAAGACCACGGCTTTCAAATCAACAAGGGCGGCCATTGGAGGGGAAGCCCTCCGGGCGGCTTTTTCGCCCCTTATACAAACCCAAAACTCTCTAGCGGCCCTGCTGGCGAATCCCTGCTCATTCGCCTCGCCGAGGAAACTGCGAGCTTCATCAAGGAAAACAAAAACCAGCCCTTCCTCGCCTACCTTTCCTTCTACTCCGTGCACGCGCCCATCCAGACCACACCCGCACTGTGGAAAAAATACCGCGACAAGGCCCAGCAAACCCCGCACGAGGGTGAGCGCTTTTTGATAGATCGCACCAAACCCGTTCGCCAAGTTCAAGACTGCCCTATTTACGCCGGCATGATGGAATCTATGGACGATGCCGTGGGCATTGTGCTCAAAGCTCTCGACGAGCTCGGCCTTGCGGAAAATACTGTGGTCATCTTCACCTCCGACAACGGTGGCGTTTCCTCCGGCGACGCCTACGCCACCTCCTGCTTGCCCCTGCGTGGAGGCAAGGGGCGCCAGTGGGAGGGTGGAATCAAACAACCCTACTACATCAAGGCCCCCGGTCTGACCAAAGCGAAATCGACCTCTGCCATCCCAGTAACCGGCACTGACTTCTTTCCCACCATCCTTGAGCTGGCAGGCCTACCCGCCATACCAGAACAGCATGTCGATGGCCTCAGCCTCGTTCCTCTTTTGAAAGGTAACAAGATCACCGATCGCGCTCTGTTCTGGCACTACCCTCACTACGGCAATCAAGGGGGTGAGCCCTCCGCGATCATCCGCAAGGGTGATTGGAAACTCATCCACTATTACGAGGACGGTCACGATGAGCTCTACCAACTCAGCAAGGACATCGGCGAACAAAACAACCTCGCTGCTAAAGAGCCAAAAATCAGTCAAACTCTTCGCAAACAACTCGATGCCTGGCTCAAGGAAACGGGAGCCCCGACACCGCAACAAGACAAACGTTACAACCCCGTGGCAAAGAAAAAATACCGTGAGACCTTTAACAAGAAGCACAAAGCTCAACTCGAAAAAACTCACGCCCGCTACCTCGACGAGAACTACGTGCCCAACAAAAACTGGTGGGGTTCCAAGCTCACCCAGGACTGATCCCGACTAAGCCAGCCCCGAGCGTTCTAACAGTGCTGCCTGGTCCGGAGCACGGCCCATGAAATCCTCATAGAGCTCGTCAGCAGGTGCCGAGTTGCCTTTACTGAGAATTGCCTCACGGAATGCCTGCCCGGTTTCGGGGTTAAGGATACCTTCTTTTCGAAATCGAGTAAAAGCATCAGCATCTAACACCTCCGCCCATTTATAGGAGTAATAGCCAGCTGCGTAACCAGTCGATGAGGAGAAAAGGTGACTGAAGCGACGCGCCATCGAGGGCCCATCCGTTGCCAGAGGCGCCTTGTAGTCTGCGAGAATTTCACGGTCTACCTCGTCTAAATCCCTGCCACGGTAATCATTGAGCTTCACATGCAGATTCAGATCAAGTTTGCCCAGCCCGAGCTGACGCATAAAACCACTGGCACTCATGTAGTTTCTGGCCGCCAGCATTTTCTGGTAGAGGCTCTCGGGGATTGGATCCCCTGTCTCGTAGTGACGGGCAAAAAGATCAAGGCTCTCACGATCCCAGCAGAAATTCTCCATGATCTGAGAGGGCAGCTCAACAAAGTCCCATGCTACATTCGTGCCTGAGAGTGATTTCACCGTCACATCAGCTAGTAAGTGGTGAAGGAGATGACCAAACTCATGGAATATCGTCTCCACCTCGCGGTGATCCATCAATGCCGGCTTATCTCCGATAGGCTTGGTCATATTACCCACCATCAGTCCAAGATGCGGCTCACGCGGCTCGCCATTCATCGGCGGTAATCCGGTCTCAAAGTAATTCATCCAAGCGCCACCGCGCTTACTCTCGCGCGGATGCCAGTCGGCATAAAATGACCCAAGCAACTCATCGGATGCATTGTCAAAGAGATCATAAAAACAACACTCTGGGTGCCAGACCTCAATATCCTCACCCGTCTCACGCTCCTCAATACGAATGTTATAGAGCTTGCTGACAATACCAAACATGCCCTCCATCACGCTGGGCAAGGGGAAGTAAGGCCGCAGTTCCTCTTCATCAAAATCATACTCTGCCTTGCGGCGTTTCTCAGCCCAGTAGCCAACCTCCCACGGTTGCATAGGCCCTGGCTCCGTCCCGCTCTGCTCAGCTTTCCATAACTGCAGCTCCTCAGTATCTTTTAGAAAAGCATCGGCGATCCGGTCGTGTAGGTCCTCAGTAAACTTCAGCGCCGCCTCACCATTACGCGCCATACGACGCTCCAGGGTAAGATCCGCAAAGTTGTCATAGCCCAGCAGCTCCGCTTTCTCCTGCCTCAGCTCAAGGATTTCCCAGATGAGTGCCGTATTATCAAAGTCGTCATCACGGCCGATCGTGCAATTCGCCTCCCAGATCTGTCGGCGTAAGTCATCATCATCCGCGTATTGCAGCACTGGCCCCATCGATGGATACTGAAGGGTGAACCGCCACTTGTCTTTAAGTCCTTTGCCCTCTGCGTCAGCAGCTGCTGCCGCCTTGGCTGACTCAGGCAGACCCGCAAGCCGTGACTCGTCCTCAATAACCAGCTCCCATGCATTGGTCGAGTCTAAGACATTTTCGCTGAACTTCTGGGTGATCTCGGAAAGCCGCGACTCCAGCTCAGCCACTCGGGCCTTTTGATCAGCTGGCAAGTCTGCCCCGGACTGGATAAAGCTGGCGCATGTTTCATCGACAAATCGCTCGCGGGTTGCATCAAGATCTTTGGCGGCAGCAGAGTCAGCAAACACCTTCAAATTCTCCCAGATAGCGTCGTCTAAAGGGATGGAGGCATAAAATGCGGTCACCCTCGGCAGCGCAGCATTGAGCGCTTCACGCTGCTCGTCATTGTTGCATACCGAATCGAGGTGATTAAGCCGGCCCCAGGCGCGATCAAGATCTTCCGAGACCACCTCAAGTGCCCCGAAGGTGGTTTCATAGCTGATCTTGGCAAGATCCAGTAGGCGAATCTTTTCCAGATTGGCCTCGGCGATTTCCAGCGCCTTGTCGATATCAGCCTCAACGTGGTCAGGCGTCAGCGTGGACCATCGTATATGGTAATCTTCTGCGAGAAAGGGATGATTCGTTTGCACGCCATGAACTGACAGTATATCAAAGCACAGTGCAAGTTTGGATTATGCCTCCTAGGTGAAAAACCCGCGCTGCTTCTCACTCACCGGCATCTTTAATAGATCCATCACTGCGAGCATATCCTCCCAAATCTTACGCTTCTCTGTGGTCGCCTCATTCTGAAGAATGTATGAGGGATGGTAGCTTACTCGTAGCGGGGTGCCGCTAAATTGATGAAACTTGCCGCGCAAGCTAGTCACTGATTCATCACTTGCGAGTAAGGCCTGCGCGGCGGTGACACCTAATGCAATAATGACTTTTGGTGCTACAATTTCGATTTCTTTATGCACAAAGGGCATAAAAGCCTTCAATTCTTCACTCGTTGGCTGTCGGTTATTTGTCGTCTGATTCGGCATCGCAGGACGATATTTAAGAATATTCGTGATGTAGGTGTCTTTCCTCTCCACACCCATTGCTTTGAGAATACCGTCCAGCTTTTGCCCCGCTTTACCTACAAAAGGCTCTCCAAGTCTTTCTTCATCGTATCCTGGGGCTTCACCAATTAGCATAATATCGGCATTCGGATGACCGACAGAGAAAACCATTGTTTTACGCAAATCTGTAAGTGCTGATATTGCCGGCCACTTTGCAACCTGTCGCTTCAATGAGGCTATTTGCTCCTTGGCTGAAGATCCACTGACCAGCAGTGTATCATTTGTAGCTGGTTTTTGTTGGCCTAGCTCATCGGTCGTCTTGGAAGCTCCAGCACCACTGCCGACTTCGGGCTTGGCCTGATTAACTTTCGCTTGGCTATGATCGCCAGAACCTGCAGATCCACCTCGGGCTCGCATGTAGAATTCCCGTAGGATCTTACGGGCCTCATCATCTACGTTTACGTATTTTTCACCACGCCCCTCGAGCTCACGAAGATAATCAATCAATGGTGCCGCGGATGATGACATGACCTATCCAAACCATAGCTCGGCAAAGACATCACGCACAAAATAATCTTTGTCATTGTAGACGCCACTCTGTGTAACGATTGAACCTTGATATACTGTGCCCACAGACTATGTATCTTCAACGAAGATATCACCCTCATGCCTATCCGATTCATCAGCTTCATCTGGGCTAAACCCGCATACTACTGCTCAGGTTCGCGGTTAGCGGCCATGGCACTAGCTGCAATAATGATAAGCTCAATAGTCAATACCACTCGGGCAGCTTCCTATATCGAACCAGACCACACCTCCGAACTTTTTCAGCTCGAGAAGATTCCCCTTCCGCAGCACCGCACGCAACAACTTGGAAAGTCTCTGGTCATTATAGCTCTGAGGAAACATGACGCTTCGCCCGCCAATCAACTTGCAAGTGCAAGGCTACTTTTACTCGCCATGCAGCTTGACCCAAAGAACAAGCGTCCGTACGAGATCAGCAAGAGTTTAGCTTCGGCCAAAATACCCCCTGCCACACCTCAAGACCTAGTCATCCAATGCTTGGCGGAAGCTCAGAAAATACAGAGCCTTCTCATTAAACCACGCGCTGGCGCGCAAGCCAATCAACTAGCGCGCCTGATTAAAGACGCCTGTAAAATGATCCAGCCCGAGACCTACGGGGATAAAGATGTTGCCGATTGGAAAGACACCTTGCCTGCAATCACAGCCTACAAGACCACTGAAAAAAAGGTGGCATCATTACCTGTGAAACCGCCAACACCACCGACACAGGCCAGCAAACCCGTGCCGCCTCACACCCCAAAACCGGCTCCCACACAAAAAGCAAAATCACAATTTCATTTTACCGAGCAATCACTTCTCATGCCCGTTCTCATTAAACAAGACAATGATGAGCTTGAGGCAGCCCGTGATGAGGAAGCGTTTGTCAAACAGGAAGAACCTACTCAATTTCTCGGGCGTATTATGCTTACCCTCAAGCCGTGCGATCCCAATACAAACAAAACAGAGTTCATCAAAATTCTACAATCAGGCAATTCGGAGCCTAACCTCGATGCTACCCTTAAGTCTCTCATTAATAAAAAACACTCAAATATTGCCAGCTATCAAGGACTTGTGAAGTTCACGAATGGAAGCTTTAACAACAAGCAGCAGCTCTCATTAACCGGCCCCTTAGCATTGATGCTCGAAGCTTCACTGGCCAAGAGCGCGCTACGAGATGATCTATGCATTTTGGTTGATGTTGACCCTAACGGAAAGCTTTCTGAGCCCAAAAACTTCTGGAACTTGCTAGCCAACTTACGCAAGGCAAATAGTGGCGGCAGACTAATCATATCAGATCAAAGTCTAGATTATATGGAACAACTTCTCGTTTTTAAAGAATCAGAATTCTTCACTCGTTGGGAGGTTTTCTCAGCAGCACATATCGATCAAGCTATCCAAGCTGCCATTATTGAGGGTAATAAAGAGCTTACACAAGCTAGTGAAATCTTTCGTAAGATTCAGGAGCTCGCGGCGGACCAGGAAGTTGTTCAACTTGCCGCTGATCACGATATTCGTGACCAACTGGAGAAAGTTACAACAATGGCTCCCTCCCACCTATCAGCAAAGATGCTCCTACTACAAGGCAGTGGTACTAGGCCGACACACCTTAACAAAAATACATTCCGGGTTGAACTTCAGCCCCTCATCGAGGAAATCAATAGCATGCTCCCAGAGCAGGCAAACAACATCGACGTTGAAAAACTAATAAGTAATTACGATCCCTTACAAGCGAAGCTCGACAAGCTCGAACCGATAGTTGATCGAGCCGAAGAAGAGCTCTTCCAGAAAATTGCTGATTTGGCCACTGACATTAAGAAGCTAGCATCACTTACAAAACGTTATGAGCGACGCAATAAAAGTGAGCTCTCAAGAAAGAAAGTCGAAGAGTGCCTCAAGGATATGCAAGCTCTTGGTGAGTCACTTATCGAGCGCATCATGGCACTTGATCAAACCGAGAGCGAGAACCGTGCTAAATCGACAAAAACAGAGAAATAGTCAAAACCTAAGCGTGGAAGTCATTGGCGATTTTTGCTCTTTTTGAAACATGTAGAAAGCTGCTTGCACTTAGTTGCCATCTCATTTTTCACATTGCATTGACTCCATTCTCAATGAATATTGATTTAGCAAGTTTGCTATTTAATAGCTATTCAACCCTTTACTGATGCAATCACATGAATAACGGATTTAGACGTTTCCTTATCCTCCTTACTGTTTTCGTATGTGCATTTTTAGCTGTTTTCATTACCCGCAAAATTAAAAATGGAGACAGCCTTATCAGCATCTTCTCGGGAGGTGTAGCAGGAAATGCAGAGGAGGATGATGCATTCACACTTCGTCTGGCTCCCATTATTGGGTCAGAGAAAGTACAGGTCCTCTCAGCGATCAACCGAGAGAGTGCTGCTTTGGTGGACGCTGTCGTCCCATCGGTAGTCAGCATCGATACCTCTGGCATTCGCAGGGAGCGCTTCCGTGATTTCTATGGTCGCACATGGGTGCAACCTCGAACTTTCCAGGGGCAAGGCTCAGGCGTTATCGTTACTCAAGAGGGTCACGTCCTCACGAACCATCATGTGATCCAAGGAAATCCTCGTATCCGTCTCACACTGCATGATGGCACAGTGCACGGAGCCACGGTCATAGGCTCAGATAAATCTGTAGATATCGCGGTCCTTAAAATTGATAGTAGTGGGCCATTTCAGGCACTCAAATTCGGGGATTCCACCAAGATCAAAGTTGGTCATGCTGTGTTCGCAATTGGCAACCCGTTTGGAATCGGCACATCAGTAACCGATGGTAAAATCTCAGCCAAAAAAAGGCCCATCTCCGACATACAGGTCGACCTGTTACAAACATCGGCGCCAATCAACCCTGGCAACTCTGGCGGCCCGCTAGTCAACGTCAGCGGTGAGATCATAGGCATAAACTCACGTATTTATTCGAGCGATAAGAAAAACCCTGGATTTCAAGGTATAGGTTTCGCCATTCCATCTAATGACGCATTCAAAACGCTGCAATCTATTTTAGCCAAAGGGCGTCCAAGCCGTGGGTTCTTGGGTATGGCACTTCGAGACCTAGATCCATATTCTCGTGAGAAGTTTGGTTATCAGGCACCTGGCGGTGTCGCTGTTATGGGTCTTGCTCCTGATTCTCCTGCATCCAAGGCCGGCCTAGAGATCGATGACGTTATCATTAGTTACCAAGGAACAGCCGTCCAAGGCATGAGCCAGCTCATCGGACTGATACAGCGTAGCGCTATTAACGAAAAGGTGGTACTCGAGATATGGCGTCAGGGTAGCAAACGGTCACTACAAGCCATCATTGGCAAAGCCGCTGATTATAACAACGAAGACATTCAGCTCGAAAATGATCAGCCCGATTCAGACAACACATTGGACCCACAAACGATTCTAGAAGCCATTGGCTTATATGTGCGTGACACCAGTCCCGCGGAGCGATCAAGAGGAGTGGGAAACGTCATCGTATCAAAGATCAATGCAGCCAGCCCACTCCAAGCTAAGCTGTTAATCGGAGATCAAGTCCTAGCTATCAATAACCATCAAGTAGAACGCAGCGACGATTTTTTACTTCGCTTGATTGCCTCCGCTGCAAAACAAGCTACAGAGTTGCGTATTCGTAGAGGGAACTCGACCTTTCCGGTCATTATTCCCCGGGTAACATCAAGCGAGTGAGTCATCTAATCCGCTCATGATTACCTCGCGAAATTACTTCCTAGTAAGGTGAGTCTGCCGGCACATGGCTCTCATTTCCAGACCAGGTTTTACCATCTGCCTTATTCTGCATTCCTTCCCCTAACCTCTCTATATCACGCCCGAAACCAATGAAGGTATTGCATGAGCTCAGAGAAAAGAGTGAGACCAAGATAAAAAGGATCGAGCGAATTTTTTTCATGTAAAAATGATGCCTGATAACGAGTCAATTTTCAACTGCTTAATTTTCGTCTTTGATTATTGTTTAGCATCCAGTAACTCTGCCATATTGAGCCAACAGCATGCTTACTGAAAAGCATTTCGCCGACTACCCATGAAACCTTACATTAAACTCGCAGAGTGCCAAACCCCAGAGGGAGAACCTCTTGAATTGATCGAGCACGACGGCACCTTCATGATTTGTTCACGAGGAGAACAATTGATGACCTCTTTTTCACACGGCTCGGAGGAGGAATTGGCGGAACTTGCCTGCGCCCCATTTCGACCTGTTAACCAACCTCGCATCCTCGTCGGAGGACTTGGTATGGGCTATACTCTGGCGGCAGCCACTCGAGCCCTTCCGGGCAAAAAGGCTAAATTTATTGTGTCAGAACTTACCGCTGATATTGAAACTTGGAATCGAACTCACCTGTCGAGTTTAAACCCTGGGCTCCTGGACGACGAGCGTATCACAGTAAAAATTAAGCCCGTACAAAAACTAATTCGCCAAGCTAACGGCGATTACCACGCTATACTTCTCGACGTCGACAATGGCCCTTCTGCCTTTCATGGCAAAAATAACGATTCTATCTACTCGCTCAATGGCCTTCGCGAAATTCAACATGCGCTGAAGGGTGGCGGCATCCTCGCCGTCTGGTCGGCGCGCACAGATAAAGCATTCACAAAATTACTTCGCAAGGCAGGCTTTGATGTCAGCGAGAATACTGTCGCTGCAGCGCACAAAGGCAACAAGCGTCGCTCCCATACGATTTGGCTAGCGAGGAAAAGAACATACTAAGCAACCAGCTTCATTTCCACACACACAACGAAGCATCCTACTCAATTTTAACCATGCGATACTTACTCTGCATCATCACCCTCTTTAGTATTCATAGCGCTGTCGCAGATGAATACACCGTCGAGGCTAAAGCGTTCCATATCGAGACCACCCTGGAAGCCGTTTTCTTACCAGAAAAATCCGAACCCATTTACATCAGCCCAAATGAATGGGGCGACTACACAATTACCTCACTAGTGGACCATGGTTCTACGGTAAAAAAAGACAGTCTAATCATCAGCATGGATAGTCGTGACCTTGATGAGCAAATTTCTTCCCTCGAGAAGTCAATCACAACTGAAGCACTCAAGCTCGAGCAAACGCAACATGAGCTTGAGCAATTGAACATTACCACACCTCGCAGCTTGGCAACATTTCAACGCAACGAGCAAGAGGCGAAGGAAAACCTCGATCATTACATGAGAATACAGCAAGAGCTAGATATCAACACCGCCAAGCGTAGTGTTCTTAGCTCAGAATTTTACCTCGCATCTCAGCAAGAGGAGCTCGAACAACTACTCAAGATGTATAGCGAGGATGATAAAACAGAAGAGACCGAGGAGATGATCCTCAAACGTGCACGCTACTACGTCGAGCGTGCCAAGTTCTCTCTCAAAACTGCGCGCATCAATACAGAGCGAACACTCAACACAGACATTCCCCGCAGACTTGAATCCATAAAACGTGCCCTGGATAAATCCCGCATTGCTAATACCGAGGCAAAACAAAAACTGCCAAGAGATATCCAAATAAAACAACAGGCTGTGGCTAAAGCAGCGAAGGCTCTCCAAGACAACCAACAAAAGCTAGCGAAACTAAAAGTCGACAGATCTATGATGTCGCTTACATCGCCCGTCGATGGCACTGTTTATTATGGCAAGATTCAACATGGTAAATGGAAATCTGATACTGCTACAAAAATTCTCCGCATCGGGGGAAAGCTGCAAGCGCACACCACAGTGATGACCATCATTCCGACAAACAGTCCGCTGTGCCTTTATTCACAGGCAAGCGAAGACAAGCTCGCCGGCATCAGCACAGATGCCAAAGGCTATGCCAATACCAAGCTCAATCCCCACCAGCGCTTTCCTGTAACAATAAGTAGTATTGCCAGCTACCCATCAACAAAGGGCTCTTTTCTTACCACTATCGCACCTACCCTTCCCGCTGATCTTAAAATAGTGTCAGGCATGCAAGCAGAGGTCAAAATCATCAGCCATGTTATCGACAAAGCTATCCAAGTGCCTGTTGATTACTTAGAGCAAACTAGTGACGGAGGTCATAGTGTGCAAATCAAGCTAGCTGATGGCAAATCATCCACTCGCAAAGTCAAATTAGGAGCCTCTAATTCAAAATGGGTCGTTGTAACTCAGGGCTTGGAGATAGATCAAGTTATCATCAAATAAATGATCAACGAGCTGCACACTCTATCTATGCCATGATCAAAATCATACTTGTCACTGGCATTTTAGTAACAGCTTTATCCGCCTCAGAGGTCGCGAATCATCACAATGATGTAAATATCAGTAGCTCTATTAAAAGGGGTGTCGATTTTCTCATTACGCATCAAAACATCAACGGATCATGGGGTAATGCAACTCTCACCAAAGGTCTAAATATCTATGCTCCCGTTCCTGATGCACACCAGGCATTTCGGGCAGCGAGCTCATCACTCGCCCTACACGGTTTACTAGAAACGGCAGACCACCGTCCTGCTACACTTGCAGCCATCAAACGCGGTGAAACATGGTTATTAAAAACACTGCCCAACCTACGCAATATTGACCCTAGGGCGACTTACAGCATATGGGCTCATGCCTACAGCCTTCGTGCCTTGGCATCACTCTACCGGAGCCATGACCAGCCCACCAAGAGGGATGAATATCGCCGGCAGGCCATCATTCAGATTAAACGCTTAGAGAGGCACGAAGACATCAACAAGGGCTGGGGATATTACGACTTTGAGCATGTCACCGCCAAACCTTCCGGCAGCATCATGAGCTTTACCACTGCTACTGTGCTGCTTGCAATGCACGATGCTGCTACCACCATGAATATCGAACTACCCGCAAAAATTGTTAAGCGAGGGGTTAAATCGATTCAGTTGCAGCGCAATCCTGATTTTTCTTACACTTATTCGTTTAGCCATAGATGGGTCCCACGACGATCAATCAACAGGCCCGCCGGATCCCTGGGCCGCTCTCAAGCATGCAATGCAGCTCTGAGAAAATTCGGTGATACCGAAGTTACCGACGAAGTTATTCGCACATGGCTTCAAAGGCTTTTTGACCGCCAAGGCTGGCTTGATCACGGCCGCAAGCGCCCAGTCCCCCACGAAGCACCAGCAAAGGTTTCTGGATACTTCTATTTCTATGGCCACTATTACGCTTCCGAATGCATCTCATTTTTACCCCGTCGAGAACAGAAAGAGTGGAAACAAAAACTCTCGACTATGATCATTTCCAAACAGGAAAAAAATGGCTGCTGGTGGGACTACCCACTCTACAACTATCACTACGCCTATGGCACTGGCTACGCCCTAGCCACCCTATCACGCTGTAGATAAGCGATCATGCTAGCTCCCCCGTTAACGCCCGGCGTGATATGAAAAATCAGGATTAAATAGCATGAGATCAATATGCTTTTTCGTCAACGCCCCCATTGTTTCACATTCTGTGAATTGATCTGTACTGTGTATGCGGTTAAGGCCATTTCTGAGTCGAATGATATTCTCCATCGGCGCTAAATCCTCTCGCTCCATCGTACGCAACAATGCCTGCAATCTGGCACGCTCAGCTCTAGCACGTCGAGCCATTTGTGTGCGCTCCTCCTCAGCATACTGCGCGATCGTATGGCGATTCATCTCTCGAAAGCTCATTCTAGTGACCACCTTGTTACTATCAAAGTGATATGCCATATAAGTCTTAGCTCTCCCGTGATAGCTTTGCTGGTCGAAGTCGATCGGCCTAACACGATATTGAACCGCCTCAAAGTCAGGTGTTATTTCTAACACATAGTTCACCGAGCGCATATCACCGAGGAGCCGGATGAAGCATCGCTCATTAAATTTCACAAACTCCTTTGCCACTCGAACCTTATTTATTTCTGGCTTAGGTAAATATCTATTAATAAAGGTGTCCCCGGGAATGCCCGCAATATGTTCCTCGATCAAGGTATTACCGCGAGCAAGGTAGTTAATCCTATTGGGTGATAAAATGTGCTCGAGCTCGAGCCCATAAATGCGAGATGCATCCGCATGCTTCACATAAAAGTAATCGGAATTATCGTTATATTGATTGGTAATACGTATCCTGAATGGTCGTGAGTTCCCAAATTCCCCGAAATCAATCCGATCAACTGTAAGGTGTTCATGATGTGTTGAATCACCTCCCACTTTCAAATCTGTATAAATTTTCGTCAACTGGGGGCGCAGCTCCATCATCACTTCATGCGGATACATCACCGTCAGCCATAGCGTTTCCCTTCCTTTTGGATCTTCATATGGGATTGAACCGTTAAAACGCAGCAGATCATCATAAACCAGTGGAATGCTTGAATAGCGGCCAAAGTGATACAGGTATTGGCCCAGCCAAGCTGTAGCTTCATAATGAATTTTCTTACGGGAAATCATTGCCAACACCCTGACAGGCTCTTGACCAGACATCAAACCGAATTAAGAAAATCGGCTTTTTAGGCAGAAGTTCATCAATTTAGCATAAAATGTGCAAATAATCCACATGGCAGATTCTCTTGACGCAGACCACACCCGACAACTAGTATCGCGTTCGTAACAAGCACTTGGGGATGTTCCCCAGCTTCATCACTAACCAACTACTACTACCGTGGATCTCAAGGAAATTCGTAAAATCGTCGAACTCATGGACCAGCACGAGCTCAGCTACTTCCACCTCAAAGAAGAGGGAGTAGATCTGAAAATGAAAAAAGGCTCTGATATCGTTCAAGTAGCTCAAGCTGCTATGCCCGCTGCTCCCGCTGCCGCTCCAGCACCAGCTGCCTCGGCTAACGATACTGCTGCAGATGCACCAGCAGGCAATGCAATCACGGCACCCATGGTTGGCACTTTTTACGCAGCTTCCTCTCCTGATGCCGCTCCTTTTGTAAAAGTAGGTGATTCTATCAGTGAAGGTCAGACTATCTGCATTATTGAAGCGATGAAAGTCATGAACGAGATCAAAGCGGAAACCTCTGGCACAGTGACCGCTGTTGCAGCTAAAGATGGTGATCCGATTCAATTTGGCGACGCTCTCTTCCAAATCTCCTAGGGCGACCATCATTTTTACCTCTCCCCATAGCAGCTTCTTTCCCCTCTCCCTATGTTCAAGAAAGTTCTTGTCGCCAACCGTGGTGAAATCGCCCTTCGTATCATCCGCGCATGCCGCGAGCTTGGGGTGGAATCAGTAGCCGTCTATTCGGAGGCCGATGTCGACTCCATGCACGTTCAGCTCGCTGACGAAGCGGTATGCATCGGACCAGGACCTAGTAAAGATAGCTACCTGAAACCAGATCGCATCATGGCAGCAGCGGAGATCACCGGAGCTGATGCCATTCATCCTGGTTACGGATTCCTATCTGAGAACGCCCGCTTTGTTGAAATTTGCGAAAGCTGCCAGATCAAGTTTATTGGGCCATCCGCGGATGTTATTCGTAAAATGGGTGACAAAAATACAGCTCGTGCCACCGCTGTTGCAAACGGTGTGCCAGTCACTCCAGGTTCAGAGGGCATGCTTGAGTCTGCCGAACACGGCTTAAAGCTAGCCAAAGACATTGGTTTCCCCGTCATGATCAAAGCCACTGCTGGTGGCGGTGGTCGCGGTATGCGTCCTTGCTTTGAAGAGGCCGAGTTTATCGAGATGTACAACCAAGCCAGCCAAGAGGCGATCGCATGCTTCGGCAATGGAGATTGCTACCTTGAAAAGCTAGTCCTTAAGCCACACCACATTGAGATTCAAGTAATCGGTGACACCCACGGCAACTTTGTTCAACTTGGTGAACGTGACTGCTCTATGCAGCGCCGTAACCAGAAAATCATCGAAGAATGCCCTTCCCCACTTATTTCTGAAAAACTCCGCCAACAAATGGCTGAGGCATCAGTGAAGCTGATCTCTTCCATCGGCTACGAAAATGCTGGGACCATCGAATACCTCGTCGACGAAAAAGCTGAGAACTTCTATTTTATGGAGATGAACACTCGGATTCAAGTCGAACATCCTGTCACCGAAGAAGTAATGGGATGCGAACTCATCAAGGAACAAATTCGTGTCGCTGCTAATGAAGCACTCTCGCATCACGTGCTTAACACCAATCCTCGGGGACACTCCATCGAGTGCCGAATCAACGCCGAGGACCCCTACAACAACTTCGCGCCAAGCCCAGGTAAGATCACCCTCTGGTACACCCCGGGTGGTAAAGGTGTTCGGGTTGATTCTCATGCCTACTCCGGCTACAGTGTGCCGCCGCATTACGACTCAATGATCGCTAAGCTCATTGTCACAGCTTCAACGCGCCAAATCGCGATTCAGCGCATGAAACGTGCACTATCAGAGTTTAAGATCGAGGGTATCAAGACTACCATTCCGTTTCAACAGGAGATCATGAACCACTCCGACTTTGTCAATGGCAAGTACGGTATCGAGTGGGTAGGTGATTACATCAAGGAAACGCAATCTTAGGACTGGGGGAGACCCTCGCGCCAAACACCAAGATCAATCAGCTGTCGCTCTGCCTGTGGTTCCCAACCGCGATTGGCTACTGGTGAAGCCGGCGAAGGGTGCAAAATTTTGCCGATCTTAAATGCCTTTTCGGGGAAATATTCCTGCACCGTTTCTATCAATTTTTTCTCGGCGTAGGCACCTACTCCAATTAGCCACTCAGGCTCCGTTGCAGAGATCACTGCGGCTAGATGCTCACGGCAGGCTTTCTCCACTGGCATCATCTCAACAGCAGGAAGCTTGTCTGGCGTGATATTCCTCCCCGTCTCACCCATCCAAACCACAGGACAGTAATTAGCAACAAAGTGGTCTCGGAAAAACCCGCTCGCATCAGGGAACTTCTCAGAAAATAAGCCCCAGAGGCGCCTTCCACTAACCTCAGACCGATTACAAGCAAAGCCTTCTACAGGGCGCTTAGGGTGTTCATTAGCAGGCTTACCTACGTGACCCGATATGCCCATCCAATCGCGAACTGATGGTATTTCTCCAAATGGAATACCTGTTTGTGCCATCCCCCATGGGCCAGGATTCATCCCCAGCATAATGACCCTCTTCTGGCCGCTGCCAAATCTTTCCAAATACTCACGGTGCTGATCCCACGCATACTCTGTGGGCAAATAGACGTGGCTCACTGGCTCCTCAAAACTTAACGGCTTCAAGACTTGCGCTAGCTTAAGAGCCGCATCAATCAGCATTTCGCCATTGGTATTATTGCACTCCTTCGACGCATTATCACTGGAATTGGGCATGCTTTGATCACAGCATTGAATCTCTCAAACTTCAAACTTCAAACTTTAAGTTCTTGCACTACAGTGCCGTCCACTTGATGCCCTTCAACATTACCATTCCCGAAATCCAAATAAGCGCGGATTCCGTTTTCATCTACGGCTATTTCCTTTGCATAGCTATGCTAGCAATAGTTTTGCCGCTTATCTCCTACTCACGTAAAAAGGTACCGGCAATCAATTGGCATCGTAACGGTCGCGTCAGCACTGACGCACTCAACGTATTTGACTTGCTTGGACTAGCCATCTTCTTCTGCATCTACGCAGTATTCCTACTAGACTACTTGACCCCGGCAGAAGTCGACGAAAAAGGAAATCCCGTTCAAATACACATCACGCCTCTCATACTGGCTGTGGGAATAATAGTTCAACTAGTTCCACCAATGCTTGTGGCTGTGATGCTCAAGGCAAGAGGGGTGCGTATCAGAGATTTCCTAGGCTTGGATTGGAAGCATGCGCGCTATCTCTGGGTTATTACTCCCGGGGGTGTCATTCTTGCATACATGTTCCTCTTCTTTATCGAATATCATGGCTACAGCGGTTGGCTAGAAGAGCAATTTGGGAGCGATGCCAAGCTTCAGGAGACAGTCAAAACCTACCAAGAGGCAAATGCAATTACCGTGCGCATCATGATAGCAGTGAGCGCCATCCTCGTTGCCCCCATCGCAGAAGAAATCGTTTTCCGAGGATACATTTACACTACCACCAAACGATTTTCGGGTCGGATCTTCGCCACCCTGCTATCATCGCTCTTATTTGGCATAGTACATTTTAATATCACGGCGCTCATTCCCCTCATCGTTTTAGCTTTCATACTCGCTCTTGCCTATGAACTAAGCGGATCTTTATGGGCGCCTATTTCGATCCATGCTCTTTTTAATGCTAGCCAAATTCTTTTTCAGGAAGTGAAATTTCATTAGCTCTCATCAACAGCACGCCATCATCAACCCTGTGATAAAAATACACCCCCCATATTTGATCCTCTGCCTCATTACTATTGGCCTGTGCTGCTGTGGTAAGCGTGAGGCCGTCGATACAAGTCACACTGATGAGGCTCGCGAGCCTCAGTCTTTGCCCGCAAAAACTGAGCAAGCTAACAATTCACATCCTGATCTTCATTCAAGCCTTGCTAAACAGCCAGGTCAAAACGCCATCTCCCAGCGGTGCCAAGAATGCCACAAAGACATTCATCATCACTGGCAAAAATCTCATCATGGTCAAGCCAACCGACTGCTCGACCTCACACTTGATAGCGAGCCTTTCTCAGGCAAAAAATTTCATGGCGTGGAAAAATGGCATTTCACCAAAGAACAAGAAAAGCTCACTGTCACTGCAAACGATAAAGATCATAGCGTGGGTATGGCCATCGGCGTTGACCCACTTATTCAGTATCTCGTCGCTGCCAGTGGTGGTCGCTGGCAAACACCAAGTGCCTCTTGGGATCCTCATCAAAAAGAATGGTTCGACGTCTTCAATGGTGACGAGCGCACCGAAGCTGACTGGGGACACTGGACGGGACGTGGCATGACTTGGAACACCCAGTGTGCATGGTGCCACATGACCGACTACCGCAAAAATTACGACATCAAGACCGACAGCTACAACAGCCAATGGAAAGAAATGGGAGTCGGCTGCACCCAGTGCCATGGAAATATCGCTGAGCAAGCAGACGAAAAATCTGGCTGCCTCATCGATATCGCTGCTCACCGTGAACTCAAAAAAACCAACCCTGACCACACCTTCGAAAACTGCGCGACCTGTCACAGCCGTCGTGCAGCCATGGATGATAACTTCCACGTCGGTGACAAATTCGGGGACCATTTCCAACTTCAACTACCGACACAACCCAACCTGTTTTATGCGGACGGACAAATCCTCGATGAAGACTACGTATGGACATCCTTACGTACCAGTAATATGGGGCACAAAGGAGTGCGCTGCTCCGACTGCCACGACCCGCACAGTAATCAGCTCAAGCTACCACTCACCAACAACGCTCTCTGTATGTCCTGCCACTCAGGAGGCTCCAATGGCCGCATCAGTGGCGCGCCCATCATTGACCCCTCAAAGCACACGCATCACTTCGGACTTGGCAAACACAATGACGTTGGCTCTGGCCATTCCTGTGTCGACTGCCACATGACCGAGACCACTTATATGGGCCGTGACCATCGGCGTGACCACGGCTTTCACGTGCCCGACCCTCAGCTTACCAAAGAATTGAACATTCCTAATGCTTGTAACAAGTGCCACGAAGACAAAGATACTGACTGGGCGATCAAGTGGACCAACACCTGGTATGGAGATAAACTCCACACACCTGAGCGTAAACGCCAACGTGCCCGCACCCGTGCTATCGGTAGCGTCTACAGTGGTAATCCCACCAGCCTTGAGCCTATGCTCAAAGCATACAGTCAGGAACCAAATCCCTACTGGCAAGCATCCCTGATCCAAATCATGCAAGCCTTCGCCACAGATCCACGAGTGCAAAACATCGCCCGTGAAGCGGTCCGAAGCAAAGAGTCCATCGTCCGCGCCTCTGCATGCCGCATTCTTGAGTTTAGCCCTGACAACGGCCCTTGGCTCGAACCCATGCTACAAGATCCCGTAAAGGAAGTTCGCATGGCCGCTGCTTGGGCTCGGCGCACACGTCTATCCGAGCGCTCTGAGATTCTCAAAGAACTCAAGGAAACGATCATATTCACAGCGGACCAACCCGCGGGAGCCATGCGTATGGCCCAGCTCGAGTCAGAGGCAGGCAGACTACAAGAGGCCGAGAAGTGGGTTAAGAAAGCCATGGCTCTTGATCAGACCTCTGCCAGTGCCTTCGAGTATTATGCCATCCTATTAGGTCAGATGGGCAAACCTGCAGAGGCCCTCGTTCAGCTAAAAAGCGCCGCTCAACTAGACCCCGCCAACCCACGCTACCCCTACTTACAGGCACTGACGCACGCTGAACTTGGGCAAACAGACAAGACTGAAACCATGTTGCGCAAAGTGATCGAGACAGCTCCCCGTCATGAGCGTGCTCACTACAATCTCGGCCTGCTACTCGCCGGGAAGAACAAGCTTGATGAGGCTATTCGTTCTCTTCGCATCGCTCAACAAATCAATCCTCAGGAAGCTGCATACCCCTACGCAAGAGCTACCATTCACCTGCGTAAGGGTGATAAAATCGAGGCCTTTGAAGCCTGTCGCGACTGTCTCGGCATTGACCGTAATTATCAGCCTGCAATGCAGCTGCTCCGCCAGATTGGCAATCCTAACAAGCCTTAGATTGTTTCAACAAGCAATGCTATCCATTGACTTCATCACAATTTCAACCCTAACTTGAATCAGCTCACTTTATTCTCCAACCATTCGTTTAAACAATGACATCGACTATCGCACTCAAATCAGACGTCACTCTTGGCGTTGTCCCCACTCATATCAAATTCGTCGGTGGCCTTGTGCCTGACGATGACGGCAAGCTTCCCAGAGGTGATGATGGCAAACTCGTCGTTGTCAGTGAAATGGCGCACCTCTGCCAGGCCTCTCCTGTTAAAATCGGGGCTGTTCAGATCTCCACCTTTCCGGGTGTGATTGCCTCAGACACTGATGACATGATCTCAGGCCTCCGTGACCTCGACCTCGAAATTCACATCATCATGATGGTGGGAGGTGCCAATCCGATGAACTCGGAAGATGAGGACAAAGTCGTTGAGCTCCTTGCTGATGGCATCAACACCGCCAAAAAATACGGTATTGCCAACGTCGCATCAACCTCCTTCGAAGAGTGGATGAGTGGCACCCCCACAAAAGAAGGCGCTGACTACGACGCCGCTGTCGAGCAGCTGGCAAAGGTCCACGCGCGAGTCTACAGCGAATGCGATATTGCCAACAGCTGCATTGAACACTGGCACCTAGAATTCCTCCGTGGTATCGAGTTCTCTACATTCACAAATATCCCCAAAGCTTGGAAAGTCATTGAGCGCACTAACCAGATTATAGGTAAGAAGTTCTTCCTGCTCATGGTCGATGCTGCACACTGTGGCGACTCTGGTCTCTCCATTCCAGAGAACGAGGCCGCTATTGCTGAAATGGCAGCTGCTAGCGAGATGGGTCTGTTCCACGCATCTGCCAAGACCACCCGCGGATGTCTCTCCACAGATGACGGCTGGATCGGCGCACTCCTCACAGCTGCCGCCAAAACTGGTCAGCTCAAACACGCCTTTGTTGAGCTCTTTCACCATGATGACATTGCTTTGGAAACCCTCAGGGAAGCAGTCAAGGGGCACGGTGTTGATACCACTGACGGCCGCAGCTACAACGAAGTCGTCATTGACGGCCTTGTCGATGTTGCACGCCGACTCAACAATCTCAAAGCGAGAGGTCTTCTCTAAAGCCAGGTCTAAAGACCTCGCTAGCTCAGGCCTGACTTTTGCTGACTGTCGCAAAAGTTCTGTTTTATGGCGTAAAAATCTGATATACCTCTGAGGCTAAGCACGTAATCTAGGCGTGCACATGTCTCGTCTATTCTCAGTTAAAAACAGTCAATCCATGCTCATGCTCAGCATAGCTTGCCAGCTGCTGAGCCTGCCCTGGATTGCCGCCGCCGAGCTTGCCCCCATCCCACTGGGAGAAAGGCAAATGGAGATTCATGCAGAGGGCCTTCGTTTTTCTCTTCAGGATCAGCAGGGCAACACACTCGCCCCGGCGCACCACGGGGCAGGAGCCTCCCTGAACGGCTCTGCACTGAGTGTGATCAGCAAAATCGATCAGCACTCCTTTCAGCTCGTCTCCAAAAATGGAGAACGGGCCAAGCTCATTATCAAACACGACAAGGGTTGCACAGCGGTCACCATCAGCCCCGACCAACCCGCCACGCCAAACAAGCCTCATAAAATAGCCCTGCAACTTGGCGGCATGCCCGTCGCCTATGGCCTTGGTGATACGGGCGGCTGGAACCAGACCCTCAACCTCGTCAATGAAGAGGAAACCACCTACAAACTAAGACACGATGGCGGCAAGCACCGCTGGCTGAGCTCCTTCATCATCTTCCCAAATAACAACTTCGCCAGTGTCACTTTTGACGGCCTCGCCCGCTCCGTGTCCCTAAGTAAAAACAACTTCAAAACCACCGTCACAGCCGCAGGTCCCGCCACCTTCCATTACTTCACCGGCAGCATGGAAGACATCTATGCTAACTACCAAAAGCTACTACGTGCAAAAGGCTACCCCATCATCAAACCCAAGTTCCGCCTTTTTGAACTCGGCTGGGAATCTTGGGCGGCCCTCGGCTGGCAGACGAATTCCAAGACCATGCTGGAGTCCATCACCAGCTTTCAGGAAAACGGTTTTCCAATCCGTTGGGCGGTTAGTGGTTCCGGCTTCTGGGAGGACGGTGGCACCACCACCAGCTTTGGCAAATGGGGCAAGAAGTTCCCCGAAGCGATGGACTTCAAACGAAAACTCCACCAGCGTGACGTCAAGTGGATGATCGGCCTGCGCACGAACTTCGTCCCTCCGGGTGGTCCCTTCAAGCCCGTCACCAAAGAACGCGACCAGAACATGGTGGTCGACACCTTCAAGGGCAACCCAACTTCGCAGCAAGCTCTCGACAAAGGCTACTTTCTCAAAAACCTCGACGGCGAACTTTGGAAAAGACATTCCGGCTGTTTCCCCATCGTCCCTTGTTACCTGATTGATGGCAATAACTCCAAAGCCTCCGAGTGGTATGCCGATCTTTATCAGCAATGGCAAGTCGACGGCATCAAGGAAGACACCATGATGCATCTTGGCGCTACGCATCTGGATGTATTCAACCACCCTATCGCCAACATAGCCAACATCACCAAAAACGATGCCTTGGTCATGGCACGCTGCGGCAGCTTCACCTCACCGGGCACCCTGCTGCGCATCAACGATACTCATGTCAATGAACTCAGCCGCCGCATTCCCATCAACTACCTTCAGAACGCCGCCTGCGGAGCACCCAATGCCTACTCGGACACGGTTGGATTTAAGAAAATGAAGAACTACTCAGAGCTTGTCGTGCGCCACGCGTGGCTACTCTCCCTCACCGCGGGGCTGGCTGTTGGAGAAACTTCATCTCACTGGACTGAGAAACAACAAGCCATCTTCAAAAAGCCCTTTGACTTCCACTTCCGTATTGTTCCCTCCCTCTACGACGCCGCCATGAAGTCCTACCTCAGCGGCTACCCGTATACCATGACCCCTCTTGGTATCGCCTACCCCGATGATGAGCAAGCTACGGCAG
>CBFHPA010000036.1:0-23864 GCA_965657565.1 Oceaniferula sp.
ACTTTTGGTCGGCAAGTGCGGTTTGAGAAAGTTCGCACTCGCTAATGATTGGTTTTCTGATTCGCGGGCCTGAAAATCTCTCGAAATAACTCAGGCCACTCGATCTTACTACTGCCCGGAGCCGCATAAAGCCGCTGGTAGAGCGTGCCTTGAGCTTGCGAAGTGTGCTTCAGCAAGTTTACAAAGTCGTTAACACGCTTGTTATCTACTTCGCCATGCTCGCTCCAGAAAGCATTCAGCTCACCATTGAAGGAGAGTCCGCTGAGGTCATACGCAGCCTCACCATGGGTGATGGTGGGGGTGCCGTGAATGAGTGCAGATAAACCAACCGTGCTGTTGATGGTTACACAGCCACGTGCGTGATCGAGGGTAGTAGGCAAATGAAGCCTATCAAGATAGTAGATGCGATGGCCACCAGACTTAGCCTGCAGTTTCTTGATGAGCTTGCCGTAATCTTTGTAGCCACGGTCCATGGGGTGAACCTTAAATATAAGCTTGGTTTTCGGCGGGGCATGCTCGAGGAAGGATTTTGCAACAAAGCGAATGAAGCCATCCATGTCGGTAAAGTTTGACCTCTCTTTGATCTGGCTATCAGAATGAACCTGCAGCGGAACGAGATAATAATCACCTGACCATAGTGTGGAAAAAATTCTGCTGAAGCGGTTCTGCTTATCTCGCCCTTGAAAGCGTAGCAGGTTGCGAATACCGGCTATAAAATGATGAGAAAAGCTGAGTGATCTTTGATCTTTATAATGAATGTATTTACGAGCAAACTTAGCCATAAAACGGGAGAAAGAATAATAGAACGCAAACTGCACCACTTTATACGGTGTGTTCATAACCGCTAGTTGCGCTGGTTTTTTGGGCTCTTCGGGTGCCTCCCCCGTGCTGATTACGCTCTCCCACCTGCTCGCTAAATAGTCAAAATGATTGAGCTCGCGTGTGTAGATAGTGCAAAAATCTGGGCGTAAAAGCCCTAGCTCGAGGACGATGCATTCAATGTCGAGTTTCTCGGCCAAGTCCCAGCCGATCTGATTGTATGGTCGATATTGATTATAGAGAATAAGGCAGTCTATTTTGTGGCTTTCTACGTAATTACGCAGCCAATCTTCAAATAGGTCGATAGGGCTGTCAAAGCTGACCGTCTTAACACCTTTCCATTTGTAAATCCAATCTCCTGCGTGGAGCAGAACCTTACTCACAGACTTGCCCGTGCTTATCAAATCGAGGGCAACATTAGCCATGCCACCCTCCCAGTCTGCCTGCAGGATGAGTGCGTTTGAAAATTGTCTTGGTTGCGTTAAAGCCATAAAACCTGTTCTCTTATCATCAAATATAGCATCACTTCTCAGATGTCATAAGCGACCGGCGCAAACTTACAGAAACATTGAGATATGCAATGACAAAGGATGCATGAGGATATATGATATTTCTGGTCATTTTACTGTCCAAGCCTAGTGTCTCCCCGTCTCTTCATTCGCCATGCATATTGAATTCGTTACCGACACATATCCCCCAGATGTCAATGGGGCGGCGAAAACGATTTTCTACCTAGTAGGCTGCTTAAGGCACGACGGGCACAAGGTCACCATTATCGGACCCCATCCTGAGAGCGAGTTGGCTATCTTCTCTGTCCGGGTGCCCAAGTATGCATCAGTAAATATAGGGTTTGTCTGTAAATCTCGCCTTGAGAAACACTGGCGTCAAAATCGCCCAGACGTCATCTATATTGCCGGTGAGGCATTTATGGGCAAAGCCACGATCAAAGCTGCTTCGGCATTAAAGATCCCCACTATTGCGGGCTATCATACGAACTTTGCCCAGTATGCTGCGAACTGGAAAATGAAATTTCTCGCGGCTCGGACAATTCGATACCTAATCAACTTTCATAAAGGTGCATCGGCAACAGTCGTACCCTCAGACTATGTCATGAGGGAGCTTTCAGAGCTTGGTTTCCAAGATCTTCATGTCTTGGGGAGAGGTGTCGACTCAGAGCTATTCCATCCCGCGAAAAGATCAGCAAATCGCAGAGCGAAATGGGGGGCAGGGAGCGATACGCGTGTTGCCCTATTTGCCTCAAGAGTTTCACCTGAGAAGAATCTCAAATTACTCTCAAAAGCATTTAGAGAAATGCAACAACACAACCCTGACACACGTTGTGTAGTTGTGGGTGACGGCCCATCATACGAGCGCTTTAAACGAGAGAATGACAATGTGATTTGTTACCGGTTCAAGCACGGCGAGGAACTCGCTGAAATCTATGCGTCAGCAGATATCATGGTGTTTCCAAGCTTGACGGAAACCTTCGGCAATACCGTCACCGAAGCCCTTGCGTCTGGGCTGATCGTTGTCGCATACGACTATGCAGGAGCACAAATGCACATTCAGAACCAGGTGAATGGTTTGCTCGCTAAGTATGGCGATGAGGACGAATTTCTGGGGCAATGCAAAGTAGCCATGCAGTATGCATTTGATGATTCCATGAGGGCTGCCGCTCAGAAAAGTGTTGGCGATATCACTTGGCAAAAAGTCAGCCAAAGACTTCTAGATATTGCCGCGAATTTGATCAAGGCCGCGCAAAAATAAGCCCGCAGCTACTCGGTAGTCTGATTGCCTGTTAGCTGAGCATCACGCCAGATTTGCTTGTTGCCGTTACTGCCGGCCAGGTTGCCCTCAAACTCGGTAACATTCACCCCCTGATGGGTGAGTATGCCAGCCTGAGAATTGTCATTTGCCACATTCTCTCGCATGGCGACTTCGGTCATAAGGCCGCGAGCGACGATGCCACTGAGCAGGTTTTTTTCGCAGTTGTTAGCAGTCATGGTTCCGCTGGCTCCCTCTGATAGAAGAATACCCGCCCCCCTGTTGCCTGAGCAGGTGTTAGTTGCAAGGTTTACTCTGACCCCCTCTCCCATGGCAACGATGCCACATAGACCATTCTTGATGGTTTTTGTGTTATTCACGCTTCCTTTACCTCCCTGCCAGAAGCCAACACCATGTTGAATGTTTTCTTGGCTCCAAGTATCTATGATGTCAGCCTGACTGCCTACTCCGTAGACGGAGATGCCGTCCCAGCCTGCTCGGTTAATTTTACAGTTTAGGACTTTCGCAGAGGCCCCGCCTAAAACAGCAATGCCATGTCCTGCAGTGTTTTCGATCTGGCAGGATGTAACGGTAGTGTCTTTAGCTTCAATAGTAATACCGGAAAAGCGGTCTGCCCCATGATCAAAACCCACATGCCTTAGCACGAGATTACTGATGCTTGTCCCAATCGCTGTTGGTGTCACCGTGATGAGTCCTGCCTCGCTGGCTGCCACCTGGATGATCACCCCACCATCAGGGTTGCCATCAAGCTTGATTGGCCGGTCGATGTAGAGTGCCGTATTGTATATGCCAGGAGCAATGCGAATAATGTCACGTGGGCGGGCTGCATTAATCGCTTCTTGAATCATCGGGTAGTCTTCTGGCACCCGAAGAGCGCGAGCGTAGTTCCCCATCGTCTTATAGAGGTCAATAATCTTGGTAGACTTCGGGTTTAATCTGCCTGCCTCCTCTAGCAACATGACTGCCTGGGGAGAATATTCGCCGGTGTCGAGCTCTGTGGCTTGCAGGTAGAGCCTTTCCGCTTTCTCATGGCGTATGCGGATTTCAAACTCCTGAGCTTTAATTTTATTGGCAAACTCAGTGACGCTTTTGCTGCGAGGCGCCTTCTGCTTCAAGCTAGCAAGTGCCTGCTTGGCTGCCGCGAGATCCTCTACGTTGAGTGCGTCTGAGATTGCTGTTGCGATAATAGCGAGCTCTTGCTTCCTGCGCTCTCTGATGATGATGAGTAACTTACGTTGAGCGGTTTCATTCTCTGGAGCCATCGTAATCACAGATTGGGCCAATGCCTCTGCCTCATCCCAGCGGCCCGCTTCCAGTGCTGCCTGACTTTCCCCTAGGGTGTAAAATATTTGTTGGTTACGCTCCTCAACTTTACCCCTCTTAATTGTTTCGAACCCACCGGTGGCATAAGCAGAGCCCGGCACCAAGTCCTCAATTTTCTTGTAGGCCAGTGCTGCTTGAGTCCATTTGCGAGCCGTAACGGCGGATAAGCCTGCGGCCCGAAGTTCCGCTACTTCAGCATCTATCTTCTTCTGCACATACCATTCTTTCTGGTGCCATTGATAGGCCCACCAGCCGACAGTGGATACCGCACATATAAGCAATAATACGACGATAAAGTCCGTATTAGGACGCATCTTCTGTTTGCCGACAACAACTTTTAGAGCAGCTTCATATTCTAGTAGTTCCTGCTGATATCGGAATCGAATCTGATCAGACGGCGCATTGTTCACGAGCTCGCGCTTGTATTCCAATGTTTCATCAAAATCAGACAGAAAAGCACTCGCCTTATCATGCGGGCCAAGCCCCAGAGTTTTACGCGCGTCTGTGTTTTTCATGTCGGTGAATACCCAATTAGGGGTTGCTCTAATCAATAAAATGCTGTGCCAGGGGTATGCGGCGACCCATTCCAAAGGCTTTTGATGTTACCCTGAGTCCGGGGGCGGCCTGAAAACGCTTCCACTCGTTAAGTGTGACACGTCGTTGGATCCAGCGCACTAAGTTTTCATCGTAACCGTGCTCATCAATGATTTCTGCACACGAGAGGTGTTTTTCGACATAGAGTTCGAGAATGGCATCAAGGACCTCATACGGCGGCAAGGTGTCTTGGTCTTTCTGATCAGGTCGCAGCTCCGCACTTGGCGGCTTTTCGATGGTGTCATGCGGGATGATCTCCTTATCCCGATTGACCCAGCGCGACACAGCATACACCTGAAGCTTAGGCAGATCGCTAATCACAGCAAGTCCGCCACACATATCCCCATACATTGTGCAATAGCCGACAGCTAGCTCGCTTTTGTTGCCTGTCGTCAGCAGTAGTCGACCCGTTTTGTTGGATAGGGACATGAGGAAGAGCCCACGAATTCGAGCCTGCATATTTTCCTCTGTGAGATCCTCTGGCAAGTCGCCAAAGACCGGTGTCATGGATAGCTTAACCGACTCAAATGCATCCTTAATAGGCACTGTATCACAGCGCATATTGAGATTGTTTGCAAGCTCAACGGAATGGTCGACACTTCCGCTCGAGGAATACTCACTGGGCATAGTTAATCCATGGACATTTTCAGCTCCGAGCGCATCAACAGCTATCACAGCCGTCAAAGCGGAATCAATGCCACCGCTGAGGCCGAGGCAGGCCTTTGAGAAGCCGCACTTCTGAGCGTAATCACGCAGCCCAAGCACTAGTGCCTTATAGCACTCTTCTTCAGGTCGTAACGATTCGCCCTGGTCCGGAGCATCTCCTGCAACTGAGGTATCAACAACTACGCATCCTTCAGTAAAAGCAGGCGCCGATCCTAAAAGCATACCGCTTGCATCAAAAGCAGCCGAGTTTCCATCAAAGATTAATTGATCGTTGCCGCCGATGCAGTTGCAGTAGATGATGGGCGTCTGTATTTCTCTGGCGACCTCCCCCAGCATGGCAGCTCTCCCCTGAGGCTTACCCATGCTGTAGGGCGAGGCGCTCAAGTTAAGCATGATATCGATCCCTTGTTTCCGGAGCTCTTGAGCTGGATCATCTCGATACAGAGGCCGATGTAAGTAATCCTCAGTCCAGATGTCTTCGCAAATAGTAACCCCGATTTTGAATCCCCGCCACTCGATGGCATTGACAGAATCCGCAGGCTCAAAATATCGCCTCTCATCGAATACGTCGTATGCTGGTAGCAAAGTCTTCCAGATTTTGTGCTCTATTTGGCCACCGCATAGAAAAGCTGCAGCATTGCGAAAAGGTTTGCCGACCGAATCTTGAGCGCACCGATCGACATAGCCAACCACCAGCGGAATATCCTTTACCTCGTCGGCCAAATAATCAAGTGCCTGCAAGCACTTGGGAACGAATTCAGACCTAAAGAGTAAATCCATCGGCGGGTATCCCACCAGAGCCATCTCAGGAGTGACCACAAGCTCCGCACCCTTTTCAATACACTCACGATAAGCTGCGAGAATACGTTTCGCATTGCCCGGGAAATCCCCGACAGTGGCATTAATCTGAGCGATACCAATCTTCATGTGAAATTCTATAGAGAATGAACAGCGATGTGGCTCTGATGT
Source organism: Oceaniferula sp. (assembly GCA_965657565.1). Lineage (GTDB taxonomy): Bacteria > Verrucomicrobiota > Verrucomicrobiia > Verrucomicrobiales > Akkermansiaceae > Oceaniferula. The sequence continues at coordinate 6,157 of CBFHPA010000036.1, forward strand.
AAATGACGATGATGAGAAATTTTAGCGATCAAATGGTGGCACACGACGACGCGAACCTCGCCAGCTACCATAGACCATATTTACCTGTTTCGAGTGCATACCAGCCCATCAACAGGTTCGCCACACCATGCATGACAATGCAGGCAAGTAAGCTTTTGGTGCGAACTGCCACCCAATACATCAGCGAACCAAAAATAAGGGCTCCGAGATAGTCAACCGGTTGATGGATGAGCATAAACGCCAGAGTTACCACAATGTAGGATATCCAAGCAGGTTTCCCAAAAGGGACCTTCCAATAGTCACGATCCCTATCGAGTAAAAAGCGCATCAGAAAACCTCGCCAGAAAATCTCCTCGACCAATGCGACAACCACGACAGCACGCAAGAATCGCATCCCGAGAGAAAGCCAATAAACACGTTGATCACCGTCGAACTTATCAGCAAGATCCTGAGGGTTGAAGCCATCTTGTCTGGGCATGACCCCCAGCCATTTTAGGAGCCCTTCCTGCTTGCCCTCAAGTTCTAGCCAGCTGTGCAATTGAGTGGGCAAAATCCAGAAACCGATGCCGATTGCACCCATAATCACACCGAATAAGGCCGGTTTAAGGGCCCATTTTATGTTATAGTTTTTGCGGAAAAATAGCAGCAAAGCAATGACTACAAGTGACTGAAGTGGGTATTGCCATTGTGCAGGGTAGTGTTGCCACCATGGGGCATCTGGATGTTTCCACTCTAGCCAGCCTGTGAGCTGAAAAGGAGCGAGGAGTGCCATGAAGACGGCCAGCGGGACTACATGGGCTTTGGTGCGATCTTGTTTGATGTCAGATAAAAACCCCATAACAAAACCAAACTAAAGAGAACCTACAAAGCGCTCCATATTGTTCATTGCTACTTTGAGCTCATCAAATGAGGTTGCATAGCAGCAGCGTAAGAACCCTTCCCCTGCTTCACCAAAAGCATCTCCGGGCACGGCCGCCACGTTTTCAGCTTCCAGTAGTTGGGTAGCAAACTGCTTACTGCTTAGCCCCGTTTGGCTAATATCGGGAAATACATAAAAGGCTCCACCTGGAGCATGACAGTCGATACCCATTTCGTTTAGCCGCTGAACGGTGAAATCTCTGCGATGATGGTAACTTTCGCGCATTTCATTCATGGCAGCATCACCATTTTGAAGCGCTTCCAGTGCCGCAGCCTGGCTTGTAATAGGAGCACATAGCATCGCGTATTGATGGATTTTCATCATCGCCTCAATGAGTGGTGCTGGAGCGCACGCATAACCAAGCCGAAACCCCGTCATCGAGTAAGCCTTAGAAAAGCCATGCAAAAGTATGGTCCGCTCCCTCATTCCCGGCAGTGCGGCAATTGATAAATGCTCCTGCTCATCATAGCGTAACTCGGAGTAGATCTCATCAGTGATCACAATCAGGTCATGCTTAATGCAGAGTGCTGCAATTTTCTCGAGCTCATCTGCTGGCATCACCGCACCAGTCGGATTGGTTGGGAAATTCAGCATTAACACTCGGGACTTAGGCGTGATCGCAGCCTCAAGCATATCAGCCTTGAGCGCAAAGTCGTCCTGCTTGGTTGTCGCCACATCGACCCCAACGCCATAGGCGAGGCTAATACTGGGAAGATACGATACATAGCATGGTGAATGGTAAATAACTTCATCACCAGGATCGATCAGCGCACGCAGCGCTAGGTCAATCGCCTCTGACACCCCGACGGTGATCAGCACTTCAGAGGCACTATCATAATCTACATGAAAAAAACCATCTACATAGCGACTAATCTCCTTGCGCAAACTCAGTAGGCCCAGGTTCGACGTGTAGCTGGTATGGCCTTTCTCAAGAGAATAAATAGCTGCTTCGCGTATGTGCCATGGTGTTGCGAAATCAGGCTCTCCCACACCGAGCGAGATGACATCATCCCGCCCTTGCACGAGCTCGAAGAAGTCGCGAATACCCGACCTTGCTATGCCCGCCACCTGACGGGAAATTTTACCAGAATAGTCCATGATTACTTGTAATTATGGGCTTACAGGAAGTCGACCCTCCAATTCTTCAGCCTCAAAGATAAATCCTTTTTCCTTATAGGCCTTGAGTCGGAAATGGGTGGCTGTTGAAAGCACGCCATCAAGTGTGCTCAGTTTTTGAGACACAAAACTTGCGACCTCTCGCAGATCCTTGCCTGCTACAACTACCATCAAGTCATACCCCCCGCTTGCCAAATAACACGACTCTACCTGATCAAAACGAGCAATTCTCATGGCCAGACGATCAAAGCCCCCACCACGCTCAGGTGTAACAGTGACCTCAATAAAAGCGGTTACCCCTGCCTCCCCTGCTTTGTCTTCATCGACAACCGCCTGGTATCCAAGAATGGTGCCATCTTTTTCCCATGCATCAATACGCGCCCTGACATCATCGGAAGATAAATTGAGGTTTTCGGCCAGCTCTGTATCTGAGAAGCGGGCTTTTGACTGCAGCAGTGTAAGTAATGGATCTTTCATGCGGGGCAATGCATGCCATAAAATCGATCAATCGCCTAGACAAATACCAAGTGCACGCGCGGTATCTACCATTTCACTATCAGGATCCACCAGCCTTAGTTTATGAACAGCCTGCTCGATCGGCACTGAGCCTACATGGTAGGCTTCATAACTCACCATTCGCCCGAATTTTCCAGCTTCTATGAGCTTCACGGCTTTTACTCCAAATCGTGCCCCAAGAATACGGTCGATTGCCGTCGGAGATCCTCCACGCTGAAGATGACCCAAAACACATGAACGGGTCTCTTTACCCGTCTTATCACTCAGCTGCTCTGCGACAATATCTCCAACACCACCAAGGGTGACCTCGCTGGCTCCACCGAGGCTTTTGGTAATCAACTTACCACCTGAGATACGAGCTCCCTCTGCGACCACTACAAGGGAGCTGCGCTTACCTTCTTTTTCACGCTCATTGATGAAGTCGGCAACCTTATCAATATCAAAATCAATTTCCGGGATCAGCACGGCATCAGCGCCTCCGGCAATACCACCCCATAAAGCGATCCACCCAGCATGACGACCCATTACCTCTAGCACCATGACACGCTTGTGGCTCTGCCCTGTAGTTTGCAGCCTATCGAGCGCATCAACGACAGAAGTCACTGCACTATCAAAACCAAATGTCATGGCCGTTGCCTGCAGGTCATTGTCGATTGTTTTTGGCACGCCTACCACATTGAACCCCTCTTGATTCATCTGCAAAGCTGTTGTCAGCGAACCGTCGCCACCAATGACAATGATTGCTTCGATACCGAGCTGATTTACATTGTCTCGCGCTGCATCAATGATCTTTCTCGGTATCTTTGCAATATCTCCTTCTCCAACCTTCGCAGCAAAATGACCTTTGTTGGTTGTGCCTAGGATCGTGCCGCCAAGCTTAGCGATGCCGATGGTGTCATTGGGGCTAAGCTTGATATAATCCCCCCCCTCAGGCAGCAAACCTTCAAAGCCATCAATGAAGCCGTAAACCTCCCATCCAAGTTTGTCGGCAGCACCCACTACGCCATTGATAACCGCATTTAGTCCGGGGCAGTCGCCACCACTGTTTAAAACTCCTATTTTCATATCTAAATTTAATATTTACAATTGTTCGTTCAGCACGAACTTAATACTACACTGTGCCTGCTTACTGCAGAAAATACATGCTCAACCAGATCAGAGGCGTGGCACAGTCAGCAGTTCCTTCCTCTTTGCTGAGACAAGAAAGCCTTCCGCCGCCCACCGGTCATATAGTGGCCATGCTTCAGCTATTAGTCGTTGAGCCCGCGCTCTTCTATCTGGACTACCCAGCACGACTACAATGAGGTCACGTTTACGGATTTGCGATCTAGCATCATCGATTTTTCGGACCACAGGACTGCGATGAACGTGGAGACTCACACATTGTCCTGCAGCAGCACTCACGCCAGTCTTGATGCCATTGATACCATTCGCACCAAGCAGTGAATTGTCATTCTTGAGAAGGTAGGATCGTCTGCCACCATTGGTGCTGACGATGGAAATCTTCCGACTCGGTTGTTTCACATAAAATGCAAATCCTACATCACGCATCACATGAACGCTCAATCGTGCTACATCTGACGCGGTCGAGTAAGCTCGCTTAGCGAACCCATCCAAACCATGGGCTGTCGTGAATCGCGTGCGGCGCATGCCCAGCGACTTAGCCAGTTGATTCATTTCGTAGACAAAAGCCTCATGGGCATCGCCCTGCAGCTGGCGCCTTGAGAGTATCGCTTGCCCCACATGCACAGCGAGTGAGTGTGCAGCAATATAATCAGAGCTAAGTAGGGCCGCGTAAAGGGCATCCCGTAGCTGGATACGATCTCCTGGAACAAGCTGCATCGGATTAGGGCCAGTCAAAAGTGATGCGCTCTGAGGTACAGAAATGTAGGTAGAAAGACTTGTTTTTGAGAGAGTCGCCCAATCTAGAGCTACCCTCGCGGCAGCGACTTTCGTGAGTCCCGCTATCGGCCGTTTCTTCTCTGTATTATAGGCAAGGAGCACGCGCCCTGAGTTAGCCTCCATTACGAGATAACTTTCGGCAGCTTGGCTGGAAATCGAGGTGCTTGCGAATAGGCCCAAGGCCAAAAGATTCAAAAACTTCATATCTGTATACAAATTGGCAGTGCCAGCGCCAACATACCCTTTAGCAGCTATCTGACAACCTTGTAATACGTCCTTGTAAAATTGAACTTACAGCCTATGTTGCGCCGTCAACATTGATTATGCACGTCGATATGAACAGCACCCCCTCACCTATCACAGGCCCAGTAATCGTTACTTGGGTCAGGTGGAGCTGCATCTGTGCGCATCAAATCATGAAAGGGCCAATGACAAACACGGCCACTTTCAAAATCCTGACAAAACAACAATCTGCTCTGAACAGAGCTGGAGCGTCAATCATGACTCCAAAGCTTGAATCTCATCATGGTAAGATCAGCTGCGCAATCCAAGCAGTACTAAGTTACCTCTCAAAGCTTGCGGCAACCGAACACAAATATGCCATCATGCCAACGCGCTCCGAACAATCCAAAACGACTTATTACAATGTCTCAAGAAAACAACAACAACTCCCGCAGTGGCGGGGGGCAGGGCCGCCAAGGTGGCAACAACCGTAACGGTAATCAAAATCGCAATAGAAACCGCAATAGAAACCGCAATAGAAACCGCAGCAACCAAGGCCCACAGAAGCGTCAAGGTGGTCAGCGTCGTCGCCAACCCAAGCCTGCGCCTCTGACGACTTGGGAGAAGATACTCAAGTTCTTCGGTCTCTACAAAGCACCCACTCGCCCCCCTCGCAGAAGGCCTGAGCCGGGCAAAGCACCCAAATCAAATGTACGCAATGCTCGAAACACCAAGCAGGGCACCAAAAAAGCCCAGCCTAGCGGCCCAGTGCCAGCCAGAGGCAAAGGTGCCGGTGAAAAGGGTAAAGACTTTCCAGTGGAGACACCACGCCTCTATGTGGGCAATCTGTCATACGATGCCAACGAGCACGATCTCGAGGAGCTTTTTAAAGGTATAGGAACCGTTAAAAACGTAGAGATCATCTATAACCGACATACACACCGTTCTCGTGGTTATGGTTTCATTCAAATGCTTAATGTTGACGATGCAGAAAAAGCGGTCGAGGTATTGCACGACCAGCCCTTCATGGGACGCTGTATGATTGTCAATGGAGCTAGCTCCAAGCCTGACGAAGAGAAAGAGGACACTACAGTGCCAGCATCAGAATAAATGCAATCAGCTCAGTAACATCAAATCAACCAGCCCGCTTGTGAGTGAACCTCCAAGCGGGTTTTCTCTGCTATTACCAACTACCTATGCTCGATCCGATTTACATTTGCGGCCCAACCGCATCAGGGAAATCATCCTTGGCGATTGAGCTGGCACGCATCAATGACGGGGAGATAGTTAACGCTGATGCTTATCAGCTCTACCAAGGCTTAGAAATCATCTCCGCAGCACCGAACAAGGCTGAGCTGGAGCAGGCTCCGCACCACCTCTATGGCGTTTTACAACCCAACCAATTATGTGATGCTATGCAGTTTCGCGAAATGGCACTCGAAAAAATCAAAGAAATCCAGTCTCGCGGTAAACTAGCCATTGTTACTGGTGGGTCAGGGCTTTATCTTAAATTCCTAAGCCATGGACCATCTCCCGTTCCATCCAGTGACGAATCGTTACGCAATGAGCTCGAAAATGAGAGTGACGAAGCCTTGATTGAGAGGCTTACTCAACTAGATCCAGAAGGGGCAGAAGCAACCAACCTGAAGAACAGGCGTTATGTCATTCGTGCACTCGAAATTTGCATCCTTAGCGGCAGCAAAATGTCCGAGGTGAAAAATGACTGGAAAAATAAAAACAAGAAGGTCGAGGCGGGCCTACGCGGAGCCTACTTGCAATGGGATCGAGATCAATTGAGAGAGCGCATTAATCATCGAGTAGGCCAGATGCTCAAAGATGGCGCGGTTGAAGAAGTCGCAGCACTAAAAACCCCTTCGACCACTTGCAAAAAAGCCATTGGCATTCCTCAGCTATACTCTTACTTGGAAGGTGATATTAATATCGAGGAGTGCAGGGAGAGGATTGCAGCAGCCACGCGGCAATACGCAAAAAGGCAACGGACATGGTTTGGTAAAGAAAACTGGCTTACGCCCTGCCCCGTTGATGAGCTTGCCGACATGCAGAAGCTGGCCTCCGAAATCAGCCGAAAACTTTGCCCCGGTTAGCTAGAGATCTCGCTCAGTGTCGCTACGCTTGCCCAATATGAGAGCAATGAAATGCTCCGGCACTAGCTTAGCCGCATAGCATGTTGCGGCGACTGACACCCCTGCAAGTATGGTAAACTGAAGACTGTGAGGTAATTCAAATTTAGCCATCAAGCCTTGGGTTAGCACTGCTAGCAGTCCAGACAGGCAGTCCAGCAAGTTCAACCCTGCGATGATTCTTCCGCGCTTTTCAGGTGGGCAGATATCTTGCAAATACGCATTAAGAGGGACCAACAGGGTCGCTCCTCCTGCACCTGCAACAGCGATCCACAATCTAATCCAAGAGGACTCGATACAAGTCATCGCAAGCGCGATAGACCCAAAGGCCATCATAAAGCCTCCTATTGGCACCAGCCCCAACTGAATATTTTTCCTGCAGATAATTGAGCTAATCAGCCCACCTCCGGCAATACCCCCGCTGGCAGCAAACATCAGCCATGCTATATCCGTACCAAAGCCTAGCCCTCCTCCTGTCGTTTCCTTACCGATTTGAATCGCCGCTAAATTTAAAAAACCAGCAAAGCCCCAGAAAAAAGCAATCCCCACTGAGCTTAACCTAATGCGTCTATCCTCCCATAAGTCTCTTAACTGCGAAAAGTGCTCCCACAAAATCTTCTTCTCGAAGCTTCTTTTTCCCATCGCTGGTTTTCTCTCAATTCCATAGGAAAGTAAAATAGTGGGAATCGTTGCAAGGGTGATGATCATCAGAGGGGTAAACGCTGCCTCCCATCCATTAGATGGATCACCGGGTGAGCTCATCTCGAGATCGAGCAAATTAGAATCAAACCACCAACTGGAGAGCACCTGACCCACGCAAACGGCGAGCACCACAGACATCTCCAAGATGCCACTGGCGAAACCTAAGCGCTCGTGACCGACCAATTCTTTAACAATCCCCCTCTTAGCAGGACTGAGAATAACAGACTCTACCGAGAGCAAAAAAAACCCAAAAACAGCAAGCCACAAATTCTGGTAATAAACGGCTGATAATATACAGAGAAAAACTGCAAACTGCAGAAAAATAGCGCCTCTAATCACGTTAGTCTTACTGTAACGATCTGATAACCACCCTGCAATGGGAGCAAACAAAATAAAAGGCAGAACAATCAGCGCCCCGAGTATATATTCCAGCCCGCCAGCAGCAGGCAGGCTGCTTGTGCTAACCAGTAATCCACCCAGTGGAATGAGAAGGAATTGCGCTGCCTTATCGTTAAACGCATTTTGAGTCTGCAGAACAAACAAGCTATAAAACGACGCCCAATTACGGCGCGATGGTGTGACTTGACCTTGGTTTGAATGCACCTCACATTCATGACAGATGAGTGGTAGAATGCGAGTCTATCATTTAGACTTTTTCTAGCCCTAGCTATTTCCGCATCCGATACGGGTCCCCAACTGAAAGTTTTGAGCTGCGCTTAAACGTCTCACTCTTACAGGCTTGCAATGTGAGCCATTGCTTTATACTGAAGGTCAGCTCCCTTTACACTTCGGTGACTATGAATTCCTCAAGGTATCTCCTCTTAACTGTGCTCACTGCTCTTTTTTGCAGTCAATGCAGCGGGCCATCGAGCCCTAACGACCTGCAACAGCAACCTTATAAAGCACTGCACGTTAATCCATTTGAACCGGGCAACTATCACCATTTTCGAGCTCAGAAAGGCTACCCTAGAAATTATGCCATTTGGAAAAACGAGAGAGTCCTTGCTGAAACGAACGAATCCAATTCCAGCATCAGAATCGACTTATCGGAACAACGTGGCTACCTCTTGAACGATACCCAATTGGCCATGGACTACCCCGTTGCAACCGGCCGCTCTGATTTCCCTACTCCACCTGGGAAATATATGGTCCTTGAGAAAATAAAATCAGGTAAGCGCTCAGCAACATACGGCAAGATTTACGATGCTGATGGCGAATGCATTAATGCGGATGCAGACAGCAGAAAAGACGTCGTTCCACTCGGAGGTAAGTATGTTGGAGCAGAGATGCCATACTGGATGCGTATTAGCTGGGATGGCATCGGCATGCACAAGGGTCGTGTGCCCCGCCGCCCTGCGTCACATGGCTGCATACGAACCTACTACAAGATCGTCTACACCGTATTCTCAAAGGTGAAAGTGGGCACGCCAGTGACCATCGTACCCTAGTTGCCGTATGCCGGCAGCTCGTCACAGCCTCAATAGGCATCTGATCACATAAGCTCGATACCGAATCGCTTCATGATCCACGCTGTGAACACAAATAACAATGCGGTAAGCACGCATCCCGCGAGCAGCGACCAGCCATAGTGTATGCCCTTGCGCAGCATCCATGGCATTAACAAAAACATGGGCATCGTAGGTATGACATACCAAAAGGTATAATAGGCATGATTGGCAATTTTTTCGGTTTGCTGCGCCCCCTTGAGTTCGAAAAACATCCAACTCATGGCCAAAACAGTGACCATCGGGAGGGCGGCTATCAGCGCACCTAATTTATCACTCCGACGAGCAACTTCAGATATCAGAACAACGAGTCCAGCGGTAATCAAATACTTTAAAACAATCGGCATAAACTTCTCCTTGGAGTGGTCATATTACAGCGTATTATATTGGCATGTTGCAAGCATTTCCCGCTACCGTATTGTTTATGGCTATCATTTGCCAAATACATCTCGTCTCATGCACCGCTACTTCCAATGGTTCTTATAAACCAAATCAGCAATCGCGGGCCACAACAGCATCTCTGGGCGTAGGTAGCGACTTGTCTGCTGAAGCTAGAGAGAAAATCGGCAATAAAATCTGGCAGAATGAATCTGGTGGTTCATTCAACGGATTAACTCATTGGAATACTGGAGAGGAGTTTCCGTCTATGGGAATAGGCCACTTCATATGGTATCCTAAGAATTTTCAGGGACGCTGGACCGAATCCTTCCCCCTATTTATTGCATACGCAAACCAGCAGCATCCGGGAAGCGTGCCAGCATGGCTCATGAAAAGCCGTCATTGCCCATGGCCAAACAAGACCTCTTTCTTTCGCGACTTCGAAGGACCTAGGCTTCGAGAACTACGCAGCTGGCTAGCCAGTAATATCTCTCTCCAGACAGATTTCATCATCAAAACGAGCAGGGAGGCACTTCCCAACATAATGCGCCAAGCTCCTTATGACTCAAAGCAGCGCATCAAGACGAATTACCAAAAAGTATCAACGACCGCTAATGGCACCTACGCCCTCATCGACTATGTTAATTTCAAGGGAGATGGCACTAACCCAGGCGAAAGATACAACAACCAAGGCTGGGGCCTAATGTGGGTGTTGATCGAAATGCGTGATGTAGCATCTGGCAAAGCTGCGGCTTCAGAATTCTCAGCAGCAGCCAAAAGATGCTTAGATCGCCGCATCAAAAACTCGCCAAAATCACGTGGTGAAAATAGATGGCGGGCAGGATGGCACAACAGATGCGACAGCTATAAAAAACCACTTTAGCCTGATACTTGGAAGTCTACCACAAGCTCAGAGTGCCTCATGATTAAGGAAGCACGAGTATTGTTTCTCTCAGCAGCTCTACAGCCCCCTTCGTTCTCATTGAGCCAATGCCATTCATGATTGGATTTGTCATGTCGATGTTGCCATCCACCTTCATTCTCAGTGGGATTTGATATTCAAGCGATTGCAACAACTCCACCTTGCCAGTTAACCTCATTTCTTTGCCTGCAAGCTCGCTGCCGACACGGTCGAAATCAGCAATAATTTCAGCGCAAACATATCCATCATGAATTACTAATGAGCGAAAAAAAACTCCGAAGCTTCCATCCATATCTTTAAGCCCCCCAGCATACGCATTGAGTTTTGTGGGTTTGATTCGCCATTTGTCCCCCACGTTTCTTGGGATAGTACCTAGTATAACTCTAATATTATAACCATCTATTAGCCTTGTTAAATTCTCAATACGATCACGCTGCTCGGACGAAGCTGCTGAGCCCTCAAGTGAGCCCATCCAAGTATTACCTGATTTTTTAAAGATGATTGTCTTGCCATTGAGCGGGGCCATTTCCTTTGGCTGCGGCACGGGCTGCCCGCCAATCAATACGCGCGCGGTAACAAGATCCTTCTTGAAGTGTGTCTTAACCTCATTGCTGCTGACATAATCTGAAACGTAATTGCGCTCAAAAATCCTTGTCGTAATACCACTCATTTTTTGATCACGCATCTTGATGTTAACCGATGCGTTGACGATTGATCGCCTTTCATTGGTAGAAGATAACGAGCCAGCTGGCACCAGCACTTCATTGCTAGATAAAACATGCGAAACATCAAAAAGCTCCGCAGGAACCTTGCCTACTTTATCTGCAGAGCTTGAAGATGAATTCTCCCCACACGAGCAGGTAAGTAACAGAACCCCCGCGAGCCATGGAATCATGTTTAGCTTCGAATTCATTAGCTTATTTACTGATCTGATTTTATCGGACTATGCCCTGTATGTATAGAATCATGATCACGCTCGCCTGCGTGGTCTGCGACTCATCATTTTACGCATTAGCCAGACAGGCATGGAGCTCATCACAGAGGCCATCAACCTGATTTTCCCTCCAGGGTAGTGCCTTGCCTTGCTCTTTTGAAGGGCCAATATGGCTTCTTCAACCACCTGTCTGGCATCTACGTAGACAGATTCTCCACCGGGCGTTACATTAGTTGGCTCACCGCGCTGCGCAACTTGACCAAAGCCAGTATGCACTGGGCCAGGACATAGTGCGAGCACCTCGATACCATGTTCCATCATCTCTATCCTCAGAGCCTCTGAAAAACTGGTAACGTATGCCTTGCTTGCAGCATAAACCGCGAAATCAGGAATAGGCAAAATACTGGCTAGGGAACTCACATTGATGATGGCCCCTTTACGACGACTAATCATACCCGGCAACATAGCATGGGTAACGTGTGTTAAAGCTTCCATGTTTAGGCGCATCATGGTCTCCACTTTTTTCCAGTCCGAGGACACGAAATCGCCATAGTCACCTATACCAGCGTTGTTGATAAGTAGATCTGGGTCTAAACCCAGCAAGTGTACCGCTTCTAAGAATTCGCTGATCTGACCATCATCAACAAGATCTGACTGTAGGCAGTGTATGCAGATACTTGGAACATCCTCCTTGATTTCAGCTGCGATTTCGTCCAGCAAATCTGCGCGACGTGCTACAAGAATGAGCGATTCGCTAACCTGCGCCAATTGGCGAGCAAACTCAGCACCAAGCCCCGATGAGGCCCCTGTAATTAACACGCACTGGTAGAACGGAGATGACACGATCAGCTAATGAATTTAAGAAACAGGCGGTTGCTGCTCATTCTTCGGGTCTACTTTGACCACACGCAATGGCAGCCTCTGAATGAGCTCCTCGTCTATGCTTACATCAATGAAATAAACGCCTGGTTCTGAGAACTTCAAACCTTGCAGGTTGAGAATTAGATTACGGTGTAAAAATGGTACTTCCTCCGGTAAATCTACTGGTATATCAGCCTTGATTGGCATCTTGGTATCGATGGACTTTCCGTCGCCATCAATGATATTGACCGTGAATTTGTGAGCACCGTTATCTTCGGGCGTAATGCACAGGCGGAGAGCAAGGCAGCAATGCGGCTGGACGATAGGTAATGCGGGCGCTGCTAATACGTCGATCGTGCCAGAGATAACCATTTTGCCGTTATAGTCGGCAGCGAAGTCACATAGAGTAGCAATTTGAATATCCATAGAAAAAATTGTTGGTGTTTGTTAATGTAAGAATTGAATAAAGAATTTAGTTTAAAGGTCGGACTCGAGCTGATCAAGGCGGGCACGCAGGTTTTTGACCTCTTGGGCTAATTTTGGCAAGCGAGCGATATGAGCTAATTTTTTTTGTTCCTCCCTGATTGGTCTGGCAGGCATGCCTTTGTAGACCATATCGCCCTTCAGATCTTTGAGAGCTCCAGTTTGAGCCGTAAGGACCGCTCTATCATGAACTTTGATATGCCCTCCGACCCCAGCTTGAGCTGCTAAAGTTACGTAGTCACCAAGAGAGCTGCTGCCCGCCATGCCCGACTGAGCAACCACTAAGCAGTGCTTGCCAATGCGAACGTTGTGAGCAATCTGAACGAGATTGTCGATCTTGCTGCCTTCCCCAATGACTGTCTTGCCGAACCTAGCTCGGTCTATTGTGGTATTTGCACCGATTTCAACATCATCCTCCAACACCACAATACCAACTTGATCCACCTTCTCATGTTTGCCGTCGATGAGCTCATAACCGTAACCATCGGAACCGATCACACAGCCAGGCTGGAGAATAACACGGTCACCTAAAACGCATTGTTCACGTATGGTGGCATTAGCATGAATTAAACAATTCGCGCCCACTCGCGCCCCTTTGCCGACTACCGAACCGGTGCCAAGTTCTGTCCCATCACCAATGAATGCTCCTGACTCGACGATAGCGCCAGCCTTAATAGAAACCTTACTTTCGTTGAGAGTCACATCATCAGCCACAATCGCACCAGAGGCTATGCCAGGAACGAAATCGCGACCGCTTGACACAAAACGCTTCACCACGTGAGCAAAAGCTAGCGATGGGTTTTCAACTTCTACTAGTGCCACCGAATCACTGGGCGATGCGCCTGAGGCTATACCCTGCGGTATAAGCACTACGCCAGCCTCAGTCTCGAGATAGTCTTGATGGTATTTCTCATTGCCCAGAAATGACACATCGGCCTGCCCAGCTTCATTCAGGGCTCCCATGCCGCTATATTCAGACACAAGTCCCGAGCGAATGATTGTGCCTCCTGTTAAGTCTGTCAGCTCTTCTAATGTCAGTTTCATGTTTAATTATTGATGTGACTGTGGGTGGGCACTTTGATTGAGTTGCATTATTATGGTGTCTGTTATGTCAACGGCACCATCAAGGTGTAGGAAAAAAGGTAGATTTGCAGTTGTCTCCCCCGCTAACTCAACAACCATATCGTAGTCCTGCTGTTTCGCGAAAACCCTAATAAACTCATTAATTCGCTTAAGAATAAATCGCGACGTTTGTTTCTCCAACTCGGCCAATTTCTGCTGCTCCTGCTTGAAGTAATCAAGCCGATCCTGTTCAAGAGCTTTGATTTCTCTACCAAGATTTTTATATGATTGATCCATCTTGGCTTTTTGTTCCACCGTCATATCACCTTCTGCTTTTTGATACTGTTTTGATAGCTTTTGCTGCCTCTCGATGAGATTCTGGATAGTCTGAATTCTCTCCTTATTCTTAGCTACAAGAGACTTCTTAAGATTTTCAACTTTGTCCTCAAAACCAATCGTATAATCCCAATGGCTGAAAACCTTGCCTGCATCTACTGAGGCTATTTTCATATCATGAGCCTGCGCCAAGTCGGCAGACAAGATGATTGAAATGACAAGAAAAAGGGCTAATCTCACAACAAAATCAATACTTGGCAACAGATTCACAAGCAAGCATTATGCAGGATTCTTTATCACTATGTGCTTTCCAGATAACAAGTATTCACATAGCACCTGTGGCGTCACATCCTCTATTTGATCCTACTAAGCCGAACAAACTATGAATCCCTCATCATCCAAGAACAGCATTCCCCCAGGCACTGAGCTGCTGGCACCTGCAGGCTGCTTTGCATCGCTACAAGCTGCCATCGACAATGGGGCCGATTCTGTCTACTTCGGACTCGCGCAACTCAATATGCGCGCACGTGCCCGCAGATCGTTCAATGTGCCTGATTTGAAAGATATCATGAGCCGGCTCCATGATGCGGGAGTCAAGGGATGCCTGACCCTCAACACCTTACTTTATGAGCATGATTTAAATCTCGCGCGCAAAATGCTTGAGACAGCAAAAGAACATGAAGTTGATGCTGTAATTCTATCGGACATGGCTGCAATGCAGATGGCAAACGAGCTAGACCTCGAGGTTCACCTTTCCACCCAACTTTCCCTCTCAAACTACGAGTCTGTCAAATTTTACGCCCCCTATTGTGATCGAGTGGTTTTAGCCCGCGAGCTTAACCTGAAAATGATTAAGTCGATCTACGACAAAATCAAAGCCAACGGCCTAGTTGGAAGAGGTGGCCGCGAAATGGAAATTGAAGCCTTTGCCCATGGAGCTCTTTGCATCGCAGTTTCTGGGCGCTGCGGCATGAGTTTATTCACTTCCAACGCGTCAGCCAACCGTGGCGCCTGTGAACAAAATTGCCGCAAGGAATATACCATCACAGACAACGAGTCCGGCAAGCAACTCAAAATAGACAACCAATTTGTCATGAGCCCGAATGACATTGCCACCCTCGACTTTATGGATGAATTTCTAGGAGCTGGCATCAAGGTCCTCAAAATCGAAGGCCGCGGAAGAAGTCCCGAATATGTAGCAACCGTAACCAGAGCTTACCGCAAAGCAATCGATGCGGTGCACAAAGGCGAGTTCAGCAAAGAGTTCGTCAAATCGCTCTACCCTCAGCTTGAAACAGTATACAATCGCGGACTTTCAAGTGGGTATTACCTAGGTCGCGAACAAGGTTGGTCTGCCGACTACGGCAACAAATCGAAACGCCGCAAGGTATTAGTAGGTAGCGTAGCTCACGCATATCGTAAAGCTAACGTCATTGAGGTAAGATCCTCAGCCACTACCCTCGAACAAGGCGATGACATCCTCGTGATTGGCAACTCTACTGGTGTCATCGAAGGCAAGGTAGAGCAAATGCGCGTCATGCAAGACGACGGGGGTATGACTGATGCGACTCAATGCAAGAATGGCCAAACATTGACACTCAAAGTCGAAGGGAAAATACGATCAAACGACAAATTATACAAAGTCGTAGATGCCTAAATAAAAGAGCCGAAGAATGATCAAAATCCGCCATAAGAAGCCTGAGTGCATTGGCTGCAAGCTTTGTGCAGATGAAGCACCTCAGTATTTCCAAATGGACGAGGAGGGGCTAGCTCAGCTCCTGAATTCCAAGCAACAAGGCGTCTTTCAAATAGCTGATGGATTCGATGAGGATATCGAGGACCTCAAAAGAGCTGAAGAAGGTTGCCCTGTGGATATTATCCACATCCAAGGCTAAACCAGCTCCCACAGCCAAACGCAAAAAACGCGAGGCTCACCTGTAGGCAAACCTCGCGTTGTAAGTTTAAAATAGTGATTATTTTAGATGAGCTCAGCAACAGCTTCACGCTCTTCGCGCAGCTCTTGTATGGTAGCATCAACCTTGCCACGAGAGAACTCATCAAGCTCCACACCTGGAACAACATCCCAACGACCATCTGCGTCGACACGAATTGGCATTGATGCGATCAAGCCTGCATCGATCCCATAGGAACCATCAGAGCATACACAAACACTGGTCCAGTCACCTTCGGGGGTAGGCGTTGTCAAGCTGCGCACCGTATCGACTACTCCGTTGGCTGCAGAAGCTGCTGATGAAGCGCCACGGGCTGCAATAATAGCTGCCCCACGCTGTTGCACAGTGGAGATAAACTCTCCCTGAAGCCATTCAGTATCTGTTATAACATCAGTTACTGGTTGGCCTTTGATTTTCGCATTGGTGTAATCAGGATACTGGGTAGCTGAGTGATTCCCCCAGATACAGAGATTAGTTACATCACTGTTGTGGCAACCTGCTTTCGCTGCAAGCTGCGACTTGGCACGATTTTCATCAAGACGAGTCATAGCAAAGAAGCGATCATTAGGTATACCATCAGCATTATTCATCGCAATCAATGCGTTGGTGTTGCACGGGTTTCCGACTACCACAACGCGCACATCGTCAGCTGCATTGGCTGCAATTGCTTTGCCTTGACCAGTGAAAATGCCTCCATTCACCTTCAATAGGTCACCACGCTCCATACCTGGGCCGCGAGGCACTGAGCCTACGAGCAAAGCCCAGTTGGTTCCCTTGAAGCCCTCATTGAGGTCACTCGTGGCAACCATGTCATTGAGCAAAGGAAACGCACAGTCGTCGAGCTCCATGATGACACCTTGAAGGGCCTTCATTCCGGGTTCGATTTCGATGAGGCGCAGGTTGACTGGCTGGTCAGGACCAAACATTGCTCCTGATGCAATGCGGAACAATAGTGCATAGCCGATTTGACCGGCGGCACCTGTTACTGAGACGGTGATTGGTGTTTTCATAAAATTAGATAATTGAAGTGGGCACGCAATATTCACACCCTGAAGCGAAGGTCAAACCGATATCACGCCTTTCGATCAGAAAATCACTTCCCCAATGAGTTGTGAAAATCGCGGCCACTCTGAACATCAAGCTCTATTTGTATGCTCAACTCATCCACCGAATTGAATTTTTTCTCAGTTCGCATGTAATTGAGGAATTCAACTTCCATCGTCACGCCGTAAATATCCTGATCAAAATCTAGAAGGTGGATTTCCAGCATGCGCTTTGCCTCCGCGCCCTCTACCGTGGGCCTCATCCCTAAATTGCCCACTCCATTGAACCTCTCTCCACTCGATAAAACCACTGCAACACACCAAACTCCATTTGCTGGTAGCTGCTCGTTAAACACCTTTAGATTCGCCGTCGGAAATCCCAATTGACGGCCGAGTTGGCGACCCTTAATCACTTCCCCAAAGACGGTATATTCCCTTCCTAGCATAGCCTCTGCTGCTGCCATGTTGCCGTCACGTATTTCCCGCCTGATCCTCGTGCTACTGACTCTCTCGCCATCAAGCATAACAGCCGAGCTGCCATTAATAGTAATGCCCTTCTCTCGGCCTAAATCTCGAAGCATGTTGATATCACCACGCCTGTTTTTACCAAACCTCCAGTCTTCACCGATACAGATCGTGCTTAGATGATCACAAGCCTCCAATAATGAGCCCAGGAAATCCTCTGCTTCACAGTCCGCAAACTCCTTATTAAAA
>CBFHPA010000037.1:0-23821 GCA_965657565.1 Oceaniferula sp.
AGCTATGCAATGAATGATGACGCAATAAGATTGCTAATCATCAAACAGTGGTATAATTTAACTGATCCACAGAATTGGACAAGATAAAAGTTGAGCTACCGGTTGAGAAAAATAACTTAAGTTGCTTTAAAACCGCCAGCTAAACTTTCAAGATCGCTTAAGGACATCTTGTCTGCATCTTGTATTGCTTGCTTTTGTAGTTCGGTGATTTCAACGATTCCTTTGCGGGCGAGGTCAAGCATGGCGGTCATTTCATCACTAGAAAAAGTGCTTTCTTCACCACTTCCTTGGAGCTCAACGAAGTTTAGGTCCTCTGTCATTACGATATTGAAGTCGACACTGGCGTCTTTATCCTCGGGGTAGTTGAGGTCGAGAATGGGGGTGTCTTGGTAAATACCCGAGCTAATGCCTGCGATGAGCTTCGTCATAGGGAGTGTTTTGATTTTGCCGCTGGCGATGAGCTGGTTGAGTGCAATGGCAATGGCAACGCAGCCGCCGGTGATTGATGCGGTGCGGGTGCCGCCGTCTGCCTGCAGAACATCACAATCGAGCCAGATGGTGCGAGGGCCGAGTGCTTTGAGGTCGACCACAGCACGTAGGGAACGACCAATGAGGCGCTGGATCTCTGAGGAGCGGCCATCGAGCCTGCCTGCAGATATGTCACGCTGCTTACGGTCGTGGGTGGAATAAGGTAGCATGTTGTATTCCGCAGTGAGCCACCCGCCGCCGACTTTTTGGTATTTCATCCAACGCGGGACATCTTCTTGAATGGTTGCCGCACAGATGACCCGGGTATTTCCAAAGGAAACAAGGACGGAGCCGGTGGCGTGCGGGGCAATGCCTGGCTTGAATGAGATAGGGCGAAGTTCGTCGTTTTGGCGTCCGTCGGGTCGAGTCATGAGAGAGTTCTAAGTTTCAAGTTTGAAGTTTCAAGTTTGAAGTCGTATAACTATGCACAGGGATGAGAGAAACATTAAACGAGCTTGAGCAATGGGGCACGGAGGTAATCTTCGGCAGAGCTCGTGGTTTTCGAGCTTCCATGATGCGGGTATTGCTCTGGAGCTTGTCGGGAATATATCGCTTCGGGGTCGCGAAGCGCTTAGGCAGATACCGCAGCGGGGTGAAGATGCAGCAGTATTTGGGCACGCAGGTGATCAGTATTGGTAACCTGACAGTGGGGGGGACGGGCAAGACCCCGGTGGTGGAGCTTTTTGCACGTACGCTGCGTGATCGTGGCCGAAAGCCGGCGATACTAAGCCGTGGTTATAAAAGTAAAAAACTAACCCATCCTCAGCAATGGTATCGGCGAGTAGACGGCGAGCCAATACCAGACGAGCAGATGCCCAAGGTGGTTAGCGACGGAGGTGAGCCCCTGCTGAAAGTGAAGTATGCTGGAGACGAGCCGTGGATGTTGGCAAAAAATTTACCAGGTGTCGCGGTGGTGGTTGATAAAGACAGAGTCAAGGGCGGAGCTTTTGCTGTGGGTGAGTTGGAGGCAGATACCTTGATTCTAGATGATGGCTTGCAGTATCTCAACCTTGCCCATTCGACGGATGTGGTGCTGGTCGATCAGGGCGCTCCATTCGGTACCGGTCAGATGTTACCCCGAGGAACTTTGCGCGAGCCGGCGAGGAATCTAATACGGGCTGATTACATCTTTATTACCAAGTGCGATGGGAGCTCTAACGAGCAGCTGATCCGGAAAATGCGCAAGTTCAACAAAAATGCTGAGATCATCGAATGCACTCATGGTCCCAAGCACTTAGAGAATTTATTTACAGGTGAGCGTGCACCCTTGGAATTTCTGAAGGACAAATACGTGGCTGCTATCAGTGGTATTGCAGTACCTCAGAGCTTTGAGAAAATCTTGGATAAGCTCGGTGCGCAGGTTGAATTTCATCGTGTGTTCTCTGATCACCACTCCTTTAATCAGAAGGATATTGATCGCTTCATGCGCCGTTGCATCGAGCGTGATATCGAAGTCATCATCACGACAGAGAAAGATGCGGTACGCTTCATGAAGCCCACTGAGCTCGATGTGCCGGTTTATTTTCTGCGTATCGAGGTTGAGATTCTGAAAGGTGAGGAGGTGTGGAATAAGATCATTGAGCGTATTTGCTGTGAAAAACCAACCGCAGATCATTTGCTGCTCCGTGAACTGGCTGGCTGATGCTGGTGTGGAGTGTAAAATATTCTTCTTTCCTTGTGATGTGTAGGGCTGGCTCTTAGCTTGCTAGTCATGAGTCAGAAGCGGTCAACATGGATCCTCGCACCGGTGCCGGAGATGCCGCCGGATGTCGATAGCAGCATGCCTGAAGTCCTTGTTCGCATGTTGCTACAACGAGGGGTTAAGACCAGTGAGATGGATGCGTATTTACATCCTCGCTTAAAGCTTTTGCAGGACCCTTTCATGCTGCCTGACATGGAGTTGGCTGTCGCCCGTATCCTTAAAGCGGTAGACGATGATCAAGAAGTCTGCGTCTACGGGGACTACGATGTCGATGGTATGACCTCAGTGACATTGCTGACGACTGTTTTACGAGCCTATGGTTTGCAGGTAAGGAGTTTTATTCCTAAACGCGGACCAGAGGGTTATGGTCTCAATGAAGCCGCGCTACAGCGGTGCATGAGTGAGGGTAAGAAGCCGGACCTTCTGATCACGGTTGACTGCGGCACCGCATCACTGGATGAGATTACTGACTTAAAGGCTGATGATATTGACGTGATCGTAGTCGACCACCATGAGATGTCTCCCGAGGGAAGGCCTGACTGTGAGGCGGTGATCAATCCCAAGTGCGCGGAGGGGCCGAGTAGCCCATTTGAATATTTGTGTGCTGCTGGAGTTGTTTTCAAGCTTGCTCACGCGTTGTTGAAGACACGGGCGGTTACAGGTTTCGACTTAAAGGATTATTTGGATCTCGTGGCGATGGCGACGATTTCAGACATTGTCCCGTTGGTTGAGGAAAACCGATTACTAGTAAGGCATGGGTTGAAGCGCATGAGCCGCTCTCGCAA
Source organism: Oceaniferula sp. (assembly GCA_965657565.1). GTDB lineage: Bacteria > Verrucomicrobiota > Verrucomicrobiia > Verrucomicrobiales > Akkermansiaceae > Oceaniferula. The sequence goes on from CBFHPA010000037.1 coordinate 3,016, forward strand.
TGCTGGCATTACCGCCTTGATGGAGGTTGCTCAAGTGAAAGGACCTCTTACCAGTGCCGATGTTGGTTTCCGTATTGGCCCTCGTATTAATGCGGCAGGTAGAATGGATAAGCCTGAGGATGCCCTGGCGATGTTGATGACCGCTGATGTGACGGAGGCGCAGAGCTTGGCTGAAACGCTGGACTCACACAATAGAGCCCGGCAGGCAGAGGAGCTCAGGATACATAAAGAGGCTATCCACAGCTTGGAAGCCGAGTGCGACCCATCTGACCCTGTGATTGTCCTTGGTTCCCGCGATTGGCACCCGGGAGTTGTCGGTATTGTAGCCTCACGGATGATGCGCCGTTTTCACAAGCCAGCCTTCATCATCGCTATTGATGAAAAGGGCATCGGAAAGGGCAGTGGCAGAAGTATTCAGGGAATTTCTCTGATGGACGCGATTAATGCAAACCGTGATTTGTTGATTGCGGGTGGGGGACATGCCATGGCTGCTGGTATCAGTGTGGATGAGGAGAATATTGTTGAGTTTAGGAGGGCATTTGCAAGCTATGTCAGAGAGCATGTTAGTGAGGAGGACTTGTCTCCACGCCTGCATATCGATACTGAGATTGATTTGGGGCAGCTTTCACTCGAATTTCTTAGTAGCTATGAGCTACTGCAGCCATTTGGCTCGGCCAATCCAGAGCCGATGTTCATGAGTAGTGGCGTGCAGCTTACCGAGCCTCCTCGTGAATTGAAAAATCATCACCTTAAGTTGTCCATGCAGCAGGATGGCCACAGGCAAGAGGCAATGTTTTTCGGTGGTGGTCAGCATGAGCTGCCGAGTTGGCAGGAACCGTGGGATATTGCCTACACTATTAACCGCAACACATTCAGAGGGAGAACAAGTCTACAACTGATCATTCAGGATGTGAGGCCGCACCAAGTCTAGTTCGTCACCCGATTTATGAGTCAGTTTTCTGCCAGTGATGCTCTTTCCTCAGTCGATTTCATATCTGCTAAGGAGGTGCTGGCGTATCACTCAGCGGGTATTGAGAGCGCCTTGGATTTGTTGATGCGTTTGCCGAAGCGCTACGAAGATCGTCGTCGCTTCGATCGTTTTCCTACTCAGGCAGGTGGTGGATCTTGCTGCCTTCGAGGAACCGTCATTGATACCCAGGTAAAGCGACTTGGGGGGAGGAGGCAATTTTATGAAGCGATACTGATTGAGTCTACGGAGGCGGCATTGGCGACCAGTCAAATCACCTGCAGATGGTTCAATATGCCGTGGATGAAAAACATGCTGGCAGCAGGTCATGAGGTGGTGCTCTATGGCAAGCCAAAGGAGTATCAAGGTGGCATTATCATCGACCATCCTGATTTCGAGATTGTCGGGGACGATCAAGATTCAGTGCATCTCGAGAGGATTGTCCCTGTCTATAAATCGGTCAGTGGAGTGGCCCAAAGGCGCCAGCGAGAGCATGTCCACAGTCTCTTGGCGAGTATCGACCAATCAAGCCTTGCCCCGGTTTATGATGTAGATCCAAGCTATCCGCGCAATGAGGCGATGCAGGAAGTGCATTTCCCAAATAGTAGCGAGCAGGCACAAGCCGCAAAAAGATATTTTGCTCTAGAGGAGTTTTTTGCGTTGCAGCTCAATGTTGTCTGGAAGCGAGCTCGCCACCACGAGCACGAGGGGCGTGTGTTGGGTAAAAAAACAGCGCTGCTCACTGAGTTTTATCATAGCCTTCCTTTTGACCTCACGGGGGCACAAAAACGTAGTGTCAAAGAAATCATCGGAGACATGCGCTCGCCCCATCCGATGAGTCGTTTGCTCCAAGGGGACGTTGGTTCGGGTAAAACCTTCGTGGCAATGTGCGCGATGCTACTTGCGGTCGATTCCGGTGTGCAGGCGGCATTGATGGCGCCAACCCAAATCCTTGCTGAACAGCATTATCTTACTTTTTGTCAATGGCTTGAGCCCTTGGGAGTCAGGTTATCTTTGGTAACGGGATCGCGCAGGGAAGACAGCCACCTTGAGCTCGATGGGGAAGCTCAAATTATCATTGGAACGCATGCATTGTTGTATGAGCGAGTCGAGTTCGATGATCTAGGTTTGGTGGTGATTGATGAGCAGCACAAGTTTGGTGTCGGGCAACGAGCTCTGCTAGTCAGGCAGGGTGTGATGCCTGATGTCTTGGTGATGACAGCGACCCCGATTCCGCGCACACTTACCCTGACACTCTATGGTGATTTGGATGTCTCTATTTTGGATGAGAGGCCAGCGGGTAGAGGTGAGGTGGTAACAGCACTGCGCAAGAGCCCAAAGGTGAGTGATATTACCAAGTTTCTCAAAGAGCACTTGTCGACGGGTAGGCAGGCTTATCTGGTTTATCCTTTGGTTGAAGAAAGTGATTCGCTGAAAGCACAGGCTGCCACAAACGAGTTTGATAAATGGGTCAAACGCTTGTCGAAATTTCAGCTTGGACTACTACACGGCAAAATGCCTGCTGAGCAAAAAGAGCAGGTAATGTCATCGTTCCGCGAGGGAGAGCTTCAAGTGTTGGTAGCAACAACTGTCATCGAAGTGGGTGTTGATGTGCCCAATGCAAATATCATGGTGATCTACAACGCGGAGCGTTTTGGCTTAGCCCAGCTCCACCAGCTACGTGGCAGGATCGGTCGGGGTGAGTTCAAAAGCTACTGTATCCTAGCTACGGATGGGAAGTCACCGGAGGCGATGGAAAAGCTTCAAGTGTTGGCTGATACCACGGATGGTTTCAAGATAGCTGAGGCAGATTTGCGTTTGCGTGGGCCAGGAGATCTTTTGGGTACGGCGCAAAGCGGGCTTGCTGACTTGCGATTCGTCGATTTCCTAGCCGATACGGAGCTCATTAGGGAGGCAAGAGCCTTAGCCGAGGATGTGTTGGAGACAGATCCAATGCTGGAACAGTCACCCGATTTGCTGATGCTAATCGAAGATGGCGAGTTTGAGATTTGAGTCGCTTCTCTGGAGGTGTTGGAGGTGTTCTAGCGCTCAAGAATCTCGACTTCGTAGCCGTCTGGGTCGGTTACAAAGGCCATCTTACGATCTCCTGAGGTGAACTTTTCGCGCCATTGCCCCGGCCAAATTTCGATACCATCTTGCTCGAGCTGATCGCAATAGGCGACGATATCAGATACTCCGACTGCGGTATGCATGAGGTCTTCTGGAAACTTAACCTCAAAATCAGGGGAATAAGTCAGCTCAAGAAAATGATCGTTTCCGGGCAGGTGAAGAAAGGCTAGTTGATTGCCTTGAGGTGATGTTTTTTGCTCTCCTAATTCAAAGCCAAGTTTTTGATAGAAGGCGATGCTGGCTTGCGGGTTAGAGACACGAATGCGTGTATGGAGAAATTTGATCATGCTTACTTCTGAATCAGTAAGGTCGATGCGTCAAGTGGCAGGTAAAAAATGATTGGCATGCTCAGTTTTGGATCCTATGTTTGATCCATGAAAACATCTATGAAATTTGTTTTGGCTCTGGCAGGTATCGCAGCAATGGCACTCAGCTCATGTAACACTGTCGCTGGTTTTGGTCGCGATATTCAAGGTGCTGGCGAAGCCATCAACAAGTCGGCGAATCGCTGATCAACATGTAGCCGCTACTGTAGAGTCAGTGGCTGATTGTATAGTGGGCAGGGGGTGATTGCCCTATGGTTGTGTGTCTACTAATAAGGCGCACAAATCTAACAGAGGTGACACTCTAAGATCAGCAATAAGTTTTTGCCTAATGCTCTGTTGCGCTAGGCTTTGGCTTTACCTTTTCCTTTGCCAGTAGGTTTCACAGGTTTGAAGGTAAGATCTTCATCACCTTTCTTGCGTGATACTTTTACGATATCGCCCTCTTTGATGTCAGAGCGAAGCAGGGCCTCAGCAAGCGGGTCCTCGAGGTAACGTTCGACGGCTCGGCGCATTGGCCTGGCTCCATAGTTGGGGTCGTAGCCTTTATCCATGAGCAGCTCGCGAGCTGCCTTATCAAGCTTGAGTGTGATGCCTTTTTCCTGGAGTCGATCAATGAGTTTTTTGCTCTCTAGGTCGACGATTACATTGAGTGCTTTCTTCTCAAGCATGTGGAAGACGACAACGTCATCTAGGCGATTGAGGAATTCTGGTTTGAATTGCTTCTTAGCCTCTTCGAGAATTTTCTCTTTCATGCCATCAAAATCAGCCTCGTCATCTTGCATGGCTCCGAAACCAAGTGATGATTGGCGCTTGATGCTTGATGCTCCGACATTGGAGGTAAGAATAATGATGGTGTTTCTGAAATCAATTTTGCGACCAAAGGAGTCAGTGACCATTCCCTCTTCCAGGATCTGGAGTAGGAGGTTCATCACATCAGGGTGAGCCTTTTCAATTTCGTCGAATAGCACTACGGAGTATGGGCGTCTTCTGACAGCTTCAGAAAGCTGGCCTCCCTCTTCATAGCCGACGTAGCCCGGAGGTGAACCGATGAGTCGAGAGGTGGAGAATTTCTCCATGTACTCTGACATATCGATCTGGATGAGAGATTCCGGATCACCAAACATAAACTCGGCTAGGTTGCGTGCAAGATAGGTTTTGCCAACACCCGTAGGTCCAAGGAAGAGAAACGATCCGATAGGGCGACGTGGGTCCTTGAGATCTGCTCGTGAACGACGAAGGGCTTTGGAGATGGTGACGACAGCTGTGTCCTGGCCGATCACGCTGTCTTTGAGCTGGTCTTCCATTTTGAGAAGTTTTTCTGCTTCCTTCTGCTCCATGCGCTGGAGTGGGACACCGGTCCATTTTGAAATGACAGCCATGATTTCGTCCTCGCCAACTTCGACGATCGTCTCCTCACTTTCGGCTTTCCATGTGGCTACGATGTCTTCGAGTTCTTTTTTAGCCTGTTTTTCAGCGTCTCGCATCGAGGCTGCTTGCTCGAAATTTTGATCGTTAATGGCGGCAACTTTATCAGCTTGAATTTCCTCGATTTTGGCTTCCAAGTCTTTCACCTTGGGTGGTCTTGTCATTTGGCCAATGCGAGCGCGTGAGCCCGCCTCATCAAGCACATCAATGGCTTTGTCTGGTAGGTAGCGATCGGAGAGGTAGCGGGAGGAAAGCTTCACCGCGGCGTAAATTGCTTCGGGTGTGTATTTGGCTTTGTGGTGCTCCTCATACTTAAACTGAAGTCCTTCCAAAATGGCAATGGCATCTTCTTGTGATGGTTCATCAACTTTGACTTTTTGGAAACGGCGCTCCAGTGCTGAATCTTTTTCGATGAATTTGCGATACTCGTTCATGGTGGTAGCACCAACGCATTGTAGCTCTGAACGTGAGAGCGCGGGTTTGATAATGTTGGAGGCATCCATAGCACCTTCCGCTGAGCCAGCTCCTACGATGGTGTGCAGCTCATCGATAAAAAGGATAATGTTTCCTGCTTTGCGGATCTCATCCATTACCGCTTTGATACGCTCTTCGAATTGACCTCGATACTTGGTACCGGCAACCATGAGCGCAAGATCAAGTGTGACTACTGTGCGGTCACGAAGCAGCTCAGGGACATTGCCACTGGCAATTTCTTGGGCAAGCCCTTCAACGATTGCAGTTTTGCCAACCCCAGCTTCGCCAATGAGGACAGGGTTGTTTTTGGTGCGACGGCAGAGAATTTGGATAACTCTTTCAATTTCAGATGAGCGGCCAATGACAGGATCTAGCTTGTCTTTTTTAGCAAGCTTGGTGAGGTCTCTACCGAAAGCTTTGAGTGCTGGTGTTTTGCTCTTGGATTCGCCTTCACCTTGGGCCTCAACTTCATCCTCATCCTCGAATTCTTCGAATTCATCGCCAAGATCATCTGGGTTAAAGTTGGGGTCAATCTCAGCAAGGATTTCTTGTCGCGTCTGGTTGATGTCGACATTGAGGCTGGTTAGCACTCGAGCAGCGACGCCTTCACCCTCGCGAAGTAAGCCCAGAAGGATGTGCTCAGTGCCAACGTAGGAGTGATCGAGCTGTTCGGCTTCTTTGTTTGAAAGTGAGAGAACCTTCTTCACACGAGGGGTGTAGGGAATATTGCCTGAAACAGTATTTTCTGGACCCGAGCCCACTTGTTTTTCGACTTCGATTCGCACGGTCTCAAGGTCGAGACCCATATTTTGTAATACGCTCACTGCCACTCCTTGCCCAAGTTTGATCAGACCTAATAAGATATGTTCAGTCCCCACGTAATTGTGATTGAAGCGGTCTGCTTCTTTACGCGCTAGTGCGAGGACTTGTTGGGCTCTTGGAGTGAAATTATTCATGATTGTTCCGTATCGTTGTGTGGCTAGTGGTGGTGAATGAGGTGAAGCTCTTGTTGTAAATTAACTATTGATAAAATTTATAACAGGGGAAGAAAGATTTTGCAACCTGCTACGAATAATTTCCGCTCGCATTGTGTCGCGTTCTTCGGGTGATAGCTTTCTATTTGCTTTATGCTGAAGGTGTGCTGGCTCGATGTCCATCAATAAAGAATCACATAGTTTCATTGCTTCCTTGGGAAAGCAACCCATGTCACTACCGAGGCGCACCAATGATATATAAGTTAACGCCTCTTTAGAATCGATGACGTAGGCATATTTGAGTTGGCCGTAGGCTCGGGAAATCTTGTCAGCAAGCATTTGTGGATCCTCCTCGAGCAGTTTGCTGCGAGCATTTCGCTCCTGCTCCCTCACTCTTTGGATAACGCGCTCGAGCCTGTCTAGAATATCTTCTTCTGACTCCCCTAGAGTTGACTGATTGGAAATTTGGAACAGGTGACCTAATGATTCTGTGCCTTCGCCAAAAATACCACGGACTGCGAGGCCTAATTTGCCAACAGCTTGGATGACTTGTCCGATATGATCACTAATGACTAATCCCGGTAAGTGTAGCATTGCGGACGCGCGCAGGCCGGTGCCTACATTGGTGGGGCAAGCTGTAAGATAGCCAAGCTCATGGTCAAAAGCAAAGGGCAATGATTGCTCAAGGTCTTTATCAATATTGGCGATCAGCTGGTATGCTTCACGTAGGTGCAAACCAGAGCGTATTGATTGTAAGCGCAGATGATCTTCTTCATTGATCATGATGCTGAGCGTTTGGTTACGGTTGACCACAATGGCACTACCCTCGCTGCGGGCAGCTTGCTCACGGCTTATGAGGTGACGCTCTACAAGGACCTGTTTCTGGACGGAGGAGAGTTCGCTCAGTTGGTGTGAAAAAGCGTCTTTCATCTCGGAGAGTGTTTCTACTTTATCACGTAACTCTGGAAGAATTTTGATACGTTCCGCTTTGCGTGCCCAGCCAGGAAAGGGGGCGTCTTTGATATTGCGAGCCAGGCGAATGCGACTGGTAAGCACAATGGCACTGTCAGTATCAGCTCCCGTCATCCAGTCGGCAGGATGCTTCATCAATGTGGAAAATCGCATCATGACTTTGTTTGCTGCTCCGGTGATGTGATCTTACTGATTTGATCACGAAGAGAAGCGGCCTCTTCATAATCTTCCGAGTTGATTGCCAGATTTAGTTTTTCTTCCAGCTTCTCGAGCTCTTGACGCTCTTTGAATGCCTCAAGCATGCCCGCTGGGACTCTCCCAGTATGGCTAGTGCCCTTGTGCATGCCGCCAAGATTATTTTTGATTTCCGCTCGGAAAAAATCATAGCATTTACTGCATCCAAGTCGGCCTGTCTTTTTGAGGTCATCGAAAGCAAAGCCGCAGCCTGGGCAGCAACGATCTGATTGTTTGCTGACAGGTATCTCAATTGTTGGCAGAGCCTTGGGTTTGGAGGGCTCCCCATGGTTTTCAATGTCTTGGCTGCCTAGCAAGAATCCCTCTGGGTCTGTGATGCCTTGCTCATGGGCGCAAGATTCACACAGACAAGATTTCTTGCCAATGCCGTCAATGATTTGGGTGTAAAAGACGGTAGCCTTGTTGTTGCAGTATTCACATTGCATTGCTAAAGTCATGCTAGACTGGAGATTGAGAATTGCGAAAGGAAAAGCGCCCGCTGACAATGTTTTTTTTGCCAGTGCGCACAGCATGAAAGACTCGACTCCTCGGGTCTAAAACGTCGTCTTGCAATATGGGGCATTAGGCATCAGGATACGCGTGATAACTGGCTGTGTTTGTGCTGTTATGAAATTTAGCCTATTTGGATGAATATTTTTGGTCACATTGCGTCGAAGCTTATGAGGGTGTTCAAGCCTTTCACTCAGCCATTGCCTGCATGCGCATCTTTTACGACTGCCGGCTTGTTCAGCGAATGGGCCATGCAGCAACAGGGGGATGCCAAAAATCTACCAGATCAAGGAGCTCAACAAGGCTCAGGCATGCAACCAGCTCCCTCAACAGAGCCGAGTAACCAGCCTAATGAAACCATCAAAGAACAAAAAGCCAGTGCAGATGAGGATGCTCAACTTGTTGAACAAGCTCAGAAGGGGAGCTCACGTGCTTTTGATCGCTTGGTTACCAAACATCGAGGGAGAATTTACGCCATGATATACAATATGGTTAAAAATGATGCAGATGCATGGGATCTATCGCAGGAAGTTTTCATCAAAGCATGGAGGGCATTGCCCAAGTTTGAATCAAGAGCACGTTTCTCGACCTGGCTCTTTAGAATCAGTCACAACGCAGTCTATGACTGGTTGCGCAAGCGTCGTATACAGGGTGATGGAGAGCTCAATGATGAGGTATTTGATGCTTCCAAGATCGAGCCCGGTGCCCTGACAAGACCCAAACAGGAGCAACAGCCTGATCAAGCTTTAGAGCAAACTGAACTGCGCCAGCGCATTGATCGCGCTCTCGACAGATTATCCCATGAACATCGTGAAGTAATCATACTTCGTGAAGTTCAAGGTCTCGATTACAAAGAGATTGCTGACGTTATCGGCAGCTCCACGGGAACCGTCATGAGTCGGCTCTACTACGCTCGGCAAAAGCTACAAGAATATCTTAAATTTGAATCTTAATTACCCCACAATAACCAAGTTATGAAAAGACACGATGATCAAGCGCCGGATCCAGCAGAACTCACACGCTGGATGGATGGTGAGCTCAATGGTGATGATTTAGCACGGGTGGAAGCCTGGGCAAAAGATCATCCAGAGTATCTGGCTGAGCGGCAAGCCCACCAAGACATGCAATCTCAAATACGCGATAGTATTCCAGCCAGTGTTGAGCCTCCTTACCCCGATTTTTTCAATCAGCGTATTCTACGTGCCATTGAGGAAGAGAAGCCTGATGCCCCGGAGCAACAGGTCACCATGGGATTCGCGGTCATCGCTGCTAAGTTTGGTAAATGGCTGGCACTGCCCGCTGCTGCTGCTGCTGCCATGTTAATCTGTTTTTACATGGGGACACGAGTTAACTACGCATCAAACCCTGTGATGCCTATCGTGAACATATCTGCAAAGCCTGCGATTTACATGCCTGATGGCAATGTCAGAGCGAATATTGTTAGCTCTGATGACAATGCAGCAACGGTGATCGTGTTAGAAGGTTTGGAAGATATTCCAGATGACTTTGAAATAGTAGGCGAGCCACGTCGTGGAAGTAATGCCCGATCTCGCGCAATGATGGTGAATACGCGAATGATTTTCTAAATCGTCGTTTTCGAAGTGATGATCCTACTAAACGTTCTAATCCTATCTGATAATGATTAAATATCTTGCCTCTTTTTTTGCAGTTCTTGTATTGCCTTGTATCGTCGCTGATTCAGCTTTAGCCGATCAGGGAGAATCCGATAAAGGCAAAGAAGTCGTAGCTAGGATCAAGGCTACACTCTATCTGGGCAGTGATAGCGAACCAGGTGAGTGGGCAAAAGATTATGCCTCAGCGGATCAAAAAATGATGACGCGACTGAGTGGTATTGAGCAAATGAAATTCAAGCATTACCGTAAACTTGGTGTTGATGTGCAGCCTGTATTTCGAAGCTATGAAAATTGGCTTGCGCCATTGAAGCCGTCAGAGGAAATATTACTCAGTTTTGAGTCACGAGGACGATCTGCTAAGAATGATTTGCGCCTCGATCTTGAATTTTGGCAACACCGCCGTAAAATAATGCAAATGAATCCTGTCTTAAATGCGGATAGGCCCTTACTCATTCTTGGGCCACGCTGGCGTGGCTGCAGCATGATTATTGCGATTGAGCTGCTTGATTAAATCCTTACTCTACTATGATAGAAACAACTGCTAAAGTGCGACCCCACTTGTCTGTTACCTTGGGGCTCTGTTTGATGGTGATACTTGCAGAATTATCACTCTTTGCTGCTGATGGCTTGAGCTTTCAGCAGAGCCGAATCGAGACAAAGGTAGCTGCAGATGCGAAAACGGTAACGGTGCCATATCTATTCAAGAATGATAGCGACCGAACGATAACGATCAAACGATATGACTCAGCTTGCTCATGCTTAAGCGCCAAGGTGAAGGGAGGAAAGCTCAGCTATAAACCGGGTGAGCAGGGAGAAATCAAGGTGGTTTTTGACTTAGGTAATTTTGCTGGCTTGGTGGAAAAAACAGTCATGATCTGGACGACGAATGATGATGACAATAAGCCATCATCGATACTTTCAGTGGTGATCGATATTCCTATGCTTTTCGAACTCCACCCAAAAACGACTTTTTGGGATCAAAACGGTGGGAGTGAGCCGAAAACAATCAAGCTCAGGGTGAATAGTCCTGAGCCCATACGCATTTTAGAACATAGCGTGACTAACAAGAGCTTTTCTTATGAACTACGCACCCTGAAGGAAGGGTTTGAGTACGTATTAGTCGTCGAGCCCAAGGACGTAAGCACTCCTGCTTTTGGGATGATTAAGCTGACCACTGACTCTGCCAATCCACGCTATCGACGGCAAATGGCGTTTGTATGTGTGCGGCGCCAGAACAAGGTCCCATCCGTGAAGCCATAGTATCGCAACTGATGCAACTGATCATCCTCCCCAGCCATCACTGTTGATGATATCAATCAGTTCGATGTATGGCTTGTCACCTGTGGTATTCCACCGAAATGAGAGGACAGCATACTTTGATGTGGTATAGGGGAAGCTTTTGCCGCTGCCAATTTGACTCATTAGTGGGGAGCTTTTACTCAAGTAGGCGTTAAACTTAGTTGGGTAGTATGGGTGGCTTTTGATAGTGAAGCGAACCAAAGAGGACTTAATCTCCCTCGATAATTCGTTGGCGAAATCTGAAGTTCTGACCTCCGCAATACAGTGAAAAGTAGCCGTTTCTGGGTTGGCTTTTTGAGCATACTCAGAGAGAGCCTTGTTGTAGTGTTCAACAAAAGCTTTTGCATGTATCAGTGGTGGATGTTTGCCAATGCGCTCGATTAATAAGACGATCATATTGAGGCGTTTTTTTGGCTGGCTGGGGTCCTCAAATCGAAGCATGTAACGATGCAGAACCATATCGTTTTCTTGTCCTGATAGAGTCTCCAGCAATCGGACATGCTTCACAGGCATAAAAGGCATGGCCAAGCTGCTGCCTGCCAAACTTGGCATAGATCTTTGTTCCTTTAGTATAAAGAGCAGCCTATCATCGAGGGTTTTGGCATTGAGGAATGCATCAAGATTTTCGCGCGCTAGATATCCCACTATCGGCTTTGTAGATGAGCTAGATGATGTTGGCTTAACTGAGGAATTTTTTTTATCTTTGGGCGCAGAGGGCGACAGCTTCAGCTCAGGAAATTCACCTCTTTGCATGAGGTTTGCCATCACGGGGTTGATCTTTGTGACTTGGGGCTTTGTGTCAGGTGACTTACTTTGACCTGAGCTACTTACCTTTGGTTGTGGTTTGATTTCTGATTCAGTGATCGTTTTGGAATCACCTTTGTTTTGTGTCGTGTCAGGTACTGGATCGGCAGAAGTCAATACTCCCTGATTGGTTGCAGATGGATTTGTTGTTGGCTCTGGTAAAGGCTCTGAGGGGTGCTCTTTCCTGTTAGACTCGGGCATGGCGACCTCCACGGTGATATTCTCAGCGGGAGACTCTACTTTCTCGGTCACGGGTGCCTCCTTTTTGAATCCGTTTTGATAATTCAACAGGTTGATCATGTCAGCTAAATGAAGAACACCTAATGCTACTGCGGCTGCTGCCGCGACAAATGCTGCAGGCACGAAGAGACTTAAAAAGCTGAGTTTTCTGAATTTTACAGTCTTGTCTTCGAGCTCTGTGCGGGTGCTTAGTTCTTGAGATAGTTGTCGGAATTGCAATTCAGTCGAGGCAGCTGATGCATTGTCATGCTTCTCCATCCTTGCCGACCGACGTATTGCCTCTGCAGCGGCCCGTATTTTTGCCGCCGGGATGTGCTCAGGAAGTCTTTTTGGCGGCAGCGAGATTGTGTTGCGTGGCGCTTCCTCTGACTCTTTGGCGGGGGCCGTGATATTGCTATGACAATTGGGGCATGGGCCGCTGACACCCGCCATGGCTGCAGGAACTTGAAGTTTGCAGTGGCATGATTGACAAATAAAATCAATGGTATCGATTTTGGGCATGAGGACGCAGCGGAATCTTGTTAGCGGGTGCTGATATTTTAAATGCTCAAAATACAAAGTCAATCTGGGAACTTAAAGCCGTATTGGCGCCTGCCTTAGAAAAAAATAGTTGTTGAGAGCACTCGTGAATTGCCAAGTGATGCTTGCCCATTAGACTTCGCTTAGAGCTATTCACTATGTCCACCGATTCCTTCGTTCACTTACATGTCCACACTGAGTATTCTACTCTGGACTCTACTGTCAGGACCAAGGAGTTGGTAGCTGCTGCAGCTGAGCAATCCATGCCGGCTGTGGCCATGACTGACCACGGCAACCTGTATGCTGCGGTTGAATTTTATCAAAATGCTGTCTCTGCAGGAGTGAAGCCGATTCTCGGCTGTGAAATTTATCTGGCGCCTACATCCCTGACTGACAAAAAAGAGGTGCCTGGGCGCAAAAATTCAACACATTTAACGCTACTCGCGAAGAATGAAGCTGGTTGGAAAAATCTAGTAAAGCTAGTTTCTATAGGGCATCTAGAAGGTGATTACTTGGGTGAGCCTAGGGTCGACCGAGAGCACCTTGCCAAGTATGCCGAAGGGCTCATTTGTCTAAGTGGCTGCATCAACGGTGCGGTTAATGAATGGCTCCAGCGCAATGATGTCGAAGCGGCGCGTAAGGAGATCATCGAATTGCGCGATATGTTCGGTTCGGATGATTTTTACCTTGAGCTCAATGATCAAAGCCTGGAGGTGCAACAGCAAATCAATCAGCAGCTAAAATCTTTCTCGGAGGAACTCGGCCTAAAAATGGTAGCGACCAATGATGTGCATTTTCTCGCCAAAGAGGATGCCGAAGCTCAAGATGTATTGCTTTGTATTGGAGAGGGTAGGCTGCTGTTGGATGAAAACAGGAAACGCTATCCTGCAGAGCATTATTTCAAATCTAGTGAGGAAATGAGAGCTTTGTTTGCCGATTTTCCCGGAGCCTGTGATGCGACGCTAGAGATTGCCGAGAAATGCAATGTTGAGTTACAGCTGGACCCAACAAGCTCTGAGAAATACCCGCAATTCGATGCTCCTGATGGTTCGCCACGAGAGGAATACTTTCGTAAGGTTTGTTTTGATGGGCTCCAGTCTCGTTATCCGGCTGAGAAATTAGAACAGCTTGCGAGTCAAGAGGCTGTCACAGTGGCTGAGATGGAGAAGATTCTCGACGAGCGGCTAGATTATGAAATCAAGACCATCAACGATCTTGGTTTTGCCTCGTATTTCTTGATCACTGCCGATTTCATCCAGTGGGGGCGTGATCATGATATCCCAGTGGGGCCAGGGCGTGGATCCGCAGCGGGCTCATTGGTAGCCTATACCATGGGAATCACAGATATTTGCCCCATGCGCTTTGGTTTGTTATTCGAGCGCTTTCTGAATCCAGAGCGTGTTAGCCCTCCTGATGTTGATATTGATTTTTGTCAAAGTCGCCGCCCTGAGGTCATTGATTATGTGCGGCAAAAATACGGTGAGCGATCTGTATCACATATTATTACTTACGGAACTTTGGGTGCAAAAAGTGTCATCCGAGATGTCGCTCGGGTCATGGGGGTGAGCTATGGAGATGCGGATATGCTCGCCAAGATGATAGAGACCAAGCCGGGCATTAAGCTTCAGGGTGAGTATGATGAGAAGCAAGAGCTCCGAGATGTGATTGAAAACAGCTCGACTTGGCAGGAGCTGTGGAGTCATGCAATCAAACTCGAGGGGCTGAACCGCAACACGGGCGTGCACGCAGCCGGAGTCGTTATTGGTGATCGCAATCTTGATGAGCACTGCGCGCTGACGCGGGGCAACGAGGGCGAGGTTGTCACCCAGTGTGATATGAATGCAATCACTGAGGTAGGCTTACTAAAGATGGATTTCTTGGGCCTGAAGAACCTCACCGTGATTCAAGATGCGGTGCAGCATATCAGAGCGCATATTCCAGATTTCGACATTAATAACATCGCATTGGATGATAAGCCGACACTCGAGTTGCTAAACAGAGGTGAGACAATGGGTGTGTTCCAGCTGGAATCTGGCGGCATGGTCGAAACTTGCCGCAAATACGGTATCCAGAAAATCGATGATATTATTGATCTGCTCGCGCTCTATCGCCCGGGTGCGATGGATTACATCGACCAGATGATTGAGGTCAAAAAAGGCATTAAGCCAGTAGCCTATGAGCATCCCTTATTAGAAGAGATTTGTGGTGATACCTATGGTGTGATGATCTACCAGGAACAGGTGCAAAATGCGGCCAAGCGGCTTGCGGGCTACACTCTTGGTGGTGCTGATATTTTGCGACGAGCGATGGGCAAGAAGAAGCCCTCCGAAATGGCTAAGCAGCGTGAGATCTTTGTAGAAGGATGTAAGACGACCAATAATATCGATGCTGAGCTTGCCAACAAAATCTTTGATAAAATAGCAGGATTCGCTGGCTATGGATTTAACAAATCCCACTCGGCTTGTTATGGGCACATCTCATACTGGTAGGCATTCGTGAAAGGGAACCACGACTGGGTGTTTATGTTTGTCTTGCTCTCTATTGCGCTCAATAATCCGGACAAAATTGGAGTGTTCATCTCGGAATGTCATCGAATGGATATTGAGGTTTTGCCTCCCGACATCAACCGGTCGCAATTGCGTTTTGCGCCTGAGCTCATGCCATCTGGTAAGATGGCAATTCGTTATGGTTTAGCAGCGATCAAAAACGTGGGTGAAGGTGCGATGGCAACCGCCATTGAAGAGCGTGAAGATAATGGAGCTTTCGAGTCTCTTGATGATCTTTCCAATCGATTGGATTCGCGAAGTGTCAATAAGCGCATCCTCGAAAACTTGGTCAAGGCAGGCGCAATGGACTGGACGGGTGAAACCCGCGCTGGAATGTTTGCGCGGGTTGAGCAGGTCGTAGCGTCAGCGAGCTCGGCACAACGAGATAGGGCCCAGGGCCAAGATTCATTATTTGATACCATGGATTTTGCAGGTGCGTCCCAAGTTGCAGAAGATGGTAACGCAGTCTCCGATGCGGCGGAATGGCCAAAAGATGAACGCTTAACCAATGAGAAGGAGCTGCTGGGCTATTACACCAGTGGACACCCACTCGACAAATATCGCGCTGCTATCGACGCGGGCCACTTTGAAAAAATCGGACTACTCGACGAGCTAGATACCAAAGACAAGCGTGCGCGCCACCTTTTTGCCGGGATGATTCGCTATGTGGAGCACAAGGTGACACGGGCGGGCAAACCTTTTGGAGTCATTCATATCGAGGATTTCACAGGGAGCTGTGAGGTCGTGTGCTGGTCAGAGAGTTACAGCCCTGCTCGTGAGGCTGGTTTCCTGATGTCAGGCAAGGTGATTCGTTTTAAAGCCAGTATCAAAGTCGATGAGCGCACCGAGACATTGAGCCTTACTGGATCTCAGCTCAAAGAACTCAAGCCCAGGAAAAGTGGTCAAGATGCCGCCGTTCAAGTGAATCTGTGGTTGGCAAGACACACTAAGAGCGATTTGGAGTCGATTCGTGATATTCTTACGGAGCACCCGGGTGATACACCTGTTGAAATTCACCTGCAGAGTGGAACAGGGAAGCGAGCCACCGTGCAGGCAGGTGAGAACTTCAGAGTGAAGAAATGTGCCGCACTAGAGAGGGCACTTGCAAAGTGGTCTGAGTGACCTAGCGGGTGTAGCGAGCCACCGTGTTTAAACCTTTGTAACGGTAAAGACCCACGATTTGGTATTCGATCAGCTTGTTCTCCCACTGTGGTCCTGAACCTATGTTGTGAACAATCCATTTTTCGTGTTTACGGTTACCTGGGCCGGGCACGACAATGCCAGTGTGAGTATCACCATGCGGAAGCCGCCAGACGATGACATCTCCATAATTACAATTTTCCGAAATGGCCGAGTCGTCGTGTAGAGCCACATCTTCGCCATATCTGCTGAAGAATCGCTGCAGGTTGGGCACGCGTCGGTGATCAATGTTGACATCGGGCTGGCCGGCGCCCCAGAGCTGAGGGTATAGCCTAAAGTTGACCTGCATGTCCTCGTGCACAAGTTGTTGAAGATCAATGCCGAGAGCGCGGTAACTACGAATGACAAGGTCTGTACAAGCACCCTTGTTCGCAGGAATGTCGCCCATGGGGTAGCTGATGTTGTAGTAGGTATCGTCGTAGGTGATGTCTGCGTGGGTGCGCTTTAGAGCCGCTGCCGCAAGACGATTACCAAATCCGTTGTGTTGCTCAAGCCAGGATACAGTCTCGTCGACCGTGGGCTCTGTGACAGGAGCTCTATCAGCTAAGGCCTTGTTGATCAGGGGGCGAGAGGCAATGCCTACACCAATGACAACAAGCAAAACCATCAACCATCCACCGCCCCATGACTTTCGCACGGGTTTCCGTGGACGAGGACCGATATATTCGATGGTGTGCATGTAAGGTGATCTTGAAAATGCTGTGGATTTGTGATTTTTGATGTCCCTAACCAAAAACAAACTCTTCACAACATATTTAAGCAAAATTTACCAGTTTATTTCACTAATGTCGAATAAATGTCACACTTTCTTTGTGTATCGAGATTTAGCTTTAGAAAAAGCGTCTCGCTGGCAAAGATTAGCTCATGCTTGTTGAGCGAACAAAGGATAGCCTGTCATGGGACACACTTGATCTCTCTTGGTCGAGCCTGGAGCGCGACTGGCATGGGCGACAAGTGGTGCCGGCTGAATTTGCGCTCAGCTTGGACCCTAGCAAGCTCTGGTTTGCCGCCAGGAGAGAGCAGCCGCCTAGGGTGTTGCCTGGTGCTGTGCCTCATGAGTTCACACCAGAACTGTGGCGCTGTGATGTTGCTGAGTTATTTATCAGAGATGTATCAACAGGTCGCTACCTTGAGCTGAACCTCGCTCCCAATGGCGCGTGGTGGTGTGCTGAGTTTGATGCAGTACGGCGAAGAAGCTCTGCCGATGACATTCCGGTTCAAGGTGTGAAGACCTACGCCAAAGTATTAGCCAGCGGCGGCTGGCAGGTGGCAGCATCCATCCCATTAGTGTATCTCGAGTCTGCTATCAGGTTTGGCGCACATAGCGCACTCAATGTCGCATTCATTGTCGATTCCCCCGAGCAATCTTTCATGTCTCAGGCGAAGTTGCCCGGATCTCAGCCGGACTTTCATCAGCCCCATTATTTTGAACAAATTGAGTTGATTGGCAAAACTTAGCCATCAGGGCATTGATAGATGGCGTGCCCGCTGAATCCATTTCGCTTCCAATCAATAAGCCGTCTTACAAGTTGAATGTCTGATCGATTTTGTTAAGGTGGTGACTGCGATGGCATCAGAACTACACGACAGGCTCGAGCTCGCATTGCTAGCCTCCAACGAAGGAGTTTGGGACTGGTATGTGGGGGAGAGGGACATTTATTACTCCGAGCGCGTGTTGGATTTCTTGGGTTATCCTTCAGACAAGGCGCCTAACATCATCTTGCAGGCGCGCAAATACTTCCACAGTAATGATCTGCCCGGGCTAAGAGAGGCGTTCCGCAAAATTGTCAAAAAAAATGGTGATGACACATTGGCAAATGACTGCCGTTACCTGCATCCAAACGGCTCTTGGAGATGGCTGCGTATCAGAGGCGTCGTCGTTCGGGATGATGAGGGAATGGCTCATCGCATTGTCGGATCGATCATTGATATCTCTCAGCGAAAAAATGCTGAGATGGCACTGCAGGAAGAGCGGCATAGGCTACGTGAACTGATCGAGAATATTCCTATTAATGTTTACTACAAAGATAAAGAATCTCGATTTGTATTGGCCAATAGCTCTACGGCCGAAAAGCTCGGAGCGGCTACCGAGAAAGACATCCTCGGGAAAACAGATCGAGACTTTTTTGACAAGAGGCATGCGGACATGGGTCGTAAGGATGAGCTAGAAATCATGGAAACGCGTGTTCCTATGCTGAAAGCTCTTCAAAAAGAAACCTACGATGAGGGGAAAATCACCTGGGCGGAAACGTCAAAGCTGCCATGGCTCAATCGCAAGGGGGAGCTTTGTGGAACCTTTGGCATTACTACTGATATCACCGCTTTGTTCACCGCGCAGCAAGAGCTCGGATCTCTCGCAGACGAGCTGCAAAAGCGTAATGTTGCTATTGAGGAAGAGCTCCAATTGGCCCGTGAGATTCAGCAGGCTTTACTTCCTCAAGAATTAGACGGCCTTGTGCTTCAGGACAATCAGCTGGAGGTTACCGTGGGTTGCCGCTATTGCCCCGCCTCCGAAATGGCGGGAGACTTTTTCGAGGTCATACCGATCTCGCAACACAGCATGGGTATCCTGATCTGTGACGTGATGGGGCATGGCGTCAGAGCCTCCTTGGTGGTGTCGATGCTACGTGGCTTGATGGAGAAAGAACGTGAGTCAGCCACCAGTCCTGAGTGGTTTCTCTATGGTGTCAACGAAGGCTTGGTTTCCATCTTTGAGCGCGCTGAGGTAACGCTTTTTGCCACAGCCATCTACTGCGTGATTGACCTTCAGGAGCGGACCTTGACCTACTCCTGTGCTGGTCATCCTGCTCCGATTGTTGTTCGTTTAGGAAAAGGCAAAGTACTAGAGCCTAATGAGGGCAAGGTAAGCCCCGCCTTGGGCCTTATTCCGCAAGCAGTATACAGTGCGAACACCATCTCACTCGACGAGATTGATCGATTGTTGATGTATACCGATGGTCTACATGAAGTCGAAGATGCCTCGGGAGACGAGTTGGGTATCGAGCATGTGATCGCCAGCATGGAGCAATGCTCGGAGAAAGGCCTTGAGGAATGCTTGGATACATTGTTAGACGAATCACGACGCCACTCCGTCGAGGGTGAATTTGCCGATGATGTCTGCCTGTTTGGTTTAGAGGTTGGCTCGGGATTATAGGTCCCTAATCAATAATTGAGCCCGGCGAGTGACTTAGGCAAGAAGATGCCGTCCTTGCGAATCAACTTTCCGTCGAACCACACCTCGCCCCCACTTCCGTCACCGTAGTCCTTGCGCTGGATCGTCACCATGTCCCAGTGGACCTGAGAGCGGTTACCATTGTCTGCTTCCTCGTAGGCTTGGCCCGGAGTGAAGTGGAATGAGCCGGCGATTTTCTCATCAAAGAGAATATCACGCATCGGCTCCTTGATGCCCGGGTGAAAGCCAAGTGCAAACTCGCCAATATAGCGCGCTCCCGGGTCAGCATCGAGAATTCTATTGAGCTCCTTCGTCTTGGAGCCGGCCTCTGCCTTGATGATTTTGCCCTGCTTGAATTCTAGCCGGATATTATCAAAGGGGATCCCCTGATACACAGTGGGGGCATTGTGAGTGATGTGGCCCTCGACACTATTCTTAACCGGAGCGGTGAATACTTCTCCGTCTGGGATATTGTAATTACCACCACAGACAATGGCTGGAATGTCCTTGATTGAGAAACGAAGGTCCGTGCCTTTATTTTTGATGTGGACCTTATCGGTTTTCTCCATCAGCCGCTTCAGCGCGCGCATCGCAGGCAGCATCGACTGGTAGTCGGCCAGGCATACCTCAAAGTAGAAGTCCTCAAAGGCCTCCGTACTCATGCCCGCTTGTTGGGCCATGGCAGGGTGAGGCCAGCGCAGCACGCACCACTTGGTGTGATCCACGCGCCGGTTCATCACCTTGCGCATATGGTTCATCATGGTTTTCATCCTCGCAGCCGGCACGTCACTGGATTCGCAGATATTGTGCGAGCCACGAATGGCGATGTAGGCATCCATATCCTTCATCTCGGCGAGCTGATGTTTGGCGATGAGTTTGTACTGCTCATCGGTGGCCCCGAGCAGTAGCTCACGTGTCAGCAGCCCATGTTCCACTTTGAGCACAGGCACCGCTTTGCGAGCCCTGACTTCTCTGACCAAGGCAATGCCGAGTTCATCGGGCACATCACAGAGGTGAAGCATGACTTTCTCGCCCTTTTTGATATTGGTGGAATATCGGACAAGCTGGCGTGCGAGCTGGGAGATGCGCGGATCTTTCATGGCTGAGAGATTCTGCCATCTGTGCTTAGTAGTCAAGAGAAGCGATGCCTCGATTGGCCTTTATGATTTTTTGTGAAGCCTATTTAATTTCCCAATTATTTGTTAGTTGCTCCATTTTTTGAATTGCTTGATAAGCTCAAAGAGCTCATCGTCTTATTTGACGCAGTTTTTGGCGGTGTTGTTGACTATGAGTAGCAAATGGGAAATTTTGGTTTAGAATATCCGATTATTTTAAATGGAAACATTCATTCAGCGCAGAATACAAGGTTCCACCTTCGCA
>CBFHPA010000038.1:0-23605 GCA_965657565.1 Oceaniferula sp.
ATTCTGAGCGGCGTGGAGGATTTGCTCCTGTGCGGACTTGGCTTTTGCCCCAAGATTCTTCAGTCCATTGATTGCCCACCAGCGCATGCCTGCATCTGGATCGGTGAGGTTTTTGACAAAAATGGGGAGGTTCGCGGGATCCGCAGCAAGGGCCATATCAGCCGCATCCAGATACTTCTCAAGTGGGTAGAGCTTGGGATCTCGGACCAGCTCGTAGAGGGTGAGGTCATGTTGGGCCGCACGGCGGTTGCGCATGTCTTCGGGCAGCAAGCCGCTGTCGAAGTACTTGATCTGCTGCTGGCGCAGTGCCTGCTTGAGCGTGGCGACTTTCTGCTGGTGCTGAGCCTGGTCGATGAGGTTGTTGATGTTTGCCCAGTCCGCTTGGTCATCGAAGAATTGCTCGGTCTCGCGGGGTAGGAAATAGCGGCTCTGCACCGGGTTGGTTTTGCCTTCCTTGAAATGCTGTTCCCAGGCTTGGGTGGCGAGGATGCGCCACTGGTAAGCAAGGTGCTGACCGTTGGGAATGTAGGGATAGTAGTTTTTGATATAGGTGTGATTCTTGTCACGGATGGCGCGTGCCATGTCCAGGGCCTCATCGGCGCGGCCGCGATAGGCAAAGTGGTGCGCGGGCTCGGGCTCGGTTTCTGGTCCCAGGAAAATCGTGCCTTGGTAGGTGTCGGGCACCTCGGCACCGGCAAGGGAGAGCCAGGTCTTGGGCATGTCGACGAATGACACCAGACGGTCCACGGTGCTACCGGGTTTGTCGGCTGGCCAGAGGTGTTTGAACTTCTCCGGAATGCGGATAACTAACGGGCAGTGTGTACCGGAGTTATACATGAACCTCTTGGAGCGCGGCATCACGCCACCATGGTCAGAGCAGTAGATGATGATGGTGTTCTCATACTGGCCTGTTTTCTTGAGCCAGGCGATGTTTTCACCGATGCGCTTGTCCATGTTGGCAACGGCATCGGTGTAGCGGGCGTAGCTTTTGCGAATTTCTGGCAGATCCGGGTGATAGGCGTGCAAGGTCACGCTGGCGGGATCCGTTTGCACGGCGTTGCCCTTGGGAAAGGCGCTGCTTTCATGACTTTCTGAGTAGTTGCGCACGATGAAGAAGGGTTTGCCGATTGGATTTTTTTTCCAGTCTTTCTTAAGATTACCTTTGAGCTTTTTCCAATGGCGTTGCTCGAAGTTGAAGTCCTGCTTGTACTTGGCAGATACTTGATAACCCGCAGCCATGAGCTGGTTGATGTAGGTGTGGTTGAGGACTTCAGAGGGAATCTCATAGAAACTGCGCATCGGTTGGTTGCCGGTGGAGATACAGTGGATTCCAGTTAGCCAGGTGTTGCGCGTGGGTGCGCAGACCGCGGAGTTGTCATAGCAGTGGGTGTAGCGAAATCCTTCCGCGGCGAGCTGGTCGATGTTCGGTGTTTTGGCATTCGGGCTGCCGTAGCAGGATACCCAGTAGGTGCTGTTGTCCTCGCTGACCAGCCAGAGGATGTTTGGGCGTGGGCCTGTATCTTGCGCTTCATCCGCGTAGCCCTTGAGAGGAAGTGCAACGAGGGCAAGCGCAGAGCTCAGGGCAATATGGCGCAATATAGGCATGAGATTAAATTAAAAATCTGCAGAGGTCAGAGTCAGGCTCTGACCCGGTTTGATGGCGATATTTTTGGTTTTGCCACGGTAGACAAGGTCGTGAGAGTGGCCTTTGATCTTTTCGCCAGCATGGATGGTGGTGGCGGCGAGTTTGCCGTTTTTCCAAGAGATGTCCACGATGAAGTCTCCGTGTGCCTTGAGTCCCTTGATCTGACCATTTTTCCAAGCATTGGGCAGGGCGGGCAGAAGATCAATCACACCTGTGTGGCTCTGCAGCAGCATCTCGCAAACTCCCGAAGCGTAGCCGAAGTGGCCATCGATTTGGAACGGCGGGTGGAAGCAGAGCAGGTTGGGGTAGTATTTGCCTTTGACCTGCTCATTGAGCAGCTTGTAGGCGCGGTTGCCATCCTGGAGGCGAGCCCAGATATTGATTTTCCACGCCTTGCTCCAGCCTGTGGCCCCGTCTCCTCTGGCGTTCATCGATACCTTGGCGGCCTCGGCAAGCTTTGGGGTGGTAAGTGGTGAGATCTGGTGTCCGGGGTGAACGGCGATCAGGTGAGAGAGGTGGCGATGCTTGTTGTTCGGGTCATCAATGTCCTTGGCCCATTCCTGGAGCTGGCCCCATTTGCCAATTTGGGGTCCTAGCAAGCGCTCCCGCATGGATTGGATTTTTTTGCGCAACTCCTCATCACGGCCCAAGGTTTCCGAGGCTTCGATGAAGTTGCCGAAGAGGTTGTGGACGAGTTGTTGCTCATAGGAGTTGCCCTCGGCTTTGGGGCCGTGTTCGGGGGAGATGCTCATGGGGCTGACGAGCTTGCCGTCAGGCCACTCGATGAGAGAGTCTTCCCAGTATTCACAGAGGCTTTTGAGCAGGGGATAGGCGCGGTTTTCCAGGTAGTCACGGTCCAGGGTAAAGGCGTAGTGATCCCAGATGTTTTGCATCAGCCAGGCGGCGTCTCCGGGAACGTAGTGGTAGCTGTCACCGCCGAAGATGCCGTTCTCTGAACGCAGTGCCCAGCCGCGCACCTTGAATTTCTTGTTGGTCTTTTCCTTTTTGACCTCCACGGTGGAATACAGCCATTCGGAGAGTGGGGTAAAGCACTCGGAGAGGTTCGCCCGATCCACAAACCAGTAGTTCATCTGCACGTTAACGTCAGTGTGGTAGTCCGAGCGCCAGGGAGGGCTGTTTTTGTCGTTCCATAGTCCCTGCAGATTGGCGGGGAGCCCGCCCGGGCGGGAGCTGGCGATCATCAGGTAGCGTGCATATTGAAAGATGAGCTCTTCGAGGTCGTAGTCGGCAGTGCCCGCTGTGGTGTCGGGCTCTTTTTGTTGATCATAAAGGACTTTAGAGGATGTCTTTAGTTGAGCTCCGCGGTAGTTATCGAGCCGCTGGTCGGTGGTCATTTGGTTGCTCTGTGCGGGGGAGCTCCCTAGTTCAATTTTGAGACGATTGAACAGGGACTGGTAATCCTTGATATGCTCGTTAAGCAGCACTGGATAGGGCTTTGCGGAAGCTGCCGCCAGCTGGGCATTGAGCTCCTCGTGCGGGTGAGCTTTTTTCCAGCCTTGGTCACGCTGGTTGAGATAATTGGTATCCGCAGCGAGAAGCACGGTGAGTGAATCACAGTCTTTGAAAACGAGGCTGTTTCCCTCGGTGGTCAGTGATCCACCTTGATGCAGCACCTGGACCTGGGCTTCGTAATCCAGATTGATGCTGTGATCTTTCTTGTGCTTGCCCCGGTAACCCTCGAACTGATAGCCCTTGAGTGATCCCTTGGATATCAGCTTGTTGCCAACTGCTTTAATCTCCGCTTTGTGGGCGTCGGTCAGGTCGATCTTTCCTGAGTAGGCAGCGGGCTTGTCCGCGGTGAATTGAAACACCATGACCTGGGCCGGGTGGCTGGCAAAATACTCACGCTTGTAGTTCACCCCGTCGAGGTGATAGTTGGTCGTGTGCACGGCCCGGTTGATGTTGAGCTCGCGTCGGTAGTTTTTTTGGGCTGTGTTGGCGATGATGCCCCCATGTAAGTTGAGGAATAGATCACCGAAAGCCTGGTAGGCACCGGTGTCCAATTCATCGCCAATCCAAAGGCTGTCCTCGTTGAACTGGATGCGCTCGTTCAAGACTCCGCCAAACACCATGCCCCCCAAGCGCCCGTTGCCAATGGGCAGGGCATGTTTTTCCCAATCCTTGGCGGGTTCGTCATACCAGAGGATGTTTGGGCGCTCAGTGGCCACGTTTTCAGTCTCATTGGCCTGACTTGTCAGGGGTAGAGCAATCAGGAACAGTAGGCTGAGTCCAGAGCTCAAGGCGGTATTACGGGATACAGACATGGGGCCAGTTAAAAATTGTCCGCTGTCAGGGTCAGGCTCTGACCGGCTTTGATGGTGACTTGCTTGGACTTGCCTTGGCAGACGACTTTTGTTTGCCCTGTGCTATTAGGTCCGGCGGTGATGGTTGCAGATGCCAGCTTGCCGTTCTTCCAGGAGATGTCCACGGTGTAGTCACCCCGGGCGCGCAGGCCTTTGATACTTCCGCTTTGCCACTTAGGTGGCAGGGCGGGGAGTAGCTTGATTTCCTCATTGTGGCTGTGCAGCAGCATCTCAGCTACAGCAGCAGTCGCACCGAAGTTGCCATCGATCTGGAAGGGGGGGTGCAGAGCCCAAAGGTTGGTTGCTGTGCGGGTGCTAATAAATTGCGCGTAAGCCTCGCGCGCCTTGTCACCCTCGCCAAGCCGGGCGCGGCAGTTCATGCGGTGAGCTAGGGCCCAGCCCGTGCCGGCTCCACCTGCTGCGAGGCGACCATCGATGGACTTGGTGACGGCGTCACGCATCACTGGGTCATCGTCAAGGTCAATGACGTTACCTGGGTAGGCACCGATGACATGCGAGATGTGTCGGTGGGAGGGCCGAGCCTCTTTGAAGGGCTTGATCCACTCCATGAGGCGTCCGTCTTCTGCCACCTTCGGGACGTAGATTTTGGGAATGAGGCTTTCGATACGTTTGACGAAGGCGTCATCCTGTTTGCCCAGAGCGTTCGCGGCTTCTACGTAGTCCTTGAAGACCTGCATGATCATCCATTGCTCGACAGAAGTGCCCGCACTGAGAGCTGCTTCTTGCTCGTTGCCGTCTTTATCGATGTATTTAAACGTATTCTCTGGGGAGGTGGCGGGGCGTGCGATGAGGGTCTCTTCACCCTTGTCATTCTTTGGTCCGGGGATCAGCCAGCTTTCGCAAAAGATGGCTGACTCGGTGAGCAGCTCCCAATAAGGTTCGAGGGCTTTCGGGTCTTTGTTAAAGCGGTAGTGCTCAAGGATGTGGAAGGAGACCCATTGTCCCCCCAAGTAGGTCGCTGCCCAGAGGGGTTGCGTGCCCATGGAGCGGGCACTGCCCCAGACGTCGGTTGAGTGACCCATAGCCCAGCCCTTCATGCCCATGCGGCGGGTCATGTCCTTGCCTTGAGGGAACCAGCTCTTTAGCAGGTCAAAGAGCGGTGGGTGCAGCTCGGCGAGGTTGCATGTCTCCGCTGGCCAGTAGTTCATCTGGACGTTGATATTGAGATGGTAGTCAGATGCCCATGGGGCGAATTCATAGGGATTCCAGATGCCCTGCAAGTTGGCAGGAAGGCTGCCGGGACGCGAAGAGGCGATGAGAAGGTAGCGCCCAAACTGGTAGTAGGTTTCCATCAAGTCAGGGTCAGAGCAGGGCTTGCCCTGCGAGCCCTCGGCCGCGGATTTTTCCTTCTTGAGGAGGGCGAGCCGTGCCTTGGTGGGTAGCTTCATGATGGAGTCCGCGGTCTTGCCGATGTCGAACTGCACACGGTCGAAAAACCGGGCGTGGTCACTGATGGCATTGCTTTTGAGTTGAGCGACGGTCTGATCCTTTGCCCGGTCTAGAATTTCGGTGGTCTTTTGCTGCCACCCGTCCGCCAATGGAGCGGCACAGTTTGCCCGGTTAAAGTTTGTCGCCACGGTCATCAGTATGGTTGCTTGCTGAGTGCCCTTCATTACGAGTTTGGCTCCATCCGCGGAGGCGGTGGCTCCTTGGAGGCGGATCCGGTTTTGGAACTTTGTTCCCAGCTTGCCGCTTCCTTGCCCATCCTTGACACAGTCTTCGCCCTCGATACGGGCGCCATCCATCCAGGTCACCAGATCAAGCGGCTTGTCAGAGCTGATCTGCACGACCAGGCAGTCCCACTTGGCAGAGGCAAATACCTCCTGGGTGATCTTGGAGCCATCTTGCAGCGTGTAAGTGCTAGTCGTAACTCCGGTTCGCAATTCGAGCTGGCGGTGGGTGGAGGCGATCTGAGCGGTGTTCTGGTAGGCGAGCCTGAGTCG
This sequence comes from Oceaniferula sp., assembly GCA_965657565.1. Classification (GTDB taxonomy): domain Bacteria; phylum Verrucomicrobiota; class Verrucomicrobiia; order Verrucomicrobiales; family Akkermansiaceae; genus Oceaniferula. Next base: position 5,934 of record CBFHPA010000038.1, read on the forward strand.
TCCTGCAGGCTGATAGCTGTAGGGGCTTTTGTGCGGAGAGCCTTTGGTAGAGATATGCTTCACGAAGTGTTCGTCTGCTCCCTTGTAATCTCCTGCGGCGACGAGCTCGCGGATTTTTTCAAAGTGGGGGAAGGAGTTCTCCTCCATATATTGAGGCCCTTCATTTCTCCAGATGGTTTCTTCATTGATGACGATCTGCTCTCTGGGAAACAGGCTGTAGGGGGTGGCTCCAAGCCGGCCGTTGCCTACGGGATAAGTGCCCTCCCAGTCATAGGCGTGCTCGTCATCCCAAATGATCAGGTTCTTTGCAGCAGTGCGAGAGACGTGATGCGCGGCAGGCTGTGGTGCGTTTCTGCCATGCTTTTGCAGGATGGGGGCGATGATTTTTGCCATCTCCAGTGCCCCCGCGGCATTCGGGTGGATTTTATCCGGGAAGAGGTTGGGGCTATTCAAAAAGGGGCTGTGCAGGTCGATGATAGGGGTGCGTGTGAGGCGGGCGACTTTTTTGATCTGGGGCAGAATCTCATCTTCGATAAAAGCTCCGTTAATGCTGTGCCCGTGCCTGATGAAGGAGGGGACGGGGTTCATCAGCCAGACTGTCGGCTTGCTCGGTAGATTGCGAAACTTGCGAATCAAGAGCCGGGCAGAACCGCTGTAATCATGGTCGAAGTTTTGCCGCTGTTTGTATTCCGAACGCTTGCTGTCATTGGTGCCGAGCTTGATGAGGACAACATCCGGCTGATAGGCGAGGGCGTCTTTATACTGCTGGGTCTTGGTCCATGCGGAGGGCGACTTTGAAATCATCGTCCGTCCACTGAGCCCGAAGTTCTTCACTTCAAAGTTATCGCCAAGAAGTTTCTGCAACTGGGCGGGATAGCTGGCGTTGTTGCGATCCGCGATTCCCGAGCCGAAGGTGATGCTATCCCCGACACAGGCGACTTTGATTTTGGTAATGGGTGTCTCGGCGTTTGCTGTGCCTGCAAGGCAGACCGTCAGCAGACTGGTAATTGAGAGAATGGCGAGGCTGGTAAATTGGCGAAATAACATGAAATGTATACTCAGCATAGGGGATGATCATTTCAACTAATTACTACCCCCCCATATGGGTGGGTAGTAGTTATTCAGAAAACTTTGCAGGGTATCTGAGACTGGTGTGTTCGGGCATTCCCAGTATTTACAAATGACTACACTGGATCACTATTGCCGCAGACGATGATGATCGAGGACAGAGAGCATGAGTTGAGATATTTCCCCGCGCCGTGGTGGGCGAAAAATCCGCATGTGCAGACAATATTGAGCTCGGTGTTGAGGGCTCCTGCTGTCTCGCTCAGGCGTGAACGCCTTGAGCTTGTAGATGGTGACTTTATTGATCTTGATTGGTCAGATGCCAGTGAGCAGCCAAAGCGTCTCGTGGTGGTTTTTCATGGTCTTGAAGGAAGCTCAAGGTCCTCCTATGTGAAGCGTTTGATGAAACGATGTTGTGAGCACCGAGTATCGGTAGTGGTGCATCACCACCGAAGTTGCTCGGGTGAAAATAATCGCCTAGCTCGGAGCTACCATAGCGGGGAAACCGGGGACATACAGCTGACATTACAGCACCTCCGGGATCTCTACCCAGACGCTCATATTGATGCTGTCGGCTACAGCCTGGGGGGGAATGCCCTAGTTAAATATCTGGGTGAGCATAAGGAGGCGTCACTGGTGGATCGTGCGGTGATTGTCTCCGCTCCCTTGCAACTCTCTGCCTGTGCCAAGCGGTTGGAGGGAGGTTTCTCCCGCATTTATCAGCGCCATCTGGTTAGGAAGCTACAACAAAAAACCACCGACAAGCTCAGTCACCCCGCACACCGTGACGCTTTGCCCTTAGATGCAGATCAAGTTAGAGCCCTGGAAACCTTTTATGATTTTGATAACCAGGTCACCGCTCCTTTGCATGGATTCGATGATGTGCATGATTATTACGCGCAGTGCAGTGGTCTCCAGTTTCTAACATCGATCACCATCCCTACCTTGATCATGCATGCTGTTGATGATCCATTCATGACCGATGAGGTTATCCCCAAACCCGGACAACTGTCAGAGCAGGTGAGCTATGAACTCTACTCGCATGGCGGCCATGTTGGTTTTATCTCGGGAGGCAACCCACTACGTCCACGGTATTTCCTAGAGGATAGGCTGGCAGACTTTCTGGAGTTTTGAGCCGCGAAGCGTCTACTTTGGGGCGTCCGCGAGCTGGCCTAATGGACGAGCACCGGCGATGACCTCGGCGTTGAGTTCCTTCATGCGGGCTTTGAGCGCGGCGACTTTTTCCGGGTGGTTTTTAGCAAGGTTCTTACGCTCTCCTATGTCCTCGGCGAGGTTATAGAGCTGATGTGCTTTGCCTTGCTGGCGCAGCTTCCAATCCCCTTGGCGGATGCAATCGATCTTAGTCTTGTAGTAGAGGAATTCGTTTCGTGGTGATGGCGATTTGTCGTGCAGAAAGTTGGCGAGGTTGAGACCGTCGATCGGGCCTTTGGTCTTGGGCTCAATACCGGCGAGAGCCGCAATGGTAGGGAGTAAATCAATGGTGGAGGCGATGTCGTTGGATTTGCTGTTAGCGGGTATGCGGCCAGGTGCCCAGGTGACGCAGGGAACGCGCATGCCACCCTCAAAAGTGCTGCCCTTACCATCGCGCAGTGGCCCTGCTTTGCCAGCGTGGTGGTTGAAGCGCAGCCACGGACCATTGTCCGAGGTGAAGATGACGTAGGTGTTCTTGTCCAGACCCTCCTTGCGCAGGGTGTCTAGAACGCGGCCAACTTCAGCATCGATGTGCTCGATGACGGAGATGTAGGCACGCTTGGGATCAGGATTGTAGAGCTCGTCTGGCAGGTAGAGTGGCACGTGCGGCATGCTGTGGGCCAAGTAGAGGAAGAAGGGTCGGTGGGGCGTTTGCCCTGCGAGCTCTCGGCCACTGTTTGCTTTAATAAACTCAATGGCTTTATCGGTGTAGCGCCGCGTGATGGTGCGCTGGTCAACGGGATGCTCGAGGATTTTTTCGTTTTCAATCAGCGGGGTTTTCCAGACGCCGCTTTCTTTGGGGTTGCTCCAATACTCGTCCCATTTACCGTAGCGTGGGCGTTTGGCATCTGCTGGGTGACTCATGTCATTGGAGTAGGGAATGCCGAAGTAGGAATCAAATCCCTGGGCGGTGGGAAGGAATTCCGGGTGGTGACCGAGGTGCCATTTACCCACACACGCGGTGGCGTAGCCCTTGGTCTTGAGCATGTCCGCGATGGTAGTTTCCCCGGGGTGAAGGCCAACATTATCTTTGGGGAAAAGTACGACCCTCGTATCAAGCACACGCCGTGGGTAGCAGCCGGTCATCAGGGCCGCTCGTGAGGCAGAGCAGACCGGGTTGGCAGAGTAAAAAGAGGTGAGCATGCGGCCCTCGTTGGCCATGCGATCAATGTGCGGGGTCTTGATGTCCTCAGAGCCAAAGCAGCTTAGGTCTTGGTAGCCTTGGTCATCGGTGAAGATGATAATGAAATTCGGCTGGATAAAACGCTTGCCCTGCTTAAGAGCGCTTGCGTTCCCTTTGGTCACCCGCTGCTCGGCCGCTGCACGCTTGCCCTGCTCAGGAGCGCTTGCGTTCCCTTCGGTTACCCGCTGCTCGGCCGCTGGGGCTGCGGAAGCGGAATAGTGAAGAGTGAAGAGTGAAGAAAGAATGATAATGAGGCGCTTCATGAATTCCAATTTTGTTAGGTTGTGCTGGGGTGTTTGTCAGATTATGTAGCTATGTTACTATACGCGCAATGGATTTGAATGTCTTTGGCTGGGGGCGTCAATCATTGATCATTATTCGTCACGGTAGCAGGCTCTTGTTTTTTACTCCGCTTGCCTGCCCCCTTTTCTCTCCTTTTTGCTATTGGGTAATAGGGATTTGGCGTTTAGAAAAGGGGCATGCCCACTTTTATTGAAACGATGCAGGCCGTCAACTGGCAGCACCCTGTCCTTGTGATTTCTGCTTTCGTGCTGGGTGCGTGCGTTGGTTCTTTTCTCAATGTGGCGATCTACCGGCTGCCACGTGGTTTGAGTGTTAACAAACCGAAGCGGTCGTTCTGCCCGGGATGTAATAAGGAGATCCCGTGGTATCGCAACATTCCACTGGTTACTTGGCTGGTGCAGCGTGGTAAGTGTGCGGAATGTGAGGGCGGTATACCGTTTCGTTATTTTGCCGTGGAGCTGCTCACCGCTTGCCTGTTTCTGCTGATGTGGATGGCCTTTCCCCAGAACCCCGGTGAGGCGCTATTCTATATGGTATTGATGGCACTGCTGGTGGTGGTGGTTTTTGTCGATGCGGAGCTGATGTTGATTCCTTTACAAGTGACTTGGTTAGGAACGGCATTGGGACTGGTGGCTGCATTGTCGGTGCAGCATCATTTGTATTTGGATGGCGAGGCACATGGTTGGCAGGATGGTCTATGGATGTCTGTGAAGGGTTTTCTGGCTGGCTTTGGCGGGCTATGGGCTGTGGTTATTTTAGGCAAGCTGGCCTTTGGAAAGAAGGAGCTCGCATTTGAAGAATCGGTGGAATGGATGCTGCGCGAGCCTGATGAGAATGCGGCTGAAGATGATCCAGCACAGCAGCTGTGTTTTGTAATCGATGGTGAGGCGCACGGCTGGGGGGATCTTTTCTATCGAGATAGTGATCAACTGATTATTGAGGGCAGTGGGTTTCGCGTTGATGGTAAAAAAGTCGATGCGACGAATCTGGTCATCAAAGGAGACCGAGTGGAGCTGAAGGGTAAGACCTTGATGATTGAGGAACTAAAGTCACTGGAAGGTAAAGCTCGTAAAGTGACCATCCCACGAGAAGCCATGGGTATGGGCGATGTTTACCTAATGGGTATGTTGGGCTGTTGCCTTGGCTGGCAATCGGTGATTTTCACTGTGTTTGCCGCCTGCTTGTTTAGTATCTTCCTCGCCATTCTGGGTAGGCTCGGTTTTGGCCAGCGTTTGCCATTTGGCCCCAGTTTGGCACTTGGCGCCACCTGCTGGATTTTCTGGGGCTGGCAAGTGTGGGGCTGGTATTACGGCCTAATGGGACTTTAGAATGTTAAGTAGTGAATGTTGAATGAGCCAAGCATGATGTGTTCAGTGCGGCGCAGCGGATCTACTTCAACTTCAACTCAGGACTTCAATTGGCGCCAGCCCCGACGCAAGGTGGGGGTTCTTCGACGGCTAAGAAACGATTTCAGTTCCCACACCAGAGCGGGTGAAGATCTCAAGCAATAAGGAGTGAGGAGCGCGGCCATCGATGAAGTGTACTTTGCCGACTCCGTGGTCGAGCGAGTCGAGCGCGGAGTTGATCTTGGGTAGCATGCCGCCGCTGATGGTGCCGTTGCCAATGAGTTCATTGGCCTCGGAGCGGTTGATAGAGGCAATCAAGCTGGAGGGATCCTTCGGGTTGGAGAGGATGCCGGGGACATCGGATAGATAGACAAGCTTAGTTGCTCCGAGTGCCTTTGCCAAGCAGGCCGCGGCGAGGTCGGCATTGACGTTGAGTGGCTTGCCAGTTTCTTCTTCAGCAGCGAGAGGGGAAATGACGGGCACGGTTTCCGCACTGATGAGTTGCTGCACGAGTTTGAGCTGGCAGCCTACAGCCTCACCGACGCGCCCGATGTCTACCTTGGTGCCGTCTTCGTCAGTGGCTTGAATTCTGCGACCAACAAAAACATCCGTGCCTGGAATACCGTGAGCAAGACCACCAAAGTCAGTGATCATGTCGACAAGTCCTGGGTTGATAGTGTGGGAGAGTGTTTGTTCAACAATTTCGATTGCCTCTGGACTAGTAACGCGGAAGCCTCCGACAAAATGTGCTTCCAGCCCAGCTTCTTTCATCGCGGAGGATATAGCTTTACCCCCACCGTGTATGATGACGGGGTTGATGCCAGCAACTTCGAGAAAGACGATGTCGCGCATGACTTTGCGGACCAGGCCTGGGTCCTCCATAGCAGAGCCCCCCATTTTGATTAAGAAGGTGTGGCCGCGAAAGGATTGCAGGTAGGGCAGTGCCTCGATCAGGACGGAGGCTTTGTTGATGGTGGCATCCAAGGACATAGCGGTATCTAAGCAGTAATTTTTAATATCTGAATGCTAAATTTCAGGAAACGCGAGGGCTTTATCTGACTCAATGATGGTGCTTGGCTTGGCGCCTGAATACATGACATGCCCACACGGTGATGAAGGCAGCCAGAGGTGCTGACAAGCTGAGCCAATGTTTCGACAAATAGAGTAGTGTGGCAAGAAATACGAACAAAAGAGGAATGATCATGAACGCCGCAAGGCTGTATGCAAGGTGGCGCTTACCGCGTGTCAGCTCACCAAACCAGAAGCTCAGCAGTGCGACATCGATGAGCAAAATGATGGAGGCGAACCATGGCAGCCGTGAGAACGATGCCGAGGTAGCGGTAATGGGGTAATGTTGAGATAATGAGATTAGATTAGTAATGCGGTCGGCAGACAGGGTGTTGGTCTTGGACGACTTCTCTCCCACTGCATGTATCAGAGCCATGGTGGGCACTTGGCCAAATTGATCGAAGTATTCGTTTTTTTCAATGGGGGAGATCAATTGATCCGCGACCAATGGTACGGTGATTTCGTTGCTAATCAGGCTCTCAGGAACTGGCGTGTATCCATGCTGGTCAATGGGTATAATAGGTCCTCTTTTACCCAAGCGAATATGGTCGTTACACTTCACTCTCAAGTCAGAGGGATTTACTTTGTGGGCTATCATCAAGGTGACAAGGTCGATTGAGGGGATCAAGCCTTGGTCATGCCAGTAAGCAAGGAGCGGAATTTTGCCCTCGGTTGGCGGGATGCTTTCAACTTCGCTAAATCCGGCCAGTGTGTGCTTGCCACTCTCAACAGCGAAAGTGACGGGTGCATGATTTACCATCGGTAGCTGGCGATAGTTTCCCGCGACCTGTGACATGGAAATAAGACTACGTTGCAATACTTCAGGCATGGGTTGGGCGGTAGCTACCCGGGTGACTGGCATGGCAATGGCTGAATGCTCAAACAGCCCCAACTGGCGGCCGAGCCCGAGAGTTTCCAGGCCTTGGCTCTGATTCCAATTCAGATGATTTGTTAGGATGACATCCCTGAACCCGTGCTTATGGAGCGCGGTTAAAATGACGGCGTAATCCAGTGCTGAGGGTGGAGACTGCTCAAAGATTTTCTCTGGGTCGTCAGTGATGTGAATACTCCTGAGATGGTTTTTTTGTCCTCCCAATTTATTGAAGCTGCCGATGGTAATGGTGTTTGATTCATCGTTGACCTCACTGACGAATTGCTCACCGTATTGATAGCTCATTGCTATCATGACCAATGAGGCATCTAATTGTTTTACCCAGTTAGACGTCATGCTAAGACACCAAACAATGGTACCAACTCCCAGCGAGAGAGTGGCAACAGAGAGCCGGTATTTAAAGGCTTGCGGAGTCAAAGTGTATCGATTTCATCTAGCACGGGTAGTAGGGGATCTTCAAGATCAGATCCTGAGATCACATCGCGCAAGATGTTAGCAGCAGTCGGTATGTGTTGAAGATACCACTCTTGTTGGGGCTGGCGCCCAATTTTAGCGAATGCTCCCATAGCTTGCATGAGACGCTGAGTAGCACATTTTTGAAGAATAGGGGCGATCGGTTCTTCTTCGGAAACTTCCTCCCATAGATCGAGTAGCTTCTGGCGATCTTCTGCGGAGTGGTTCATGTAAGGGTCGTAAACGAGTGATGCTAGGTCGTATTCTTGGCGGCCTCGACGCATGCCCTGGAAGTCGATTAACCATGCTTTGTCATCATGGGCGATGATGTTCTGGCTCTGGAAATCACGATGCACTAAGTTGCGTGATGAGGCACCGAGATCCTTGGCCATTTGGGCAAGTGCGGGGTGTTCAGAGAGTTCATCGACCACGGCAGGGTTCATGCCGAGATATTCATCAGCTAATTGATCGTAGAAGTAATTTTGCTCCCAGCGATACATTGCCTCATCGAAAGGTGGCTGAAATTCGAGGTCTTTTGGTGGGCGGGTGTAGAATAGCTTGTCGAGTTGCTCGAGGGCAGAGCGGTAGATGGGCTCCCGAATTTCCCAGGGCTCGTCTTTGAGACTCAGCAAGTCGGTGTCTCCAAGGTCTTCGACAAGTGCGACGCGGCGGCCCGGATTATCATAAATCACTTCCGGAACATTAAAGCCAGCCTCACTGAGGAAGTGGGAAACTGGTAGGTAGTTTGCGTTGTCCTTACGCTCGAGGGTATAGTGAATGCCGATGTAGGTCGGGTGGCCTTCTGGTTTGAGGCGAATAATGGTACGGCCAGACGCTCCCTTCGTAATAGGCTCCATGATACAACTATGCGTAGGACCGAGTTTGAGGTAGTTACGGGCTGCGGTAAGAAGTGTATCAGCTGGCATGGTGCGGATGTAGGAGGTGAGAATGAAGAATCAAGAATTAAAAATGTTCAGTCCGTGATGATGGCCCCATCGTATTGAGCTCCCTGATAGGCAGTAGTGCCTGGCCAGACGATCGTGTCAGTGAGCCTGGAATTCGCCTGAATGTTGGCTCCTGGTCCTATGACGCATGTATCGCAATCAACGTTTGCGTCTTTATCGATCATAGCATCGGGGTGAATTGCATCGGGGTGCTGAGGGCGGAGGTGCTGGTGTACTGCGCGGTAGGCATCAGGGTTACCGATGTCAAACCAGTCGCCCTCGTCGAGCACAACGGCACCTAGTTTCTGTTGCTCAATGAGCTTAATGAAAGCTGGTACGATTGAGGTGACTTGCTCCTCTGGTATGAGCTCAAGGATTTCAGGCTCGATGCAGTAAATGCCGGTGAACTGGTGGGTGCCCGGAGTATCACCCAAAATGTTGCGCATGTCAGAGACACGGGAGCCGGAAATGCTGACGTTGCAGTTTTGCCCTGATGAGCGCAGTGCCAAGGTTGCAATGTTGTTGGATGCTTGGTGGCTTGCGATGAGTTGGCGGATGTCAATGTCGGTGAGGATGTCGCCATTGTAAACAAGGAGAGGCTCATCTCCGATGAAGGATGCAATGTTGCGAATTCCACCGCCGGTTTCGAGTAGTATGGGCTCGTGAAAAAAATGCAACGGCGAGCCGTTGAAGTCAGCCTCTGGGTATGCCTCATGCCATGCCTGCGGAATGTGGTGTGTGTTGATCGCGAAGTTGTTGATACCAGCCGCCTGACAGTGGCGCAGAGCGTAATTGACCATGGGCTCATGGAAAATGGGAACCAATGGCTTAGGCAATACATTGGTGAGTGGACGTAGCCGAGTGCCCATGCCGGCGCCAAGTATGAATGCTTTGTGAATCACTGGATAATGAAGGTAGATAGTAGGGTGCTAAATGGTCTGCTCAGAGTCAAGCAGAGCAGTGACTAAACGGAGTCTGACAATAGGTTGCCCAGCGCTCTTCGGTCAGGGCTAGGCATGGGCAGGTCCTCCAGTTGCTCGAGTGAGTGCCATGCCTCCTGAGTATTCACCTGGGTTTGGTCAGGATGACTTGCGTAGATGCGCAGTGTTACTTGGTAGCGCGTGATTGCGTAGTTGGTTTTGAGCGAGAGCGCGAGATCGACGGTTTCATGATGCTCACGGCGCGGGAGATGCCACATGCCTTCTCTTCGTTGTCCCTGTTTTTGTAACTGCAGCAATACTCGGCCGTGGGAGTCTTGAGAGAAAATGGCAAACTCATCAAGGCGGGTAGTCTTCTGGTTCGGTTTCTTTCGTGGCAGGGATGCCGGCTCGGAGCACTGGCAGAAATGGCTAACCGGGCAGTGCTCGCAGTCTGGTGATTGATTAGAGCAATAGCTCTGCCCAAGCTCCATCAGAGCCGAGTTGTAAGTACGTGGGGTTTTTGTGGATAGTAATTCTTGTGCCCAATGCCAGAGTTGCTTGGTGCCACTTGTCGTGTCCACCCGCTCCTGGAAATCAAACAAACGCGAGAAAACTCGAGTGACATTGGCGTCGACAATAGGCTGTGGCTCATTGAAAGCAAACGATGCGACGGCTCCTGCTGTGTAGGGACCGATACCAGGTAGAGATCGAATCAGCTCGTAGTTACTCGGAAAATGTCCGTGGTGGTCACGGGTGATGGCGCGCGCTGCGGCGTGTAGATTACGTGCACGCCGATAGTAGCCCAGCCCTTCCCAAGCTTTGAGGATTTCCTGCTCACTGGCTTCTGCCATCGATCGCGGCGTGGGATAGAGAGCCATGAAGCGCCGGTAATGACCCCCAACTCCGTTTTCATTGCTGCCGAGAACGGTAGTAATCTGAGTCTGTTGCAGCATGATTTCAGAGACTAAAATGGCCCACGGGTCCGTGGTCTCTCGCCACGGGTAGGCCTTGCCCTCTTTACCAAACCATTTAACCAGAGTGTTTTGAAAAGCCCGCTTGTTATTCAGAGGATGTTTACTGGGGCTGGGTTTGTTGACCGTGGGCACGGCTTCGAGGAAAAGCCGAAAGTTGAAACTTGGAAAGCAGAAAGGGCGAGATACTGGTGATATTTTAACCGTGGTTTAGTATCTTTTTTCTGATTCGTATTAAAAAAGCGGGAATAATGTCTCGGTGGGTGTATCTTAGCCCCGTATGAAGCTAAAATGGATGATTGCTAAGTTGCTCGTGATGAGCTGCGGCCTGCTTGCTCTGGCCAGTTGTAATAAAGGCGGTAGCGGCTCAGGTGCAGGTGGTGGTAGTGGCCGAGCAGCAGCTCCGTGCTGAGGCGGAGGTCGGTAAGGCGTGAGTTTCACGCAATCAGATCGCCCAAAACAGTAAATGCTCTTTTGAGTCTCATGTTATTTTTATTATTCCATAATAATAGAAACTTTAGTCGAGAGGTAGGCTTGCTTTTGTTATGCAGAGCCTTTTGGCGCTGTATCGACGAGTAATAACTTGGAGCTAACCGATGCTCTCTGCACCGAAGTAAGGTGCCAGAGCTTCCGGTATCTGGATGCTGCCGTCTGGTTGCTGGTACTGCTCAATCAGGGCCACGTAGAGCCGGGGTAAGGCGGTGCCGGACCCGTTGAGAGTATGGCAGATTTGATTGTTTCCATCGGTGTCTTTGTAGCGCAGGCGCATGCGGCGCGCTTGATAATCTGCAAAATTGGAGCAAGATGAAACCTCGAGAAACTTATTTTGACCAGGGGACCAAACTTCAATGTCGTAGGTTTTGGTGGCAGAAAAGCCAATGTCTCCAGTGCAGAGCTCAATCACACGATAGTGTAGACCAAGTTTTTGAAGGATAGCTTCGGCGTGACCTGTGAGTTCCTCTAGCCCTTCGGTTGATTTTTCTGGCTCAACAATCTGCACTAGCTCGACTTTATCAAACTGGTGCATACGGATGATGCCGCGGTTGTCGCGACCAGCACTTCCCGCTTCGCGGCGAAAGCAGGGCGTGTAGGCGGTGAGCTTGACGGGCAACTGATCGTTGCTGAGTAGGGTGTCACGGTAGAGATTGGTGACAGGTACCTCAGCAGTTGGGGCAAGGAAAAGGGCGTTGTTCTCGATGCCATACATGTCATCTTCGAACTTTGGTAGCTGGCCAGTGCCCTCCATGCATTCACGCTTGATGATGTGAGGTACGTTGACTTCCTCGTAGCCGTGCTCTTGGCTCTGGGTATCGAGTAAGAATTGAATCAAGGCTCGCTCAAGCCTAGCTCCTTGACCGCGGTAGACAACGTAGCCTGAGCCTGTGATGCGGGTGCCATCCTCAAAGCTTATCAGACCATGTTTCTCTGCGAGGGCAACATGATCGAGTGGTTCCGCAATCTCGGGTTTCTGACCCCAAACACGTAGTTCTGGGTTGGCATCCTCGTCGGCACCTACGGGGCAATTGTCATGCGGCACGTTGGGAATGCTCATCAGCAGCTCGCTTTGACGGTCGGCTGCTTTTTCGGTCTCGATATCGAGCTCAGCGATCTGCTCGCCCAGCACGCGGACTTGCTCTTTGATTGCCTCTGCCTCATCTGCCTTGCCTTGCCCCATCAGAGCGCCAATCTGCTTAGAGAGCTGCTTGCGCTGAGATTGAAGGCCTTGCTTGTCGGTCTCACCTTTACGGCGTGTCTCGTCGCATGCGAGCACTTCGTCAATAAGCAGGTGAGCCTCACCTCCTCTTGTGCTGAGGCGGTTTTTGATGGTGTCGGCGTCTTCGCGGATGGCTTTGATGTCAAGCATGGCGCTGGATTGATAGCTGGTTTTTGGGTTTTTTGAACCGAGAAATTCACCAAAGGGGTGAAATTTTCTCTCATTTGGTATTTGGCGTAGGCGACAGGAAATCTAGAGTGGTGCTGATGTCAGCAAAGAAAGTAGGGTGGGCGACGTTGTGCGCCAGTTTAGCAAGAATGATCTTGTGCAGCCGCAAGTTGCGTAGAAAAGTTTTGATGCAGCTGACCATTGTGTTGATTTTGGTTGTCGCGATAGGTGCTTGGCCACTTGCCACTTGGTTAGCCGGTAATGTTTGGTTGTTTTTGATCTGGTGGGGCGCGTGTGTGTTCTATGGCCTCATGGTGATCCTGCTTTCGCTTTATGATATGCTCTCTGTCCTCAAAGAGGAAAGGGAGGCTGGTGGACGCTAAATGAATGCGAGCAATATTGTGAATCGGTAATACTATTCCGCAGGTTTTTCCGACGTTACTGGGCGGCTAGTGCGGGTAGCAGGCTTGGCGATGATTTCCACGTAAACGGATTTATTTTCATCGTCGCATACTTCACCTACCGCTTTGGAAATAGCCGAGATGTGCTGCTCTTTTGCAGTCGCTTGATCCGGGCCGACTTTGCAATCGAAGTCCCAGAAATCGACACCATCTGGGAGCTTTTTGCGACGCTCACGTTTGATGTATTTACTCAACTCGGCACGGATGGAGTCGACCAGTCGCGCGGGTTTGATCTTGGGATGAGTCAGTGGAAATGTTTTTTTCATGGGGGGTAAAGTCACTGAAGCTTAAGCCTCGCGGCCACAGCATTTTTTGTATTTCTTGCCAGATCCGCATGGGCAGTTGTCGTTGCGGTTGACTTTGACGGTAGGCCTGCGAGTTGGCAGGTTGATTTTGATTTGTTTGTCGCCATCAGTCGGAGTCATAGCCAGGTTACTGGTGTTTCCAGTTTGGGCGATGTTGGCTTGCGATATGCCGCCTGCTATAGCGCCTGCTATTCCGCCTGCGGCTTGTGGGTTTGCATTGGCGTCGCTGGTGAGCTGCTGTGGGAGACTACGCATGAAGTTCTCAAATTGCTCGAGATTAGTTGTGGAGCGGAACAAATTGTTGAGGGTCTCATTTTCGATGCTCGCCATCAGAACTTCAAAGAGTGAATATGCCTCGTTTTTATATTCGACCAGTGGGTCTTTCTGACCTTGAGCACGGAGGTGTACCCCTTCACGCAGTGCATCCATGTTATAGAGATGTTCTTGCCAAAGTTTATCAATGCCGGTGAGGATGATGTGGCGCTCGAGCATGTCGAGCATCTCTGGGTTTTCCTGCTGCATCTTCAGCTCATAGGCTTGCTTTACTTTGCTCACGAGAAATTCGGCATTTCCCTCGGTGTCGCGATCGTGGAAGCCGCTATTCTCTAGCGTGAGTTGAATCGGGAAGGTAGAGTTCACCCAGCCGAGTAGCTCGGCGTAATCGGGGGCACCTTCATCACGCTCTTCAAGATAGCCGTGCACGGCATCTGGAATGGCTTTTTCGATGACTTCATCGATCAGGTCGCGCGGGTTTTCTGAGTTGATGACCTCATTGCGGTAGCCGTAGACGACTTCCCGCTGTTTGTTCATCACGTCGTCAAAATCAAGCACGCGCTTGCGCCAACTGTAGTTGCGTTGTTCGACGCGTTTCTGGGCAGTTTCCACAGAGCGGTTGAGCCACTTGTGCTCGAGGGCTTCGCCGTCCTCCATGCCGAAGCGCTCCATCATATTAGTCATGCGCTCTGCGGCGGCAAAGTTGCGCATCAGGTCGTCTTCGAATGAGATGAAGAACTGGGACATTCCAGGGTCACCTTGGCGCGAGCACCGGCCTCGTAGCTGACGATCAATACGACGTGACTCATAACGCTCAGTGGCGATGACAAAGAGTCCACCGGCTTCTGCCACACCTGGGGCCAATTTGATGTCTGTGCCTCGACCTGCCATGTTGGTGGAGACCGTAACGGCTCCTTTTTGGCCTGCGTTTGCGATGATCTCAGCTTCTTGGCGGTGATACTTGGCGTTAAGAATGTTACAAGGGATCTTGGCACGTTTAAGCATTTTGCCGACAAGCTCGGAGGCGTCTACAGATGCGGTTCCGACCAATACCGGCTGGTCACGGTCGTAGGCTTCTTGAATCTTGGTAACTACCGCGTTGTACTTCTCGCGGCGGGTTTTAAACACCTGATCGTTATGATCGATTCGTATGTTAGGCACATTGGTAGGAATGGGCAGAACGTCGAGCTTGTAGATATCGTGGAACTCAGCAGCTTCGGTTTCAGCCGTTCCGGTCATGCCAGCGAGCTTTTGATAAAGACGGAAATAGTTCTGAATGGTAATGGTGGCGTAGGTCTGAGTTTCCTCCTCAACCTCGACGCCTTCTTTGGCTTCGACCGCTTGGTGAAGACCATCAGACCAGCGCCGACCTGGCATCTCACGTCCGGTATTTTCATCAACGATGATGACCTTGTTTTCGGTGACAACGTATTCGACGTCTTTCTCGTAGAGGCAGTATGCTTTCAGCAACTGGGAGATGGAGTGCATTTTCTCTCCTTGGGTGTCGAGGCGCTCCTGCAATTCTTGCTTGCGGCTTGCACGCTCTTTTTCCTCCATGGAGAGGTCGGCATCGATCTCGCCATAGGCGGTGCCGAGGTCAGGCAGAACGAAGGCTTCGGGATCATCAGGCGAGAGATACTCGCGGCCCATTTCCATGAGGTCGGCATCGTGAGCTTTCTCGTCAATGGTGTAGTAAAGCTCTTCCTTGATGGCATAAAGGTCACGCTTCTGAGCGTCTTGATACATGGAAAGCTCGGTCTTCTCAATGAGTCGACGAGTGTCCGGATCTTCCATGAAGCGCATGAGTTGGCGATTGCGTGGGTTACCAAGTTTGATCTTAAAGAGGGCGCGGCCAGCACCGACTTCGTCTTCTGCTTTGAGACAATCTTTGACTTCGTTCGCGAGCTCGTTGCAGAGTGTGTTTTGACGTTTAACGAGCTGTTCGATGAGTGGTCGGTAGCGACCGTATTGCTCGATATTGGATACGGTGGATGGACCAGAGATGATGAGTGGTGTGCGGGCCTCGTCAATCAAGATGGAGTCGACCTCGTCAATGATGGCAAAGTAGTGGCCGCGTTGAACTTGCTCTTCCTTAGAGGATGACATGCCGTTATCACGCAGGTAATCAAAGCCGAACTCAGCATTGGTGCCGTAGGTAATGTCGCACTGGTATTGCTCGCGACGAAGTTGGGAAGGCTGTTGGTTTTGGATACAGCCAATCGTAAGTCCGAGGTATTTAAACACGGCACCCATCCACTCGGAGTCTCGCTTAGCGAGGTAGTCGTTCACTGTGACGACATGCACTCCCATACCGGTTAGGCCATTGAGAAAGACGGGTAATGTAGCGACGAGGGTTTTTCCTTCTCCGGTCTGCATCTCAGCGATCATACCGCGGTGCAAAGCAATGCCTCCAATGAGCTGAACGTCAAAGTGAACCATTTCCCATGCGACAGGCTGGTCACAGACTTGGATGGTTTGTCCACAGAGTCGGCGGGCCGCGTTTTTGACAGCCGCAAAAGCCTCTGGCATAATTTGGTTGAGATACTTAGCGCGTGCAGCATCAAACAGGTCCTCCTCGACATGACGGAAGGCAGCTTTGGCATCTTCGATGCTTTCAACGTTTGGTTCGACGCTCGGTAAAGAGGGAAACTCATCGCGCAGGGCATCGAGACGCTGGTTGATGGCGACTGCGACCTCGGATAGCCCACTCTCATCCATGAGCTGAAGTTGGCGAACAGTTGCTGTTTCTAGAGGTAAATAGCGGTGCAGGTGGTCTTGCCATGTTTTGACTTTGGCCAGCAGCTCGTCATGAGAATCAGCCTGATAGCTTTCCTCGATGCGGTTGATGTTAGCAACGACAGGACCAAGGCGCTTCACCTCGCGCTGGTTCTTATTGCCGACTATTTTCTGAAGGATCCACTTGAGCATAGAAATATGTGCACGGGATTTGTTGTCCGCGCGGGGGGATTCCATACACCTACTAAGCCCTTATGGCAAGGGAATGAATGGTGAATCCACTGATGATATGCCAAGACTGCGTTAGCGTATTTGTTGGCGCTGTCCAGCTGGTGCTCAGAATGTGTTATCTCGGTTTGATTTGGGCCAAGGTATCTGGATTCGTTTGAAGATGATTGGTTAGCGAGCGTATCGCTTCGAGAGTGGCTCGTGAGATGTGATGCTCCATACCTTCGACGTCTCGGTAAATTGTGTCCTCATCGATATCAAAGAGCTCGAGAAAGCGGGTCAGGGTCTGGTGGCGGTCGATAATAGCGCGTGCGATGCGCATGCCTTCCTCTGTCAAGGTTGTGCCTCGGTATTTGACGTGGCTGACGAGGCCTTCAGCGTCAAGCTTTTGGAGCATATTGGTGACGCTTGCTTGGGAAATCTCTAGACGTTTTGAGATGTCGATAGCACGGGCGTAGCCTTTTTCCTCGATGAGATGGAGGATTTGCTCGAGGTAGTCATCACGGGCGGTTGAACCACTGGTACGGTGACGGGTGCTTGAGGCATCGGGCATGGAATGAGACAAAAGATTCAGGCGGCAAGAGTCAAGGCGCAAGAGATAAAGTAGACAGTTGGCATTGGTTATTTTTTTGGCTAGGCTACTCAGTGTGAAAAATGATTTGAGTGGTAAATCAGCTATGAATAACGCCAGAGGACTTGGTCCGAGCAGTATTTTGCTGGTGGCAGCCAACCTGGTGCCACTGGTTGGGGTGCTGATGTGGGACTGGAGTGTTTTTCATGTGGTCGTGGTTTATTGGCTCGAAAACGTGATCATCGGAGTGATTAATCTTCTTAAGATGATCACCTGCTCACCTGACCCGGAGCAGATTGATCTCAAGGGTAAGCTCAAGCAACGCATGAGTGAAAAGCAGGGTGAGATCAGTGAGGAGGAAATGCGTCAGGCCTTTGAATTTACACATAAACTCGAGGCCAATAAGGCTAAGTTCAGTATGTTACACCACGCATCCAAGTTGTTCTTTATTCCCTTTTTTACGTTTCATTATGGGCTGTTCTGCCTGGTGCACGGTGTCTTTGTTTTTGCCCTTCTAGGCAAGAACGAGCTCGGTGATGATTTCGTAATGAGTGGGGGATCATCCTTTGATGAATTTGGTGATTTAGTAAAACTCGCTCTGGAGTCGGGCGGTTTGTGGGCGGCTCTTGGGCTCGTCGTCAGCCACCTATTTTCGTTTTTTGTCAATTATATCGGCAAGGGGGAATACCGCAAAACGGCTGTTCCTTTGTTGATGGCTGCCCCCTATGGCAGGATTGTTGTCCTACATTTGGCAATCATCTTTGGTGCCTTCGCCACCATGGCGCTGGGTAGCCCCGTTTTTCTGTTGGTGATTCTGATCGTGGGCAAGATCATGCTTGATCTTAAATTTCACCAACGT
>CBFHPA010000039.1:0-20961 GCA_965657565.1 Oceaniferula sp.
AACCCGCCGTGATGGGCGGGTGATTTAGAAAGAAAGTACGCAGACTGGGATTGAGTTCGCCCGCTTACTCTTTACGAGGCTGCATGCCTCCTCCTCCGTCGGCATGGGCATGGGGCTTATCGCGATGCGCGATGGTTTGTGTGGTCAAACCTGAGTTCTCCACCCCCTATGAAAAGGGGCTTCCGAAAGGTTCTCATCCCAGGCTGCTTCTCTGAAGGGTGGGTGATGGAGGACACAAAAAACCCGCCGTGGTGGGCGGGTGATTTAGAAAGAAAGTACGCAGACTGGGATTCGAACCCAGGACCAATTGGTTAAAAGCCAACTGCTCTACCAACTGAGCTACCTGCGCCTTGATTGGATTTCTTTGTCTTGCTTTGCTGGAAGGCAAACTTGGGACGGGGCGCAAAATACGTACCGATGACATTTAGGCAAGAGAAAATTGAGCGTTTTTATATGTTTTTGTGTTGGCTGAGTATTGGAGCTTCTTGTTGGTCGATGTATGAGGCCCTGAGCTAGAGATTCTTCGCCCCAGATTAGTAGATTCAATGCGCAAGAAAGAACCAGTTTCTGCTTGTCAGATAAGCGATTGGGCAATACAGGTATCGGGCATCAGCTCTGCGAAACGTTCGGGGGTGGGTCATCAGACCCACTCTTTTGTGTCTCAGGGTCCTAATAAAGTTCCAATAACACTATCAATGCCCTTCAAACTCTGCATTCGCCAGTAATTAAGGGCATTATTTTCAATAATATTCAATCAATTATCCAAAGCTATGACCAACGATATCGTCGCACTCATTGATTACTACGAAAAAGAAAAAGGCATCGACCGTGACAAGGTCCTTGCAGCTCTCGAATTTGCCTTTATCTCAGCTTACCGCAAGATGGTGCCGGGTGCTGATGCAATTGAGGAAATCCATGCAGATGTAGACACTCGCAAGGGGGATACCACGATTCATGCCACGCTGAGTGTTGTCGCGGACGATGATTACATCGATAAATTTAATGAAGTGCCGATTTCTGTCGCCCGCAAAAATAAGCCTGATGCCGAGCTCGGTGATACAGTGGCCTTTAACGTGACTCCTAAGAACTTCGGTCGCATCGCAACGCAGACAGCTAAGCAGACTATGATGCAGCGCCTTCGCATGGCTGAGAAGGAGATGATATACGATGAATACAAGGATCGCGCTGGCGATATTGTAAGTGGTACTGTGCGTCGCTTTGAGAAAAGTGATGTGCTGATCGATCTTGGTAAATTCGAAGGGCGCATTCCCTCACGTGAGCGAGTAGTGACTGAGGAATACAACATTGGTGACCGCATCCGTGTTTACGTAGTAGCTGTGGAAAACGAGACTCGTGGACCTGAAATCATTCTCTCACGTAGTCATCCTAATTTTGTTCGCCGCCTCTTTGAATCTGAAGTGGCTGAAATTGCCGACAGCACAGTGGAGCTTCGTGCTATTGCACGTGAGGCGGGTTACCGCACCAAGGTCGCGGTCGCCAGTAATGACGATAAAGTCGATCCTGTGGGCGCTTGCGTGGGCCTGCGTGGAGCTCGTGTGAAAAACATTGTCCGTGAGCTCAACAACGAAAAAGTGGATATTATTCGTTGGAGTGATGATCCTGCCGAGTTCGTCGTAGATGCCCTGAAGCCAGCAAATATTCGCACCATAAGCCTCGATAAAGAGAACAAGGTGGTATCTGTTACTGTCGATGAGGAGGAGCTTAGTAAAGCCATTGGACGTCGTGGGCAAAATGCTCGCCTCAGTGCCAAGCTCATGGGTTGGGACGTTCAGGTCAGTAAAGACGAGACGCAACACGAACAATTTGAAGAGCGGGTTACTGACGCAGCTCACAACCTAGCCGAGGAGCTGGAAATCAACGATGAGATGGCAGACAAGCTCTTCAGGGCGGGTGGTGCTAGTATTGATCTCGTTGCTCAAATGCCGGCTGAATACATCGCGCAGGCACTTGAGATCGACGAGGAGCAGGCAGCCACCATTCTCTCCAAGGCAGCGCCAGCCGCAGCCGAAGTGTCTTCGCCTGAGGAAGCCAAGTCTGAGCAAGATGCTGCTGAAGAAGTTGCTGAATCTGAAACTGAGCAGCCAGAGGAGCCTGCTGCAGAGTCAGCAGATTCTGACGAAGACGTTGCCGAGACCAAGACCGAGAGCACCGAAGCTTAATTGGCAGCAGCTCTAGTTCATATCCTTTCCTACATCTTTTCGTAACTTAACTTACCCAACAATCTACCCCCACCACTCACTACTCAGCATGGCCGAATCAAGCGACAAACCTAAAAAAAATAAGGACAGCCTCGATCTTATAAGCGACAACGATAAGAAGTTATCTCGCCGTGAGCGGCAGCGCGTAGAGGCATCCAAGGTGAAGACCGTGGATGACCAGAAGAAGGAAGCACTCGATATTTTTGAAGAGGAAGGTGGCGAAAAGAAGACTTCGGTTGTTCGCAAAAAGGGTGGGGATAAGAAGAAGATGCCGGCCATTTCGAAGCTCATTGATAATGAGGCTGATGATTTTGCTGTTGATGCACCGTCTGCCGATGCTGAAGCTAGTGCTGATGAGGCCATCTCTGAAGGTGGTGAGAAAGCGGGTAATGTGATCACTATCAAGCCACCCATTATTGTCAGTGATCTAGCTGACTTGATGGATTTGAAGTCTTTCCAGTTAATGGCAGATCTCATTAAATTGGAGGTTTTCGTGGCTCCCCATCAGGCTATCGAGCCTGATATTGCTGAAAAATTATGTGAGATGCATGGTTTTACTTTTGAGCGTGAGAAGCGTGAAAAGGGTGGCGGTGTACACAAAGAGAAAAAGAAGATCAAAGAGCCCAAGGCAAAGAAAATCGAGGAGGAAGACGAGGAGACCCTCGAATACCGTGCTCCGATTATTACATTTATGGGTCACGTTGATCACGGAAAGACTTCACTATTAGACTTTGTCCGTAAGAGTAGGGTGACTTCTGGCGAAGCGGGGGGCATTACCCAGCACATCGGCGCCTATCGTGTGGAACATGGCGGTCGCCCAATTAGCTTTATTGATACTCCTGGCCACTCAATTTTTACTGAAATGCGTGCTCGCGGCGCCGATATTACTGATATCGTTGTGCTCGTGGTTGCTGCGGATGATGGCATCATGCCCCAAACTATCGAGGCGATTGAGCATGCCAAGAAGGCTGAGAGGACGATCATTGTGGCCATCAACAAATGTGACACTCAGGGGGCTGACCCGACGCGAGTTAAAACACAACTCATGGAGCATGAGCTTCAGCCTGTTGATTTTGGCGGTGACGTGGAATGCGTTGAAGTTTCGGCAGTAACAGGCCAAGGAATGGACGAGCTGATTGAACTAATGGCTCTGCAAGCAGAAGTTCTTGAGTTAAAAGCCAATCCACGAGCAAATGCTCGGGCTTCAGTCATCGAGGCGAGTGTGCAAGCAGGTAAAGGGCCTACCGCTACGGTTATGGTTCGAGCCGGAACCTTAAAAGTGGGTGTTCCCTTTATTTGTGGCCCATACGCGGGCAAGGTGAAAACAATGCTCAATGATCTTGGTGAGCAAGTGAAAGAGGCGGGGCCTGCCACACCTGTAGAAATCATCGGTTTTGCCGAATTACCTCACGTGGGGGATGAGCTCGTGCAGATGAAGAATGAGCGTGCTGCCAAAAAGCTTTCTGAGGAGCGATTAGAAGATAAGCGTAACGCGCGCCTTGTTCGGCCCAAGAAGAGCCGAATGGAAGATTTGATGTCCATGGTGGAGGGTGATAACACTATCCAGCTAAAGATCATCCTCAAAGGTGATGTGCAGGGTTCTGTGCAAGCGATTGAGAATGCTATTAATGAGATCAAGAGTGATAAGGTAGAACCTCGTTTTATCAAGTCAGCGGCCGGAGCCATTACTGAGAATGACATTCTGATGGCGAGCTCATCAGATGCAGTTGTTTTGGGTTTTAATACGAAGGTTGAAAGCAATGCCGTGCGCGCAGCGAAACGCGAAGGTGTTCAGGTTAAGCTTTTCTCTATTGTTTATGAACTCATCGATACTGTTGAGGAGGCTATGCTTGGATTGCTTGACCCACTAACGCGCGAGACCATCATTGGTCATGCAGAGGTGAAGCAGGTATTCAAAGTTAGACGTGGTCGTGCAGCGGGTTGTATTGCCAAAGATGGCAAGGTTACTCGCACAGCCCATGCTCGTGTATTACGTGGTGGCGTTCCTGTGTTCGATGGTAAGATGTCGACGCTGCGTCGCCATCAGGACGAAGTTGATGAGGTTAAGCAGGGTATCGAGTGTGGTATTCGCTTAGGTGAGTTCAATGAATACGAGGAGGGCGACATTATTGAGTGTTACATCCTCGAGAAAGTTGAGCAGACCCTCTAACGAGGATCTGATGGTCTATTGAGAATCAGCATTATTTCATGAGTCAGCGCCTAGATAGAATCAATGAGTTGCTTCGACGTGAAATTAGCACGGTGTTGCAGCGCGATTTTGAATTTGGGGGAGCGCTGGTCACAATAAGTGGAGTTGATATCACTCAAGACCTTCGTGAAGCGAAGGTGTTTGTGGGTGTCCTCGGTGGTTATGGTGGCAAGGTGGTCGAACAACTTGAGCAGAAACGTGGCTTGATCCAAAATCGAATTGCTAAAAGAGTCGTGCTTCGTTGCACACCTAGATTAGACTTTCGTCTGGATACTTCTGCAGCTCGTGGCGTTGATATGATCAATGTCCTCGATGAGGTTGAGAAGATACCTAAGGCTCCTCCCGCGGAGGACGAAGAAGAATAGGAGGCGAGGGGGTTGAGTTGCAGCTTAGCTGTGTTGATTGTTATTCCTCAGTGAGCTCACTTGGTAAATTTTCAAGTAGCTGCTGATAGCGCTGGATATCAAAGTCGCGTTTATCGATATACATGCGGTTAGATTCGTCCGCTAAGCAGATGGCAATGAGCTCTTTTGCCTCATCGGGGCTGATTTTTTCTTGCTCTACCAAGCGATTGAACGTGGCCTTTACATAAGGTGTTTGATCCGATTCTAGTTGCTGCTCGACAGCTGGTAATAGGGATTCGATTAATGATTCATCATTCATAAATTCGCGTGCTTGCTCCAAGGTTCGTATTCGTGCGGAATAGGTGCCTGAAATGCCATCCGATCACCAGTTCTTGGGTGATCAATGACAAGCTGCCAGGCGTGCAGCATAAGCCTGCCGGGTTGCACAGATTGTCTATTAGGCTTGGCGTAAATTGGGTCTCCCAATATGGGCGTGCCAATATGGACCATATGAACCCGTATTTGATGGGTTCTGCCAGTGTGCAAATCACATAAGATTAGGCAGCTACCATCATCTGCCTGGTAGAGAACTTGGTAGTCTGTGATGGCTGATTTGCCACTGCCTGGATTCACTACGGCCATTTTCAAGCGGTTGACTGGGTGACGGCCAATGTGGGTAAAGATGCTTTCTTTGTCTTTGCTGGGCCTACTTTGCACAATGGTAAGATAGCGTTTTTCTGTGGTGCGATCGTGAAATTGTTTTATCAGTGATTGCATAGCATTATTGTTTTTTGCTGCGACGATACAGCCTGATGTGTCTTTATCCAGACGATGCACGATACCTGGCCGCTGAGCTTCTTCGTTTGTTGCTAGCTGTCCATTGCAATGATGGAGTAGTGCGTTTACTAAGGTACCGCCCGCGTTGCCGGCTGCCGGATGAACTACCATGCCGTGGGCCTTATTGATTACAATCATGTCGTCATCCTCATAGATGACCTCAATAGGGATATTCTCAGCCTGAGCTTCCAGACTTGCCTCTTCGGGGATAGATACGGAGATTTGGTCGCCGCTGCTTACCTGTTGCTTTGCTTTGGACTTTTCTTGATTAAGGAGGATGTCGCCAGATTTGATGAGTGTCTGAATACGTGAGCGCGATAGCTCAGGCAGCCGAGTAACCAGAAACTGGTCCATGCGCTGTGGGTCGATGCAATCCACTTCAATGTTCACGATCAAGATCATGAAGCTTAGCCTCTGGGTTTGCAATTTAGTAATTGGAAATTAGAATGAAGTTGTGAGCAGCTTTTCTGTTGTGCAAAAACGTGCTTTTGCTTCTGCGTTTGCAGCGGTATCCCTGCATGTGCTCATCTTTGGCTTATGGATACTGGTGGTCATGTTAGATCTGCCATTTTTTGCTTATCAGCCATCGATGATGGAGTCTGAACCTGAGTCTGAGCCTGAAGTGACTGTTGTTATGGTTCCGTATGTTAAGAATTCAGATCCTGTCATTCCGGAGAGGCCGAAGCCGAAAATTGAAGCTGAAGAAAAAGTTCAGGCAGCACCGAAAGATAAACCTTCGCCTGTGCAGAAAACTCCAGATAACGATGAAGGTCTGAAAGAGCCTAAGCAGCGTTTTGCTCGCACTTCTGAAGCACAGGAAGGAACTCCAGATGCTGACACCGATCTTCTGGGTGAGAGGGACACTCGTGGAGCTTCTGAGTTGCCGGCTACACCTGGTGTAATGCCTAATCGCCCAGCCCAAGACGGCGCCGCACCACTTTATCCAGGGCATGTGGAGACGGTTAATAAAACCTATCAGGAGGGCTCGCTTGGTAAGGATAAAAGCGGGGAGGACACTGAGGTACCCCATGAGGCAAGTGTAAGTAGCGGTGATGAGTTGAGTAATGAGCAAGAGTCATCAAGCAAGTCTGCGGCTGAGGATGCTTTGCCTGCTGAGGATCAAAATAAGCATCTTGCTCTGGGGGAAAAGCGACCAGCCCAACAAGTTTCGCAAGATGAAAATGATGTTGATAAGATCCTCGAAAAAGAGGAATCAGAAGCTGATCGGCCGAAAGAGCAGACCAATGAAATCGCCCAGAAAGAAGCGGAAAAAGACCTGGGCGATGGAAGCGTAGATCAAAATCCCAAAAAAGATGGCTTTAGCGGATTCTCAAGACAAACGAGGGTAACAGGCTCAATTACTCGTCAGGGAAAAAGTGCGCTCAATGTGCGCAACTCGCCACTTGGGCGTTATCAAGCGCTCGTCAGCGAAGCGGTCGAACTTCAATGGCGACGTAACTGCGAGCAGCACCGAGATCACATTGTTCCAGGTGTCATTTCGATTCGTTTTTATGTCGCTCAAGATGGTAGCGTGTCAGGTATCAAATTTCAGGAGGTGATAGGGGCCAACTTTATTGAGCGTGGCTTTACCCAGCGTGCGCTGAGGCAAGTTGAGCTTCCTGAAATGCCAAAATCTGTGCAAGAAGAGTTAAAAGGTGAGTCTCTCGAGCTGATTTATAATTTCTATTTTTAGCAGGGATGTGGGACTTAACTGTCCCTGTCATGATGGGCGTCGCCACGGCTCATATGCTGGCTTTTTAAACAGCGAATGAACGCAAATGGATGCGAATGGCACACCGGATGCAGGCCTAGCTTACCAATTTGGTAATACCAGCGGGGATCAGACAGCAGCTGTTACCACGCTTAGCTTTACCGCTGTTCCCGAGCCCTCGTCGTCCGCTCTGCTCGGTTTAGGCGGGGTTGCTCTGTTGCTGCGACGCCGCAGGTAAGTGCGCAGCACATCATCATTATCAAACCCGTTGTCGTATTTCGGCACCGGGTTTTTTTCATGTAGTCATTCAATGGGTAGTTGATCGACAAGATCTACTATACTGAGGTGGAAAAATCATGATTTCCCGCTGGATAAATAGTATCCGAGGGTGCATCACTTTTTAAGTTCATATTAAATCCTATGCATATATTGATGATTAGCTCAGAACCCGCTGCCTGGGAGGTGGTGTATAGTTTCTTCCGCCAGGGCGGATGGTTTATGATACCTATCCTTGCCTGCTCACTGATTGCTGTAACAGTCGTGGTCTACAAGCTGATGACACTGGGGAAAAGCTTGATTATTCCTGCGGCACTAGAGGCAGATGTTGATAAAATCGACCATAGAGCAGAGGCGGGTGAACTAGCGAATCTTGCAGCGCGCTGCCAATCAGGTGAGAGCTCACTGGCTAGATTGTGTAGTATTGCTTTCGACAGTTCCGATCAGCATCAAGGTGAGGTTCAAGAGGCTGTGCAATCCGCTGCTCGAGAGGAAATTGTTAATATGCACAGTGGCATGCCAATTTTGGAGGTGGTCATTGCGATCGCCCCATTACGTGGCCTGCTGGGAACGACAAGCGGCCTCGTGCTTGTTTTCGCCAATGTTGGCCAAGGTGCTGACCCGGCAAAAGTTGGCCAAGGAATCGCTATGGCACTCAATACCACGGTTGCAGGTCTTGTTGTTGCGGTTCCAACAGTGATTGCTCACAGCCACTTCAATCGTAAAATTGAAACGATGTCAGCTCGATTAGAGGTGATCATGGGAAAGGTGGTCGCGACGTGTCAGCAGTTCAAATCTCAATAAGCTATCACCTAGTCACTCCGTGGAGTTCCAAAGACCTATTCGCAAAATTCCTACTGTGCCGATTATTCCCTTGATCGACATCTTAGCGATTTTGTTGATTTATTTTGCAGTATCAACGGATCCTAAGAATAAGCGACCCGTTATGCACATTGAGCTAGCTCTGGCTCAGGACAGCGCCACTGTGGAAGTAGTTGAGCCTGCAGCGGTCTTGTCAATACAGGCAGACGGCAGCCTCACACTTGATGCAACACGTATTCATGAAGGGGTGCTGGTTGACTACCTTAGAGTTTTCCGTGATAAGTTCCCAGAACGTAAGCTTGAGCTGGAGCCAGATAAAGGGATTCCTCTTGAGCGTTTTATTCAGGTGCAGAATGCGTTGATTGAAGCTGGTATCAATCCACGAGATGTACCATCCCGGGTGAAAATACCTGAATCATCGCTGCAGCCGAAAGCCAATCTAGATAACTAACTCAATTCATTAAAAATATGGTCTTGGAAATTACACAGTATGGAAACCCAGTCTTGCGAAAAAAATGCAGCAATGTCGATGTCGTTGACGATTCGATCCTGAAGCTGGCTGAGGATATGATTGAGACTATGGTTGATGCGCACGGTGTTGGCCTCGCGGCCCCTCAAATCGATGTGGATATTCGCATGGCAGTGGTTGACGTCTCTCATGATCCTGAGTGTGTCTCTTTTCTAAAGGTGAATGGCGCTGATGCTAAGGTGGAGGATGTGATGCCGCTCGTGTTCATTAACCCCGAACTAGAATTAGACGGGCCGCGTGAAAGCGAAACTGAGGGCTGCCTCAGCATTCGTGATATTCAAGCTCAGGTAAAACGCCCTAGCATCGTTAAAGCCTCATTGCCGCAGCTTGATGGGTCTGTGCTAGAGGTAGAAGCAGATGGATTGCTGGCGCGTGCGCTACAGCACGAGGTTGATCACTTGAACGGAATCTTATTTGTTGATCGCGTTAGTCCAGCTGCAAAATTGAGCGTGAAACGTAAATTGAAGCGGCTAGGAAGTTAGGCGTTGTCAAAGTAATGTGCAGATTGCTTGCCTGAGCCGCTTGAATTTTCTAGACTCACTACGTGGCCGATAAACACGAAGGTAATTACCGCCAACTTGATGGGCTTAGTGTCCGTGTAGATGATATCATCTACATGCCGACCTTAGATGCTCCTGCGGAGAAGCCTCACCCATTCGTCTATTTTATAACTATTCTTAATGAATCAACTGAGAGAATACGCATTTTGGGACGCAAATGGGTTATTCGTGAAGACGGCGGCGAAGTCACCGTGGTTGAAGGTGACGGGGTCGTTGGTCAAACCCCAGTCTTGGAGCCAGGAGCTGACTTCTCATACAATAGCTACCACGTCACCGAAGCAAACGCGAATGTGAGCGGTGCTTTTTTTGGAACGACTGCCGCAGGAGATAAGGTGAGAGTGAGGATGCCTGACTTCCGGCTTGAGTTGCCTGATTGGGTATAAAGGAAACTTACGTTTCGGGCATGAATTAGAGGTCTTTGTGTGAACCGTCGCAATGCGCTCCATTCTTAGATGCTTTGCACATACACCAGAAAATCTTCTTTTTTTCCTCTACCACTATTTTGACAGGGGAAAGGCCACTGCCTTTGTGGGCGCCATCACAAAATGGTTGGTTGGTTGATTTTCCACATGAACACCAGAAGTAAGTTCCTGGCTCTACTTCTTGTGTTAAGGGCTTGTTACCACATGATTGAGCTTGATCCATAATTGGTATGTTAACGAATGACTAGGTGATGGCAAGTCGTGATGTTGAAGCCACCATATTTGAGCCGTAGCCGCTTTCTTTTTACCCTTTATTGGTGGTTTTAAGTAGCGATTTACGCTGTGGCCACCCTTGGGCTAAAACCCGCGCCATACGAGGGAATAAGACGATATGGAAGGGTAAGCAGACACACCAATAAAGTCGCCCTACTAGACCTTTTGGGCGGAAGGTTGCTGTTTGGTGAAGTTGTTCATCTACGATTTTAAACTCTAGCCATGCCTCGCCAGGGACTTTCATTTCAGCATAGAGTGTAAGGCGACCTGCTTCACGGTCGGCGACGATAACTCGCCAGAAGTCGAGGGCGTCTCCGGGTTTGATTTCGCCAAGGTTTTCGTCACCCCGCCGCATACCAATGCCACCTATCATCTTATCGAAGAAGCCACGTAGCCTCCATGCCCATAGCATGCTTGGCCAACCATTACTGCCCCCCAGCGCCCACAAAGCTTCGACCACTCTTTCGCGAGAGGCTTTGAGTGCTGCGACTTGGGCATCACTCACAATTCCGTGTTCCGGAATATGAATATTTTTGATTTGCTCTGGACTCAGCTCACCTGATGAAAGTGCGCCATACCAAGTGGACGGCACTCGATTTTGAGCGATAATAGATAGTGCTCGTTTGATCGCTTCATCATAGCTGATTAAATCCAGAGGGATGGTTTTATGTATTGTTTGTTCCCGACAAATGGTCTCCATATGCAGGCTACCAACGAGTGTTTTTGCCAGTTGGAAGTTGGTAGATGTAACCAAGCAGAGCCAGTAAGAGGATAGTTGTGGAGTAAAGAAGGGGACGGGTATAATGAAGCGTTTTAGACCACGTGTTTTGGCATAGCCAAGTAGCATATCTCGGTAGGTGAGAAGTTCGGGTCCGCCTATGTCGTAGGCCTTACCTCGGCATTCTGCTTTCTCGCTTACACCTATGAGGTAGTCAATCACGTTACGAATTGAGATTGGCTGACAGAGAGTCCTGGCCCATTTTGGGGTGATCATGAAGGGCAACTTCTCGGCGAGGTCGCGAATGATTTCGAAGGAGGCAGATCCAGAGCCGACAATAATTGATGCGCGTAGCGTGGTGAGGGGGATTTCTGATGATTGAAGTATTTCAAAGACCTGATTGCGGGATGCAAGGTGCTTGGATAGGTGGCTGCCTTCCGGCATCTCTGGAACTAGTCCTGAAAGGTAGATAACTTGTCGGCATTGGCTATTGCCGATCCATGTTTTGAAATGCTCAGCACAGTGGCGTTCATGATCGCTGAAGCTTTCCCCAGCACCCATGGAATGTATCAAATAATAGGCTACATCAATATCTGCGGGGCAAGGGTCCTGTTCACTGGGTGAATTTAAGAAGTTGAGCTCAATGATACGAAGGCGATCACCGAAAAGGCTGCAAAGCTCAGCGGGTAGTCGGTCCTTATTGCGTACGACAGCGACTGCCTCATGATCGGTCTCACTGAGAGCTGAGAGCACACGCAGGCCGATGTAGCCGTTTGCACCAGTGATGAGGTATTTCATGATCTCCTATTCTTATATAAGCTGAAAATAAAAAACACCATGGTAAAAAAATGGCTCCCGTATCTGGAAAGACAGGGGAGCCATTCTTGAGAAGGTCTGGGCCGTTAAGCTTCAGCGGCGTCTAGAATTTGATTCAATACATATGGCAAAATACCACCTGAGAGGTAGTAGTCGACCTCCGCTGGTGTATCGATGCGAACAATAAGGGGCACCTCGAAGCTAGAGCCATCAGGTTGATTGACGGTCAGAGTGGCATCCTGCATAGGGGTTAGTTCTCCAGCTAGACCAGTGATAGAAAAGGTGGCATCAGCTAAGCCTGCAAGCTTATCGTAATCTGCCTTATTTTTGAAGTTGAGTGGCAATACTCCCATGCCGATCAAGTTGGACCGGTGAATCCTTTCGAAAGACTTAGTGATAACGGCCGAGACGCCCAGTAAGCGTGTTCCCTTAGCGGCCCAGTCTCGGGATGACCCCATGCCATAGTCTTCACCGCCAATCACGATTAGATCAGTGCCGTCAGCTTTATAGGCTTGTGCAGCATCGTAGATGAATGATGGTTTGCCACCTTCCTTAGCAGCGATGTCTTGGTCTGGAGCCGGAACTTCGGATGGTCCGAAATACTGCGTGTAACCACCCTCTGTGCCTTCACACATTAAGTTTTTGATGCGCACATTAGCGAAGGTTCCGCGTGTCATGACTCGGTCGTTTCCGCGACGTGAGCCAAAGGAGTTGAACTTTGCTTTTTCGACGCCGTTATCGAGCAGGTATTGCCCCGCTGGTGATGTGGGGACAATTGCACCAGCTGGTGAAATGTGGTCGGTGGTGACGGAGTCGGCAAAGATGCCGAGGGCGCGCGCATTGATGACGTCTTTCGCCTCCGATGCAGGAGTGCGAGAAAAGCCGTCGAAGAATGGTGGGTTTTGAATGTAGGTGGAATCATCATCCCACTCAAAGGTAGGACCTTCAGATGATTGGATTTCTACCCAATTTTGATTCGCGTTATCTAGGTCACTGTAGAGCTTATTGAAGACTTCAGGAACGAGAGCAGCGTCTATGACTTCCTTTAATTCGTCCGTGCTAGGCCAAATGTCCTTTAGGTAAACAAGGTTGCCGTCTTTATCTGAGCCGATAGGGTCATTGGCGAGGTCTAAATCAACTCGCCCGGCAATGGCATAAGCAACCACGAGTGGCGGTGACATTAAGAAGCTGGCTCGAACTGAGCCGTGGACACGAGCTTCAAAGTTTCTGTTTCCAGATAGAACGGAGGCTGTCACGAGGTCGCCCTCTTTGATTGCATCTTCGATTTCTGGAGACAGCGGGCCGGAGTTGCCGATACAGGTGGTGCAACCGTAGCCAACAGTCTGGAAGCCCAGTTGGTCGAGTTCTTTTTGAAGGTCGGTAGCATTGAGATAGTCGGTAACAACGCGCGATCCTGGTCCGAGTGAGGTTTTGACGTAGTGGGCGACACCTAGGCCGAGTGCGTTGGCTTTTTTGGCAACCAGTCCAGCTGCGAGCATGACACTTGGGTTACTTGTATTGGTGCAAGAGGTGATGGCTGCTATCAACACACTGCCGTGTTTTAGCTCAAGCTTGTCATGGGCAGCTTTAACTTCGACAGCAGTGCCAGCTTCTTCGAGTAGCTCAGCTCCGGTTGCTGAAAATCCTGCCGGAGCATTGAGCTCAAGGTCGATGGCGACATTTCGTGTGTCAGCGGAGCGTTCATAGCCACCATCAGCGACCGGGGCTGTGAAGAGCTCATTGAATTTGCTGCCGAGGTCTGTAACGTCGATACGGTCTTGAGGACGCTTGGGGCCTGAAACGGCGGGCACTACACTCGCCATGTCAAAGTCGAGCGAGACAGAGTAATCAATCTCACCCTTGGCAGGGATTCCATACATTTCCTGTGCTTTGAAGTAGTTCTCCACGGTAGCACAGGTTTCTTCCGAACGTCCAGTGCCTCTGAGGTAATTGATGGTTTCACCATCAATTGGGAAAAAGCCCATGGTAGCTCCGTACTCGGGAGCCATATTGGCAACAGTCGCTCGGTCTGGAAGGCTGAGAGAATTAGCTCCTGGACCATAAAACTCTACAAATTTGCCAACCACACCGTGTTCGCGGAGTAGTTGAGTGATACTTAAGGTTAAATCAGTGGCTGTAACACCCTCTGCGAGCTCGCCAGAGAGATGAACACCTACAACTTCGGGAACTAGGAAAGTAACTGGCTGGCCAAGCATTCCGGCTTCGGCTTCAATGCCGCCAACCCCCCAACCAACAACGCCAAGGCCATTGATCATGGTGGTGTGAGAGTCTGTTCCTACCAATGTGTCAGGGTAGTATGTGCCATCTTTTTCAAGAACACCCTTGGCCAGATACTCAAGGTTGACCTGGTGGACAATGCCAATGCCGGGAGGAACAACACCAAACGTATCAAAGGCTTGTTGACCCCATTTGAGAAACTGGTAACGCTCCTTATTGCGGATAAATTCAATTTGAAGGTTTCGGTCAAGCGCTTGTTGAGAGCCAGCAAAGTCGACCTGAACGGAGTGGTCGATTACGAGATCAACTGGAACAAGTGGTTCTACTACGGAAGCGTCGGCACCTGCTTCTGCTGCGGCATTACGCATGGCAGCCAGGTCAACTACGAGAGGAACTCCGGTGAAGTCTTGGAGGACGACCCGAGCCACCGTAAATGGAACTTCGTAAGTGCCTGGTTTCTCTGCGTTCCAGCTAGCAAGGTTTTCGACGTCTTGTTCTTGAACTTTCCGCCCGTCACAGTTTCTCAACAGAGACTCAAGGACGATGCGAATAGAAATAGGGAGACGTGAGATTTTGCCGAGTCCAGCTTCCTCGAGTGCTGGAAGAGAGTGGTATTTGCCCTCGGTGCCGGAGCCGGTTTTGAATGTACGGATAGTATTCATAAGAAATGGATTCGTAGTTGCTTAGGTTGCTGGAATGTAAATATAACACAGACCAGCCGACATAATAATGAAACCTACCTGGAGGGGTAGGCGGGGGGAGAATAGTGGGGCGATGAGCTTTGTCAAGAAGTCCCGCCAAGGCATCTGGAATAAGGGTTCTCAGAGTTGAGGTGAGATTACAGTCACTGCGGCTCGGGATGGAATTGTGACAGGATTCCAGAAAAACGGCGGTTTTAATACACGCTGTGAGCTAAGCTTGTCTTTGGCAATAATCTTGAGCTGTTTCTGGGCAAATTGATGATCGAGTATGTTTACATTCGATTCATCATTAATGTAGAGCGATCGCGGATCAATATTGGCCGATCCTATAATTGATAGCAAGTCGTCGATTACCATGACTTTGCAGTGAATCATTGATGGCCTGTATTCGTAGATGTGAACTCCAGCTTTGAGGAGTTTGTGATATTGGTAGACTGATAAATGCCTCAGTGGCCATGCATCGGTGTGCTCCCATGCGAAAATGATTTCCACATGCACACCGCGTTTGCGGGCGCCAATGACGGCTTTCATCATGGCTCGGTCAAAGAAAATATAGGAGTTTTTAATGACGATACTTTTACGAGCGGAGGCCATCGCTTGACGATAGATATAGGGGATTGCGTAATTTCTCTCGATTGGGGAAGCGTTGTAGGACTGGGCCTTCATTTGGCCCGTTTTCTTCAAGCGGGGATAGAAGGCTTGTCCTTCGAGGACATCGCCACCGCATTTAACCCAATTTCGATTAAAGTTTTGCTGCAATTGTGCGACCACGGGCCCGGTCAATCGGTAGTGTGTCTCCCGCCAGTGTTCTGGGCTTTGAGCGTCACCCATCCAAAAATCGGCAACACCACAACCGCCCGTGTAGCCGATTTTACCATCAACCACCATGATCTTACGATGATCGCGAACATTAAAGCGGAGCAGATTTCTGAGGTTTAGCGGATGGTAGAGTCTGACATCAACACCCGCCTCGACCATGCGCTCATAGTTCGAGTCTCCCATGTTCAAAGCACCCACTGAATCAAGGATGACATTAACGTCGACTCCCGTTTTTGCCCGCTCGCAAAAGGCATCTACAAATTGCGTAGCCATTTTACCCTTTATAAAAAGGTAAGTCTCAAAGGTGATGCTCCGCTGAGCAGATTTAATGTCATTGAGCATGGCTGGGAAAATTTCATCACCATTGACAAGTATATCAACGTGATTGCCGTCGACCCATGGCTGCTGCACAGCCTTGGTAGCTGCCTGCTCGAAGGCACTCGTGCCGACTGCTGCTCGCTGGTCAATAGGCTGTCTCAGCTCAACACGGAGACCGCGTATGCATGATGAGCACAGCAATGATAAGCTGAGTGCTATGATGCAGGGAATGGATGGCTGCAGCTTCATAAAAAACGATTAAGCACATCAAAAAACTTAGCGATTATGCTCCCAATGGCATTCAAGCTTTAGGCGATGGTGGATTAAAATACAAGTAATCTCAATGCGCGATGGATTTATGCCTTGAGCTGAGCTAAAGAATGGCGTGGACAGGATCGTCATCAAAGGTGCAAGGCAGCATAACCTACGTAATATTGATGTAGAAATGCCGCGTGGTAAGTTGATTGTGATTACTGGTCCAAGTGGCAGTGGTAAATCTTCACTCGCATTTCATACACTTTACGCAGAGGGTCAGAGGCGATATGTGGAAAGTTTAAGTGCCTATGCACGGCAGTTTCTGCATCAACTTGATAAACCTGAAGTTGATTCAATCGAGGGGCTTAGCCCATCTATTGCGATTGAACAGCGCAACGGCGGAGTCAATCCCCGATCTACGATAGCAACGGCGACTGAAATTTATGATTATCTGCGCATCCTTTATGCAAGTGCAGGTATCCCTCATGACCCGTCCACTGGGCAAAGATTGGTAAAGATGACCGCTCAGGATATCATCGAATGTTTGGCCGGTTTTGCGGAGGGAACGAAGATCGTGCTGCTTGCACCTATCCCACTCCAAGAGGCAGTAGACCCGACTACCTTAGTGGAAAACCTACAACGGCAGGGTTTTGTTCGTTTGCGTGTAAATAATGAGCTCTTCGAGCTGGATGAAGTCATTCCTGCTTGGCCAGCGAAGCTCAAAAATATCGAGGTCGTGGTGGATCGTCTTGTCGTCAGAAGCGGGGTAGAGAGTAGGCTGGCCGACTCGATAGAAACATCTCTTCGAATTTGTGGTAGCCAGCTCTGCTGTCTGGTCAGTAAACCAGATGAAGGTGATTTCTCTGAGGTCTCTTATTCGACCAGTTTCCGTAACCCGGAGACTGGGTTTGTTTTGCCTGCACTCACCCCCAAGCATTTCTCTTTCAACTCCAGTCACGGAGCATGTCGTTTGTGCCATGGTCTCGGGACAGAGTTGTCATGCGATCCGAAGTTGCTTGTGCCGGACCCGACAAAATCCATTGCTGATGGCGCGATCGTGATGTGGAAAAGCAGCAAGCGCAAGAAGACCATGCAGGACAAGCTTTTGGCTAAGCTCGCTGCTGATATGGATGTGGATATTGAAGGCTCATTTGAAAGCCTGCCAGAGGACTATAGGCGTGTCGTTATTCACGGGGATAAAGAAAGAGGCTTTGAAGGATTGTGCTCAACTGTGGAACGTTTCTCAAAAGAGAGTAAAAGCAATGCCGTGAGGCGAAGCATGGGGAGGCTTCTCAAGGCCAATGCATGTAAT
The DNA here is from genome assembly GCA_965657565.1 of Oceaniferula sp. Taxonomy (GTDB): domain Bacteria; phylum Verrucomicrobiota; class Verrucomicrobiia; order Verrucomicrobiales; family Akkermansiaceae; genus Oceaniferula. Next base: position 17,380 of record CBFHPA010000039.1, read on the forward strand.
CGCTGTGATGGAAGGCGCCTCAAGCCAGAAATTCTCTCGGTGAAACTTGAGGGGCAGGATGGCTCGATGATTGGTATTGATCAATTCTGTGCTCTATCTGTTGAGTCGGCATTAGAATGGTTGTCCCACATTGCCTTGCCTAAGGATCGTGGTGATGCATTGATTGGGGTGGCCGATGAAGCAATCAGGAGGCTTCGTTTTCTTGATGATGTCGGCTTATCATACCTCACACTAAACCGCGCAAGCAACACCCTTTCTGGTGGTGAATCACAACGCATTAGGCTTGCTACACAAATTGGAGCAGGGTTGTCCGGAGTTATCTACGTTTTAGATGAACCAAGTATCGGATTACATAGTGCGGATAACGAGAGGCTCATCGGTGCTTTGATAAGGTTGCGAGATTTGGGGAACACGGTGGTAGTAGTTGAGCATGATGAGGAGATGATCCGAGTGGCCGACTGGCTCATTGATGTCGGGCCTGGTGCAGGCATTCATGGTGGGCGAGTGCTCGCAGCAGGAGAGCCTAGAGATGTGATTGCCAATAAGGACTCCATAACAGGGAGGTGGCTCGCTGGTCACAACGGGAAGAACTTAGTCGAAAAAACGGTCCAGAAAGCGGGTCAGCTGACTATTCGTAATGCCCGTGAAAATAATTTGCGAGGTATAGATGTGACTATACCCTTGGGGATGATGGTCAGCATTACGGGTCCCAGTGGTAGTGGCAAATCAACCTTGATCGACACCATTCTGAGGCGTGTGCTGGCTCGCCATTTTAACCATGCATCTGCAACCCCTGGCGCGCATGATGGCGTCGATGGTATTGATTACCTAGATAAGGTCATTGTTGTTGACCAAAAGCCGCTTGGGCGGAGCCCTCGCTCGAATCCAGCCACTTACACAGGCGCACTTGATTTAATACGTGCTCTTTTCGCAAAGCTTCCCTTGGCAAGGCAGCGTGGTTATGGGGTTGGTCGATTTAGCTTCAACATGCAAGGAGGGCGCTGTGAAAAATGTCAGGGCGATGGAGCCATTCGATTGGATATGCATTTTCTCAATGACGCCTATATCACCTGCGACTCCTGCAATGGTAGTCGATATAATAGGGAGACCTTAGAGGTGTCCTACAAAGGGCTGAATATCGCCCAAGTATTAGAGATGACGGCAGAGGATGCTGCGGGTTTTTTCTCTAATGTGCCTAAATTAGCTCGAATACTGAATGCTTTATGTGACGTGGGGCTCGGCTACATACAGTTGGGCCAATCTGCAAACACGCTTTCGGGTGGTGAGGCGCAGAGGGTTAAATTGGCTTATGAGCTTTCACGCCCCAACACCGGGCATTGCCTATATTTATTGGATGAGCCGACTACGGGGCTGCATTATAACGACATTCAAGTGTTGCTGGATGTGCTTTTCAGATTACGAGATCAGGGTAATTCAGTGCTAGTGGTGGAGCACAATCTGGATGTGGTTTCTGTATCTGACTGGGTCATAGATCTAGGGCCAGGCGGAGGCAAGCACGGTGGAGAAGTCGTAGCTAGTGGCTCGCCGAGTGATATAGTAGCATCTAAGTCATTGACGGCTAAATATCTGGATGCGAAACTTACCAAGAGTGAATCTTAGCGCTAAAAATTATTTTTTTTAGATATATTAGACAATAACTACTGCGTGTATCGTTATGGGTAATGAAAAGAACAGTTCAGTGAGCACTACCCAGGTAAATATTACGCCCCATTTCTTTGCCAGTTCAGGCGCTAGGCGAGAATCTCGTCTTGCCCGCTCGGTCACGCCGGACGCTGAGGCAAGTTCTCCGAGTTTCAAATCGTCAGCCCCAAATTGGGGTCGTTGGTTGACTGAGAACGGCTCAAGGATGCTTCTCTTTGCACGGCAACAAACACGCAACGCTCAAGATGCTGAAGATGTTTTGCAAGATGCTCTCGTTAAATTGGCCAAGAAAGTGCAGGAGGGTAGCTTTGAAGGTGGCCCTGAATGTTGGAGGCCATTTCTCTATACCACAATACGACGATTGGCCATTGATCTCGGACGTAAGAATGATCGCCGCGTCAAACGAGAGAACAAATCTGAAGCAGACAGATTCAGTGAGACGGGAGGATTGGCTGATCCATGGTTCAATGGCGAGGGGTCCAATGGTGAGAAAAAAGCATTACTTGAGCAGGAATTGAAAAAATTACCTGCAAAATTCTCAGAAGTGATTATTATGAAAGTATGGGGTAATCACACATTTGCAGAGATTGGGGAAATGCTGGGCGTCTCCCTCAATACGGTTGCATCTCGATATCGTTATGGTCTTGAACGGCTACGCAAAGCTTTGGAGCCAAACCGAGCGAAAGACGATATCTAATATAATGTCCTCATGCCCTTGTTGCACAGGGTGATTATTTATTCTAATTATGTCAAATTTTCAAGAACATCAACTACCGCAAGAACTTCTCAACATTGAAGAGCAGTTGGTTGACCTGGAACCAGCCTCTGTATGTGCTGAGTTGCATGTGAGATTGGAGGAATCGATGATTGCTCATGTATCGAGTGATCTTTATTTGGAAAACTATTATGAAACTCACAGTCATGAACTAGAGGCATTAGAAGTTCATCTGAAAGACATAGCGCCTGTTACGATGCCCTCCGACATGCTGGGGCGAATGGCAGATGCAATGGATCAGTGGAGCGACAATTCATTGCAGCAAGAAAACGTCATTAGTCTCAATGATCGTGAAAGCCAACAGCGGGACAAAGCTGGCATATTTGGTATTGGCTTTATGAGTGCTGCTGCCGCGGTCGCATTGATTGCTGGCGTTGCAGCTTTAGTAGTATCAGATTTGGGTCCTAAAGGGGCGACTGAGCTAGTTGCTCAAAGTGCTGCTGCAGCATTCAGCCCTGCCGAGCTCAAACAGAGCGCTGCCAAGCTGAACGGCATTTCAGCACCATCTATAGGATCATCCAATATGTCATCAGAGCCATCGGTGTCTGAGGTGCTTACCAGCACGGTGTTGAACAGTAAGGAGAAAATTATTTATGATGATGCTCAAAACCCGTATCGGTTTGTCGAGGTAGAGTATGTGGATGAGGTAAAGGTCAAAAGCCCATGTGGCAGAGATGTAATTTTAAGTCGACCCAGGAAAGATGGTTATGTCATTCCGATAAAAGTTTATTAATGAAAATAGACAAACCGAGTATTTTGTGGCGATTATTTGCTGATTATTTAAGGTATTCACACGATTATAGAAACAAAACCCAAGCAATATAATGAGAGCCAATTATTATCCTGTTGCTAGCGCTAAAGCATTTACCGCTGCGTTGTCAGCTGTGCTGTCTTTGTCTGTTTATGCAATCGAAAAACCACAAGCACAGACTGATATTAGCGATGCGAAGCTAAGTAGTATCAATCCAGCCAATAAGCAGCCCGCAAACAATGCGGAAGATGCAAGAATTGCTTGGGTTGGTTTGGGTGGAGCGCCAGTTTCAGAAACGTTAGCTAAGCACTTAGGTCTTGAGCCAGGGGTGGGTCTCACTATCCATCATGTGCTCAAAGGTGCTCCTGCTGACAAGATTGGCATCAGGCAACAT